>CAIMMQ010000001.1 GCA_903842675.1 uncultured Actinomycetes bacterium
CTGACACTTATTTTCTTGGAAGCCATAGATTCTGTAATGGAAGCAAAACGTGCAGAATCAATTGGCCAATTTGATCTCTTTGGTGGTGCACCCGGTGCAACTGCCACATCAATTACTGGCGTTGAAATAGAGATTCCAAACCAAGAATGGGAAAAATCTTTATTACTCAGTTACGAACGAGAAATGCTCGGTCTATATGTTTCGGATCATCCACTGCTTGGAGTTGAGCATTTGTTGCGAGCCGTAACGGATATGCCTATTAGCCAGATCGCCGAAGAGAGCGTTGGTCACGAACAGATCGTAAATATCGGTGGCTTGATTACGCAGGTTCAGCGCAAAGTTTCTAGGCGCGGTGATTCATGGGCGATCGTTACTATCGAAGATCTCGCTGGCGCGGTCGATGTTATGTTCTTTGCAAATTCCTACACAACACACTCAATGAGCTTGGTAGAAGATCGTATCGTTGTAATCCGTGGACGGATTGATAAGAGAGAAGAGCAGCCAAAAGTCATGGCTTTGGATCTCTCAACACCTGACATTAGTGCGGCGCCAACCGGACCACTAGTAATAAGTATGGAAACCGTTCGCTGTACGCCACCGATAGTTGATCGCATTAAAGAAATTTTGCGCTCACACCCAGGAAAGCGTGAAGTGCATCTCAAGTTGGACGATGGACGCAAGAGTCTGACCATGAAGATTGGGGATGAGTTGCGAGTTACTGCATCACCAAGTTTGAGCGCTGATCTAAAGGCAATTCTCGGTCCAGACTGTCTGGTTTAATCGCGCACTCGCCCCAGAGGCGCACCGCTAGAATTGGGCAGTGAATTCATCCCAAAGCAGAGTTGTTAGACGCGTAGATTTTCGCGGTCAAACTCGCAGCAAATTGCAATATCAAGCCGAGCTTCCAAGAGCTCTGTTAGATGTAGATGGTGCAATGAAAGCCGTATCACCAATCTTGGAACGTGTTAAAACCGGGAATGAAGCAGAGTTAATTAAGTTATCCCTTGAATTTGATGGGGTTGCGCCAGAGATGATTAGAGTTCCAAAAATTGAGTTGGAACGAGCACTAGCAAACCTAGATTCCAAAGTTCGAAGCGCTCTTGAAGAAGCAATCCGGCGAATTCAAAAAGTTCACCGGGATCAAGTTAGAACCACAACTTCAAGCAAGGTCGTTGATGGGGGAATGGTTACCCAAAAATGGATTCCGGTTGATCGAGTTGGACTCTATGTCCCAGGTGGTCGTGCGGTTTATCCAAGTTCGGTAATTATGAATGTTGTACCAGCACAAATTGCTAAAGTTCCAAGTATCGCCGTGGCCTCGCCGCCGCAAAAAGATAATAACGGTTTGCCGAATGGAACAATTTTGGCAACGTGTGCGCTACTTGGCATCGAAGAGGTTTATGCAATTGGGGGCGCCCAAGCGATTGCCATGTTTGCTTATGGAGTTGCAGGCGTTTGCGAGCCGGCAAATATTGTTACCGGACCGGGAAATATTTATGTGGCAGCGGCCAAGCGCGCGCTACGCGGAATCATTGGAATTGATTCGGAGGCTGGACCTACTGAAGTTGCCGTCCTGGCTGATGAAAGCGCAAACGCTGGTGAGGTTGCGGCAGATTTAATCAGCCAGGCTGAGCATGACGTTATAGCTGCTGCCGTGCTCGTAACTGATTGCGTTGAACTGGCCGACCAAGTAGAAGTAGAACTTGAACGAAGAGTTAGCAAAACCAAACATGGTGAACGTATTAGAACCGCGCTCGGTGGCCAACAGTCTGCAATTGTTTTGGTAGATAGTGTGGAGCAAGGCATTGATGTAGTTAATGCTTATGGCGCCGAACACCTTGAACTAGTTGTGAGGGATACTAAATTTGCGGCAGATCGCATCCGAAATGCTGGGGCAGTATTTCTTGGCCGCTTTACCCCGGTCTCTCTTGGAGATTATTCAGCTGGTTCAAATCACGTTCTACCAACTGGGGGCTGCGCTTGTCACTCAAGTGGTCTTTCCGTACAAACTTTCCTAAAAGGTGTCAGTTTCATTGAATATAACGAAGCAGCGTTTCGTGATATTGCGGCGAATGTAATAACCCTCGCAATTGCCGAAGACCTACCTGCACACGGTGAAGCAATGAGCGCTAGGTTGGAACAAGATGGAAAATAAGAATCAAGGGTGGCCAGACTGGTTGCCAATCCGTGCGGATCTAGCCGGACTATCACCTTACGGCGCCCCACAGATAAGTGGCGTTGTGTCACTTAATACGAATGAGAATCCATTTGCGCTGCCGGAAAAATTAGTTGCAGATATGTTGCGCCAGTTACCTGAAGTCCTAGGAAACCTCAATAGATATCCAGATCGCGATGCTACCGAATTACGTGCGGCACTTGCCGGCTATATAAATTCGCAAACTAACTCGAATTTTCAAGTGGAAAATATCTGGGCGGCAAATGGCTCTAATGAAATTTTGCAGACGTTGATGTTGGCTTTTGGTGATCGGGGAGTACTTGGATTTGTGCCTTCATATTCCATGCATCCACTCATCGCCCGAGTCGTTGGCTCCAAGTGGACCTCCGGAGCGCGTAGCGCTGATTTCTCATTGAATGTTGCAGACGCTATGAGCAAGATCGCTGAAATTAAGCCAGGTCTAACTTTTATTACAACCCCAAATAACCCGACCGGCACAGCACTAACGATTGCTGAGATTGAAAAATTAGCCGTTGCAACCAGAAATATTCAAGGGCTATTGATCGTCGATGAGGCTTACGCAGAATTTAGTGATGAAGAATCTGCCGTGAGCCTTGTGAAGAATTTCCCAAATGTTGTAGTGGTCCGCACGATGAGTAAAGCTTTTGCCTTCGCAGGTGCACGAGTTGGCTACCTCATCGGCTCGAAAGAGATTTCAGAGGCGATGTTGGTCACCAGACTTCCGTATCACCTAAGCGCGATGACACAGGCTATTGCTCGGATTGCAATTGCCCACTCAACGGAACTATTAGGTGAAGTCACAATTTTGAAAGCAGAACGGGTTCGGATCTCTGCTGCTTTGACGCAGCTGGGCTTTGAAGTATTGCCAAGTTCGGCAAATTTTCTTGCTTTCACTGGTTTCACCTCGCATGGTGGCGATGCATCTGCCAATTGGAAGGCATTGCTTGCAGATGGTGTTTTGATCCGAGATATCGGAATTCCGGGCTATTTGCGCGTAACAGTTGGGACGCCAGAGGAGAACACGAAATTCTTGGCAGCAGTAGCAAAACTTAAGCCATAATTACCCAAGTTAGATGTATCGGAAAATAGAGGAGCACTTATGAGAAGCGCACATGTAAATCGAAAGACCAAGGAGTCCGAGGTTGATGTCAAGATCAACTTGGATGGAACTGGCGCAATCGATATCGATACTGGAGTGCCGTTTTTTGATCATATGCTCTCGCAACTCGGTAAGCATGCTGGGTTTGATTTAACCGTCAAGACAACTGGTGATGTTGATGTTGATTCGCACCACACCGTCGAAGATACCTCGCTCGCATTTGGCCAGGCGCTACGTGAAGCCTTAGGTGATAAAGCCGGCATTCGTCGTTTTGGTGATGCGATGGTCCCGTTGGATGAAGTTTTAGTTCAGGCCGCGGTAGATCTTTCGGGTCGCCCTTATTTGGTACACCGGCAACCAGAAATTGTTGAATTAATTGGAACATTCGACACCACCCTCGGTCGCCACATCTGGGAATCTATTGTTGCTGAAGCGCGAATCGCATTACACGTACGGGTACTCGAAGGTCGCAATGCGCACCACGTCTTTGAAGCGCAATTTAAAGCGGTAGCTCGTGCTCTAAAAGATGCCTGTGCTATTGATGCAAGAGTTACTGGAATTCCATCAACCAAGGGCGTTCTTTGATAGCAATTCTTGACTACGGGTCAGGAAACTTGCGGTCGGCACAACGCGCATTCGAACTTGCCCATCCAAAAGTTATCGTCACTAGCGACCCAGAATTATGTATTGCTGCTGACGGACTAGTCGTACCGGGTGTTGGCGCTTTTGCAGCATGCATGAATCAACTTCTTGCAGTGGGTGGCGATGACATAATTTCTCGGCGCCTTGAACTCGGGAAAGCAACTTTTGGAATCTGCGTAGGTATGCAAATATTTTTTGAGAGAAGTGATGAAAAGGTGAAGACCGCTGGGCTAGGGATACTTCCTGGTGAAGTTTCGCAAATAGATGCGCCGATCTTGCCGCATATCGGTTGGAACACCGTTAGCACGCCAGGTGAATCTAAACTCTTTGCGGGTGTGGAAGATTCTTCTTTCTACTTTGTTCATTCGTATGCCGCAAAGAATTCGGTTGCTGGCGCCGCAAATACCACCACAAATTATGGTGAAAATTTTCTTGCTGCAGTGGAATTAGATGCGGTAACCGTAACGCAGTTCCACCCAGAGAAGAGTGGCGCTGCTGGGGCCAAACTAATTTCAAATTGGGTTGGTGCGCTATGACCGAGAATATTGTTACAAAACTCGAGTTACTTCCTGCCATAGATGTTAAAGATGGCCGAGCCGTAAGACTTGTTCAGGGCGAGCTGAGCAAAGAGAGTGCGTATGGCCAACCTCTTGAAGTTGCCCAAGAATTTGTTGCTGCCGGAGCCGAGTGGATTCACTTAGTGGATTTAGACGCGGCCTTTGGAATAGGTAGCAATGCCGAGTTGCTTGCGCAAGTTATCGCGAGTGTTTCAATTAAGGTTGAGCTTTCTGGTGGAATTCGTGATGATGCATCGTTGCGCCGGGCACTTGATACTGGATGTGCGCGAGTAAATCTTGGAACTGCGGCGCTTGAAGATCCAATATGGACATCGAAAGTCATTCGCGAGTTTGGTGATCGGATCGCGGTAGGACTTGATGTTCGTGGTCACACACTCGCTGCGCGAGGTTGGACAAGTGAAGGTGGCGAGCTCTTTGAAACTCTTAAACGTTTAGATGGTGATGGCTGTGCCAGATATATCGTCACTGATGTTGCCAAGGATGGAACACTGACTGGACCAAATTTGAAATTACTTCGCGAAGTTTGTGCCGCAACTTCTAAGCCAGTTGTAGCAAGTGGTGGGGTGTCTAGCCTAAAAGATCTGCGCGATATTCGAGCTTTAACAGGTATTGGAGTTGAAGGTGCGATCGTAGGTAAAGCACTTTACGCCGGAGCCTTCACGCTTAAAGAAGCGTTGGAAGCGGCTGGCAAATGAGCCTTGCTAAACGAATCATTCCTTGTCTGGATGTTGCTGGCGGTCGCGTCGTTAAAGGGGTTAACTTTTTAAATTTGAAAGATGCTGGTGATCCAGTAGACCTAGCTAAACGCTATGACCAAGAGGGAGCGGACGAGCTAACATTTTTAGATATTTCGGCAAGCACCGAAGAGCGAAACACAACGCTCGACATCGTTAGCCTCACCGCAGAACAAGTATTTATTCCCTTAACAGTTGGGGGTGGAATTCGTACTGCCTCCGATGTGAATGATCTACTTCGCGCAGGCGCCGATAAAGTTTCAATAAATACTGCAGCGATCTTGCGGCCAGATTTGATAAATGAAATTTCCGACCGTTTTGGAAACCAAGTTCTCGTTCTTTCGGTTGATGCACGAAGAGCGCCAACAAAATCCGGTTTTGAAGTAACAACTCATGGCGGGCGAGAAAGTGCTGGGCTTGATGCTCTTGAATGGGTTACCTCGGCAATCTCGCGGGGGGTAGGTGAAATTTTGTTGAACTCGATGGATGCAGATGGCACAAAATCTGGTTTTGATTTAGAAATGATCCGAGCGGTTCGTGCGATCTCAAGCGTTCCGGTAATCGCAAGTGGCGGGGCGGGAAAAATTGGTGATTTTGGTGATGCGATTACCGCAGGAGCCGATGCCGTATTGGCTGCGAGTGTCTTTCATTTTGCGCAAGTTTCTATCAAGGACGTTAAGTCTGACCTCGCTGCGCGTGGATTCTCGGTGCGCGCTTAAGGGCGGATAGGGGAGAATAAACCCATGACTTTTGAATCTGCGCTACCCGCCGACCTTGGCGAGGTATTTGCACGCGGTGATCTTGTGGCCGCTATCGCTCAGGATGAAATTAGTGGCGAAGTTCTGATGTTGGCCTGGATGTCGAAAGAGTCACTGGAATTGACCATAAAAACCAAGCAGGCAACTTATTGGAGTCGTAGTCGAGCATCCCTTTGGGTTAAAGGGGAAACCTCAGGACACTTCCAAAATGTTAAATCTATTTCATTTGATTGCGATGCTGATGCAGTTCTGTTGAAAGTTGAACAAATTGGTGCGGCATGTCATACCGGTGATCGCAGTTGTTTCCATCGAGAAATTAAGTTGACTTAAGTATGGGTATGTCACTTGGTGAGTTTGCGGAAATTGCTAAAAGTCACAATGTAATTCCAGTTTGGCGAAAACTGCTTGCTGATAGTGAAACGCCATTAACTCTCTATCGAAAACTTGCTGGAAACCGTGTTGGGACTTTTTTACTTGAATCAGCAGAGCATGGTGGAGTTTGGTCGCGCTACTCGTTTATCGGCGTAAATAGTCAAGCAACTCTTACTGAGAAGAATGGCTCGGCAATTTGGGAAGGCGTGCAACCTGCCGGCGCCCCATCCGGGATAGATCCACTTGAAGCACTTTCCTTAAGCGCTGCACATTTGAAATCACCAAAGTTACCTGGGTTGCCGCCACTCACTGGTGGATTAGTTGGTTACCTGGGTTATGACGCTGTGCGTCGTCTTGAGAAACTTCCAAACCTGGCAAATCGAGATGTTGATATTCCAGAACTTGGTTTTATGCTCACTGGAGACCTTGCTGTTTATGACCATCAAGAAGGCACCGTCACCTTAATTGCTAATGCAATTAATTGGGATGGAAGCGGTGATCGGGTATCGCAAGCTTATGAATCAGCGCTGCTTCGAATCGAGAAAATGGCGGCGGATCTTGCCCAACCAACGCAAGCGGCTATCTCCGATTTGATCGAGCCAGTAACACCAGTTTTTGAGCGAAATACTTCGGACGCGAATTACCTTGCGAACGTCAATAAAATTAAAGAAGAAATAAAATCTGGTGAAGCATTTCAAGTAGTTCTTTCCCAACGTTTTTCTATGCCCGCCCAAGCAGAGTCACTTGATATTTATAGAACACTGCGGCTTCACAACCCAAGCCCATACATGTATTTGTTGCGCTTTAGTAACGGCCTCGATGTTGTTGGTTCTAGTCCGGAGGCTTTAGTTAAAGTTACTGATCGAGAAGTGATGATTCATCCGATTGCTGGTACTAGGCGTAGATCTTCCGATCCGGAAATAGATATTGCACTTGGTGAGGAACTTCTTGCCGATCCAAAGGAGCGCGCTGAACATCTAATGCTGGTGGATCTCGGCAGAAATGATTTGGGCCGAGTTTGCGAATCGGGAACGGTAGAGGTTATTGAATTCATGCACATTGAACGGTATTCACATGTTATGCATATTGTTTCAACGGTAATTGGAAAACTTGCGAAGGCAAAGACGGCGGTCGATGCGCTCTTTGCAGTTTTCCCAGCCGGAACGTTATCTGGTGCGCCAAAACCACGAGCCATGGAGATTATTGAAAAGTTTGAACCAACCCGCAGAGGGATCTACGGCGGAACAATCGGTTACTTTGATTTCACTGGAAATATTGATACCTGTATCGCCATAAGAACTGCCGTCATTAAAGATGGCGTTGCCTATGTGCAAGCCGGTGCCGGCATTGTTGCCGATTCAGATCCGGCACAAGAAAATCAAGAGTGTTTAAATAAAGCCGCGGCTGTATTGGGAGCCATAGCTACCGCGAATGTTTTGAGTACAAAATGAAGATGGTTTTTCTTTTGCTAGTGGTTTTGGCTGCCAGCGGTTACTTACTTTTTCGAATGGTGCGCAACGGCGCTTCTAAGAAATACGACCGTCACCCAACAACTCCTTGGGGCGCATTGAATGACGGAGTTGATCCAACCCAATGAGTACTGTTCTTGAATCAATTATTGAGGGCGTTAAAGAAGATGTTGCTGCCAGACGAGTGAGCGCTGCACAACTGGCCCAACAGATTGAAGAAGCACCCAAGGTTAGAGATGCCCGGGCTGCGCTTTCAAAACTTGGAATTAACTTGATTGCTGAAATCAAGCGGGCCTCGCCAAGTAAGGGAGTACTGGCAGATATTGCAGATCCAGCAAAACTTGCGAGCCAGTATGTCCAAGGTGGTGCCAGCGTAATAAGCGTTCTTACCGAAGAACGGCGATTTAAAGGATCGATTTCGGATTTCAAGGCAGTTCGAGAAGTGGTAGACATCCCACTTTTGCGTAAAGACTTCATTGTTACTGAATACCAAGTTATCGAGTCAAGAGCAATCGGCGCAGACCTGCAATTACTAATTGTTGCAGCACTAAGTGACACGCAGCTTCGAGATTTCTATCAGATGACTGCTGAGATGAGAATGAATTCGTTAATTGAAGTTCACAATGAAGA
>CAIMMQ010000002.1 GCA_903842675.1 uncultured Actinomycetes bacterium
CAACTGATCTCTAACCTCATATATGTTGCTATCGCGGTGCTCGGGGGTTATCGCGTCGCTACTGGCTCTATGAGCCTTGGTGATGTTCAAGCATTTATCTCGTACTCACGTCAGTTCGGTATGCCACTAGCGCAGATCGCGGGTTTGATGAACACAGTCCAATCTGGGGTTGCGTCAGCGGAGAGGCTCTTTGAGTTACTAGATGCAACTGAAGAAGAACCTGATCGCAAAGTTTCAATTCCGATGGATCGCGCTAAGGGTGAAGTTGTGTTCAAGGATGTTTCATTCCGATACGTCAATGATCAACCGCTCATTGAAAACTTCAATCTGATTGTAAAACCAGGACAGACCGTGGCGATCGTTGGCCCAACAGGTGCCGGAAAGACAACACTTGTGAATCTGATCATGCGCTTCTATGAGATCGATAGTGGAACCATCACACTTGATGGTGTCGACACCAAGATGATGACCCGAGATCATCTTCGCCGACAATTTGGAATGGTCTTGCAAGAGACTTGGCTCTTTAGTGGATCAATGCGCGAGAACATCGCCTTTGGTTCAACTAATCCAACTGAGAATCAAGTTGCTGAAGCAGCATCGGCTGCGAATATCGATCACTTTATTCGTGCGCTCCCTCATGGTTTTGATTCACTACTTACTGATGATAATTCCACTGTTTCAAATGGTGAACGTCAGCTTTTGACGATTGCTCGTGCTTTTATGGCAGATCCTGCCATTTTGATTCTTGACGAAGCGACTTCATCAGTGGATACGCGTACCGAAGTATTGGTGCAGCAAGCGATGGCAAAATTACGTTCTGGTCGGACCAGCTTTGTGATCGCACACCGCCTGTCAACAATTCGTGACGCCGACGTCATCTTGGTGATGGATAAGGGCGCACTTATCGAGCAAGGGACACATCAAGAATTGATGGAGGCAAAGGGCTTCTACTTCGACCTCTATGCAAGCCAGTTCTCAGCTAGTATCACCGAATAGAATTGATATATAAATCTCCGAGAACATAGTCAAAAGTTTGATAATTCGATTTATTTATTAAGCTTTTCATTATTTTCACCTGACGCTTTCTCAGTAGTTTCGATACTATTCAGATATGAGTTATCTACTTAGCGTTAATACTTCTACTCGTGGCGATGGATCCTGGTCTAATAAACTTCTGAGAGAATTTGAAAATCAATTCCTAGCCGCAAACCCAGATGTCTCCAATACTGGTTCCTGCTTGGATCGGTGCGGCCTATTTCTTCACCTCATCGACATCCTTTGCTAACCCTGCGGTCACAATTGCACGTTCTTTCACTGATACATTCTCTGGAATCAAGCCTTCATCTGTTGGTGGCTTTGTTATTGCTCAAATTTTGGGCGCTGCAATTGGCTTCTGCTTAGTTATTTACTTCAAATCAGAGAAGGTGGCATCAAATGAGTAAGAAGCCCACAGTACTTTTTGTTTGTGTGCACAATGCAGGTCGCTCCCAAATGGCAGCCGGTTTTATGCGCGAGCTTGGTGGAGATCGTGTGGAAGTCCTATCCGCAGGTTCAACACCGAAGAATGAAATCAATCCGATTGCTGTGCAGGCAATGTCAGAGGTTGGAATTGATATAGCCAATCAGCAACCAAAAATATTGACCACAGAAGCGGTTCTAGAGTCGGATGCCGTAATAACTATGGGCTGCGGAGATGCTTGCCCGTTCTATCCAGGAAAGCGCTATGAAGATTGGGTGCTTGAAGATCCTGCTGGACAGGACATCGATTTCGTTCGTAAAGTTCGAGACGATATTAAGGGTCGAGTAGAGCAGTTGCTTTCCGAACTTCTTGCCTAGTTAAATTTTAGTTGGGAAATTAGTTCTAACTTTTAAAGATTTTTCGAAATTCTGAGGCACTCATCTCATAAATTTCTTCTGGCCCATCTTCCTCATCTATTTGTTGGCCCACATGTGTGAATCCAAATTTGTTGATAATCACCACCGAAGCTTTATTCGTAGCACTGACTGTGTATCGCAGAATTGATACCCCCGGCTGATCGATAACCCACAACCACATGCCTTTTAGCGCCTCAGATCCATAACCATTGTTTTGAAAATTTGGTGATATCCCAAGGCCAATTTCAATCATTCCGACTTCATTTGGTTTTGCATGAAAACTAATACTGCCAACAATTTCAGATGTGGATTTCAGGACAATCCAACGGATGAACCAAATATTAAGAGAAGGGTCTAGTTTCACTTGTGGCACGCGCCAGGCGAGCGGTCCCTTGTCATCAATCAAGACTCGATGTGGATTTGTAAAGGGCTTTCCGTCATAGATTCTTTGATTTTCTGGCTCTTCAAAGAGAGTTATTAAATCGGCTGGCTCAATTAAGAAAAGATTGAGACGCTCGGTTTCGATAATCTGTGGCACGAATAAAGAATACCTGTACGGCTAGTTTCCATACCTAGTTACACTCGCTTCATGTTTGCCAAGCTTGCCCCCTTCAAAGAATTCACTTCAATTCTCAATCCGCATTCCAAGCGGATCATCACTGGTATTTCGTTAAACGCTATCGGTGGGGGAATGACCCTTTCACTGCTTATGGTTTACATGCACGACATTCGAGGATTTAGTACAACCTTTGGTGGATTGCTGATGGCTTGGGGTGCCTTCACGGGAATAGTCGGAACTGGGCCACTCGGTGCTTTGGTTGATCGGATCGGACCAAAGAAGGTAATTATTCCAGGTCTAGTTATTGCTTCGATTTCTGCGTTCTCATTCTCGATGGTAACCAACCATGCGCAAGCGTTCTTTGCGATGACTTTGTTCTCCCTGGGCGGTCAATGTATTTGGCCAGCACAAATGGTTATTTTGACACGCGTAACTCCAGAAGCCGATCGCTCAAAGATTTTCGGATTCAATTTTATGTTATTGAATCTTGGACTTGGAATCGGGGGACTGATCTCATCCTTGATTATTCGCGAGCACTCGGTCATATCGTTCCAAATTATGTATTGGGTGGATTGCTTTACCTATCTAGTCTATTTATTGATTGTTCTTGGTCTTCATACGCCTCATGCTGGCAAGTACATAGCAAAAGAGAATGAACCGAAAAAGGGCAGCTACCGCGAATTATTTAGACGTAAGGATCTAGCAATCCTGACATTTGCCGGAGTCATTCTTTTAACTTTTGGGTATGGCCCATTGCAGTCAGGAATACCAATTTATGCCACGCAATACCTTGGTCTTTCGCCAAAATGGCTTGGTGTGATTTTCGGAGTCAACACAATTTCAATAGTTGTATTTCAACCGTTGGTGCTTAAAATATTAGAGAAATATTCGAAGTATGCAGCCTTAATTTCGGTCGGGATAATCTGGGCGGTCTCTTGGATTGCGGTTGGGGTTGCACCGTATTTACCGATTTTTGTTGGCGGAATCGCCTTGTGTGTTAGCCAATTAATCTTTGCATTCGGTGAAATGGTTCATGCCCCAACAAGTCCCGCGCTGCTGCAAGAGTTAACCCCAGACCATATCCGCGGTCGATCAAGTGCCTTAATAAGTTTGCAATGGGGATTTTCCGGAGTTGTTGGGCCAGCCATGGCTGGAATATTGATTGGCGCACACCTTGAAAAATTATGGGTGGTCCTGATGGCTGCCGGTGTATTAATTCCAATTCCATTCTTTGCTTATGTGCGCACGCTAAATGGTAAAAAAGTCTGACATCGCTAGAATTGCCTCATGAATCGTCGAGTTGATGTTTTTATAAAGAGCGCAAAGCAGTGGCAGGGCGAATTTAAGGCTCTTCGCGAACTTGCTCTCGCATCGGGACTCGCCGAAGACTTGAAGTGGGGCCATCCTTGCTACACCCTTGATGGAGCCAACGTATTTTTAATTCATGGATTCAAAGACTATTGCGCGATCTTGTTTATGAATGGTGCAATTATGAAAGATCCAAAGAAGCTTCTGATTCAACAGACTAAAAATGTTC
>CAIMMQ010000003.1 GCA_903842675.1 uncultured Actinomycetes bacterium
ACACTTACTGTTTCTGACGGTCCAGGAAATACAACCGTACCGATTGATCTTGTTGGCATGACACTAAGTGATGCCCGGAACTCACTTACTGCCGCTGGTTTACTCGTTACTCAAACAGTTCCGGTTGATTCAAATTCGGCGCCTGGCGTTATTTTAAAAGTTACGCCAGATCCTGGTTCGATAATTCCTGCTGGTAGCGGTGTTATTTTGCAGATCGCCAGCGGTAGTTTGCAAGTTCCACAACTTGTTGGATTATCTGAGATTGAAGCACAGACCATTCTTACCCAAGCTGGATTTTTAGTGAAACCAATTTTTGGAACCGATACCGCGCAACCTAATGGTGTTGTACTTGCCCAAGCCCCAACATCGGGAACAACTCAAACAATTGGTTCTTCAGTAACAATTACAATTAATAAAATAAATTAAGACTTTATAACAACCGGTGAAAGTCCGGCACTTCGTTTGCGAGCGCCAAGATCACCACATGCGACCAACCAATTGCCTAACATCTGGTGGCCATGTTCTGTTAGAACAGATTCTGGATGGAACTGCACGCCAGAAATTGGAAGAGTTTTATGTTGAATTGCCATAACCACGCCAGAATCGGTTTGGCCAACAATTTCTAATTCGTCGGAAATCGAAGCTGTCTCGATTGCTAATGAGTGATATCTGGTTGCGGTAAATGGATTTGGGATATCAGTCAATACACCGTGACCGTTGTGATGAACGATTGAAACTTTTCCATGAAGAAGTTCTGGTGCTCTTGAAACTATTGCACCAAATGCCACACCGATCGCTTGGTGACCAAGACAAACTCCAAAGAGTGGAATCTTTTTCTCGGCACAATACTTGACCATTGCAATACTCACACCGGCAGCTTCTGGAGTTCCTGGGCCAGGTGAAACTAATACGCCATCGAACTCATCCGCCATTTCAACGCTGACTTCGTCATTGCGCAGGACAGTGCACTCGGCGCCAAGTTGGCCGAGATACTGGACCAGGTTGAAGACAAAGGAGTCATAGTTATCTATGACCAGAATCTTGGCTGGCTTTACGGTCTTATCCACTGTCATATTGTGGTGTAACCTCTGCTCATGCCTAAATCAAGAATGCGTAAGAAGGAAAAGCCATTCGTATCAGAAGCCGTGGCGCACGCTGCCTCCCTGCCTGAGGAGAGCCCAAAATGGCTCGCTCCACTCATGGTCGCTGGGTTCATCGTTGGCCTCCTTTGGATCGTGGTCTTCTACATCAGCAGCACCAAGTACCCAATCCCTCATATCGGGGCCTGGAATATGGTTGTTGGCTTTGGTTTCGTTGCCTTTGGCTTCAGCCTCGCCACGCGTTGGCGATAGCCGTAGAAAGTAGGCGGTAACAAGCGGTAAATAACACGCTTGTAATTCTCCACATCGTGGATAACTTCTGGGGATAAGTTCCTAGGACAAGTTAGGTCAATTCTCAGAAAACTCCCAGTTAGTAGGAGAATCCTCCTACCCATGAACACAGTCAAAGATCACCCAGCAACAAGTACAACTGACCAGGTAAACACCCAACGGATTTTGGTTGTTGATGATGAGTCCAGCATTAGTGAGTTAATTGCGACCAGTCTGCGCTTTGTTGGCTTTGATGTTCGCACTGCAGCCAGTGGCTCTGAAGCTTTAACGATCGCCGAAGAATTTAAGCCCCACGCACTAATCCTTGACGTTATGTTGCCGGATCAAAATGGTTTCGAAGTCTGTCGTCAACTTCGCCAGGATGGTCACCATGTTGGAGTTCTATTTTTAACTGCGAAAGATAGCGTTGAAGACAAGATCACCGGTTTAACTATTGGTGGCGATGATTATGTAACAAAACCTTTTAGCCTCGAAGAGTTAGTCGCGCGTTTGCGTTCGCTGCTACGTCGCACCGGCGCGGTTCAAATCGAAGTTGATGATGAGAAGGTTCGCTTCGCAGATCTAGAACTCGATGAAGCAACTCACGAAGTACGTCGAGCTGGTAATTTGATCGAGCTCTCACCTACTGAATTTTTACTGCTGCGCTACTTGATGATCAATGCCGAACGAGTGGTTAGCAAATCTCAAATTCTTGATCATGTCTGGCAATACGACTTTCGTGGTGATGCTGGAATTGTCGAAACTTACATTTCATACCTGCGCAAAAAGATCGATATCTACGAACCTGCGCTCATTCATACCGTACGTGGTGTGGGGTATCGGATGCGCCTTCCCGCGCATAAGTAATTCCGAAGTAAACTCATTAAATGAAATTCGGGATGGCAAGTTGGTCGCTGCGTAATCGCTTGATTATTGTGACACTTGCCCTCGCTGCAATTGCGATCCTGGCTTCAGACCTCGCTGCAAACAGTGCATTACGTGGCTTTCTGATTAAGCAAGCCGATACCCAATTGATTTCAGTAACAGATAACTCCTTGTTGCGATTAGATCGTGCGGGTTTAGACCCAAATAGTCAGGGCGAGAGCGGTGAAGACACGGCGCCGCATTTTCGAGCAGTTAGGCCGCTTGCTGGTGTTCCCTCAACAACAACAATCACTTTATTAGACCTCTCTGGAAATATTGTCGGTCAACTCGGTGGCGATTTTGTTACCTCGGTTGACGCTACCGAATTTGCGAAGTTAACGCCAGCGAATGTTGTTTCACATCATGGAAAACCCTTCACAATTAAAATTGAAGAGCAAGACTCAGATGTGCGCGCGATCGCACGAATTTTGCCTTCCGGTCTTGGCACTGTTGTGGTTTCGACTTCGCTAGATAGCGTTGATAAAACTCTAAAAGAGTTACGTTGGTTGTTCTTGCTCATTAGCTTGTTAGTTTTAATTTCAATCGGTGTGATCGCTCGAAGTATCATTGGCCTTGCCCTTAAACCACTGAATCAAATCGAAGGAACTGCTGCCGCTATTGCGGATGGTGATTACTCGGCCCGATTACCAGAATCAAATCCGAAAACTGAAGTTGGTCGCCTGACCGCATCCTTCAACACAATGTTAGGTCGAATCGAAAAAGCATTTGCGGTTCGAGCAGAATCTGAAGATCGTTTACGTCGATTTGTTGCTGATGCCAGCCACGAACTTCGCACACCACTAACTGCAATACGTGGATTTGCCGAATTACACCGGCAAGGTGCGGTTAAGGGTGAAGAAAAAGTTGCCGAATTAGTTGGGCGAATTGAGAATGAATCCAAGCGGATGGGTTCCCTTGTTGAAGATCTTCTCTTGCTCGCTCGTCTTGATCAATCTCGTGAGATTGCAAAAGATCCAGTTGATATCAATCACTTAGTTGATGAAGTGTTGGCATCTGCTCGTGCTGCTGGTCCAGAGCACCCGATTTCACTTACTAAATCAAACGATGAAATATTTGTCTTGGGCGATTCAATGCGAATTCACCAAGCAGTTTCGAATTTAGTAGCAAATGCTCGGACGCACACCCCAGCCGGTACTCAAATCAAAGTTGACGTTAACCAGGGTGATGCTGATACGACAATAACTGTCAGTGATAACGGTCCTGGACTAACACCGGAAAATCAAAGTCGAATATTTGAAAGATTCTTCCGGGCTGATCCTTCTCGAGTTAGAACCAGTGGTGAAGGAAGTGGTCTCGGTCTTGCAATCGTTGATGCTGTGATGAAAGCACATGGTGGCTCAGTAGAAGTTAAATCAGAATTTGGATCTGGTTCCAGCTTTACGCTTCGATTCCCAAATGGGGAGAATTAATTAATTTTTGATTTGTGAAAATTTAACCAAGACTTGCTTGCAGTTGGTCCGCGTTGTCCTTGATATCTAGAACCGTATAAAGCCGAGCCATAAGGGTTTTCTGCTGGTGAAGATAGTTTTATCAAACAGAGTTGACCGATTTTCATTCCAGGAAATAATTTAACTGGAAGGTTTGCAACGTTAGAAAGTTCAAGAGTTATGTGACCAGAAAATCCAGGATCGATGAAGCCAGCAGTCGAGTGCGTCAACAAACCGAGGCGACCTAGGGATGACTTTCCTTCGAGACGACC
>CAIMMQ010000004.1 GCA_903842675.1 uncultured Actinomycetes bacterium
AAGTTTTGCCGAAATAATTGCAGCCGATAACGAGCCGATTGCCAGGATACTTCCGAGTGCGCCGAATGATCCAGCATCCTTGTGAAAGATCTTGGTCGCAACGAGGGCGTTAAATATTTGAAAGTTCAGTCCGAAAGTTGCAGCAAAAAACACGGTGGACATCAGCGCCAAAATATCGGGCCGACTCTTAACGTATTGCAGTGCTTCATTGATCTTGGGCTTGATGGCTAGAATATCAGGAGTCTGTAGATCAGATTCCCGCATAAACAATAGGGCTGCAATAACAACTAGATAAGTTCCAGCATTAAGTAGGAAGGATGGCCCGGTATGAAAAGCCTTAATTAATAGGCCAGATACGGCAGGACCTACTAGGCGGCCAGCATTGAAGTTCGCTGAATTAAGGGAGATGGCATTTCCCACATCACTCTTCCCAACAACTTCAGATGTAAATGCCTGGCGGACTGGTGCATCGAGTGCACTAAAAGTTCCTAGTGCAAATGCCAAGATGAAAACTTCTAAAATATTTACCTTATTTGAAATTACCAGTACACCCATTATTAATGCAGTGAGGCCACCACCGAGATTGGTAATTATTAATAACTTTCGTTTGTTAAACCGATCCGCAAGCACACCGCTATAGAGACTAAATAAAAGTGAGGGTAGAAATTGCAGTCCAGTTACTAACCCGAGTTCAGCACCACCTTTGTGCAGATCGGTTACGACCAACCAATCTTGCGCAACCCGTTGGGCCCAGGTGCCGATATTTGAAAGGAAGTTCGCGGTAAAGAAAATCTGAAAATTGCGATGCTTAAACGAGCGAAGCGCACCACCCGCTGAACTCATGAGTGAACTCTACTGAGTATGCTTGTGGCATGAGAAGCACGGTAGTAACGCTCGTGATTGGAATCGTGCTCTGGGTCTTGGCACTAATAATTTCACTTGCAGTAAGTGCGCGCTCAAATGCAGTCTGGATCTGTTTTGTCGGAGCCTTGCTAGGAGTTATCGGATTGCGTTACACAATTCGAAGGGCGCGTCGAGAAGGCTGGTAGAACAATTACACGAGAAATTAACCCTCGATCTGCCCAGCAATTCCACGAAGTACTTTGGCAAGTCTTTCAGCATCTGGTCCACTTGGATGGCGACCATTGCGTAAACCATTTCCAACTTTGTCGAGAATCTTTATTGTGTCTTCAATCATCGTCGCCAAGTCGTCGTGATTAATACGAGTATTTGAAACAACCGAAGCTGGTTCATCAATTACGCGAACGGAAAGTGCTTGTGGTCCACGCTTTCCTTCTACGATTCCAAATTCAAGTTTGGTTCCTGGCTTTACTGTAGATACGCCAGATGGAAGTACTGACGACGCAAGATAAACATCTTCGCCTTCTTCAGAAGCGATAAAACCAAAACCCTTTTCCAGGCTGAACCATTTGACGCGGCCAATTGGCATGGTGATCTCCTTCTTTTAATGTTATTCGTTTCGTCCAAGCGGTGGCTTGCGAGCAGAGGGATAGTTTAACCGAACTGGCCATGACTTGGAATCGGGTTTTTGCGCTTAATCCGCAACCACTAGGGCTTCGGAATGGGCACCGCAGCCATGATCAACCGATACCACGCGGGCATCTTCTGGCGAGAGAATATTTGCGCAGACACCGAATGCACTTCGTAGTGATCCGGCGATTGGAATAAAAAATCCACATGAATAGCAAGGTTTCGGGGCGCTTTGTGCCAACGGAGTATTTGGGCCGCGATCGCCTTCATACCAACGCTTGCTTGCAAGATCGCGACCAACAATTGAAAGTACACGTGCTCGGCCTAAACCAAATTCAAATAACTGTGATGGATCTAGTTCCTCATCGCCAGGAAGTTCGTTAAATCCTGGAACAAGTCGCTCATCATCTGCTGAGGTTGGAACAATATCGCCAGGTCCAACATCGCCAGGAAGCAAGCGATCCTTATATGGAATCCATTCTGGTGCGATTAACGAATCAGTTCCAGGTAATAAAACTACATCGCAAATTGTTGTTGGTGATTCATCATCAAGCTTTGCAACGGTTACTGCCCAACGCCAGCCACCATAACCTGGTAGCGCCGCTTCGAAAAGATAAGTTGCAATTCGATCTTCATCAGTATCAACCGAAACAAGTACACCTACGTAATCGGAATTCTTGGCATCTTCGATTGCGGCCGAACGTGCAAGTTCGGCCGCGTTAAATGTATCTTGGATACTCATGTGCAAATCTTAACGCAGATTAGAAGTCCGATTAACGCGACTTCACGCTAGCTAGAAGTCCATATCTCCGCCGCCTTGAGGCATCGCTGGGGCTTTAGGCTCCGGCTTATCCGCAATGACAGCTTCTGTTGTTAGGAATAGTGCAGCGATTGATGCGGCATTTTGAAGTGCAGAACGAGTTACCTTGGCTGGATCAATAATTCCGGCCTTGATCATGTCTACATATTCACCAGTTGCAGCATTAAGACCAAATCCGGCATCAAGATGACGAACCTTCTCAACAACAACTCCGCCTTCAAGTCCAGCGTTAGTTGCAATCTGCTTTAGTGGGGCTTCAACTGCTAGTTCAACAATCTTGGCACCAGTTGCTTCATCACCAGTAAGTTTTAACTTTCCAAATGCAACCTTTGATGCTTGTAGAAGTGCAACGCCGCCACCGGCGACGATTCCTTCTTCAACTGCTGCTTTTGCATTTCGCACTGCATCTTCAATGCGGTGCTTGCGTTCTTTCAATTCGACTTCAGTAGCAGCGCCAGCCTTGATAACGGCTACGCCACCAGCAAGCTTGGCAAGGCGTTCTTGCAGCTTCTCGCGGTCATAATCGGAATCTGATTTTTCAATCTCGGCACGGATCTGATTTACGCGACCCTTGATCTGATCGGCATCGCCAGCACCTTCAACGATTGTGGTCTCTTCCTTAGCAACAACAACCTTGCGAGCGCGGCCAAGTAGATCCATTGTTGTCTGATCTAGCTTTAAACCAACCTCTTCCGAGATAACAGTTGCACCAGTAAGGATTGCAATATCTTGCAGCATCGCCTTGCGACGATCACCAAAGCCAGGTGCCTTAACGGCAACAGACTTGAAAGTTCCACGAATCTTATTTACAACGAGAGTTGCAAGAGCTTCGCCTTCAACATCTTCAGCCAAAATAAGTAGTGGCTTACCTGATTGCATAACTTTTTCAAGGATTGGCAACATATCTTTAATGTTTGCAATCTTTGAGTTAGCGATCAAAATATATGGATCTTCTAGGACTGCTTCCATACGATCAGAATCTGTTGTGAAGTAAGGCGAGATATAACCCTTATCAAAACGCATACCTTCAGTTAGCTCTAGTTCGAGTCCGAAAGTGTTGCTCTCTTCAACAGTGATTACGCCTTCTTTGCCAACCTTGTCCATCGCTTCAGCGATCATTTCACCGATCGTTGTGTCAGCAGCAGAGATGCTTGCAGTAGCAGCGATCTGCTCTTTAGTTTCAACTGGCTTGGACATCGCAGATAGTTCAGTTGAAATTGCTTCAACCGCCTTCTCGATTCCGCGTTTTAGTCCCATTGGATTCGAACCAGCGGCAACGTTACGTAGACCTTCGCGCACTAGTGCTTGAGCAAGAACCGTTGCGGTTGTTGTTCCGTCACCGGCAACATCATCAGTCTTCTTCGCAACTTCTTTTACCAATTCGGCGCCAATGCGCTCCCATGGATCATCAAGTTCAATTTCCTTAGCGATGGAAACGCCATCATTTGTAATTGTTGGGGCGCCCCACTTCTTTTCAAGAACAACGTTACGACCACGTGGTCCAAGGGTGACCTTCACAGCATCAGCGAGCGCATTCATTCCACGCTCGAGACCGCGACGGGCCTCTTCGTTAAAGGCAATCATCTTTGCCATATTTGTACTTCTCCCTAGATATGTTTCATTGAATAGGTTCCGTTATCACTCACGCCATCAGAGTGCTAATGCCAAATCTAGAGCAGTCCTAGGGCAGGCGCAAACTGAAGGGGCGCAAGGGGCGCAAAAGGCTTGCTTAGAGTGAGCGAGCGTTGGTGCGGGCCTCGCGAAGTCTGCGAAGTCGCTTAACCAGCATTGGGGCAGCCAAAAGGGCATCTTCCCGGTCAATCAAATTATTCAAGAGTTGGTAATAACTAGGTGGCGTCATATCGAAAAGCTCTTTAATTGAACTCTCTTTAGCGCCAGCATGCTTCCACCAAGAACGTTCGAATTCTAAGATCCGTGCTTCGAGATCGGTGAGCGTATTTACGTTCTGCGCCGGACTCCACTCAATGCTACTCATGGTGAAATTGTATAAGCAGCTGGTGACAAATGTGGGGATTTAGGCGTAAATCTAGAAATTAAAGAGTGGCCAATATCGCTTCGATATCACCGATCTTTGTCCATGGATTTACGATCGCAAATCGCAATATCGGTTGGCCATGGTGTGAGGATGGAGTTACAAATCCAATTTGATCAGCTAATAATTTATCTGACCAGATCTGATAATCCTTAGCACCCCAACCTTTTCGCGTGAATGCAACAACCGATAATTTGGGCTCGCTAATTAATTCTAAGTTAGGGTGCGCCTTGATTATTTCGGCAGTTTTAATTGCAACTTCAATAGTTTCGGTAACTGCTAACGAATATTCATTCGTACCATGCGCTGCGAGTGAGAACCAAAAAGGTAAACCGCGCGCTCGCCTGGTTAAATGAATTGCATAATCGGAAGGATTCCATTCACCATCATCATCTAAAGTTTCAAGATAGGCCGCTTTTTGTAGATGCACCTTGCGGGCGATCTCTGGATTTCGATAAATCAAAGCACAAGCATCGAAGGGTGCGAAGAGCCATTTGTGCGGATCAACAATTAAGGAATCTGCTTGTTCAACACCATCAAATAAGCCACGAACAGATGGGGCGCAGAGCGCAGCAAGACCATAAGCACCATCAACATGGAACCAAATTCCTAATTCCTTGGCTGCTTTACCGATTCCTTGCAGATCATCAATGATTCCTAAGTTTGTTGTGCCAGCAGTTGCAACAATTGCAAAAACTTTGTGCCCTGGATGATCGGCTTCATATGCACTTATTGCAGCTTTGCAATCGCCACCTTGAAGCGCGCCTGAACCATCTGGCTTGATCAAAAGTAGTTCAACATCCATAACTACTGATGCCGATGAGATTGATGAGTGCGATTCCGCACTTGCCGCAACGACCCAGCGAGTGACCGTTGGATATTTTTCGCGGGCATGCGCTCTTGCGGCTACCAGCGCCGAAAGATTCCCAATCGTGCCACCTTGAACAAAGACACCACCAGCACTTTCTGGAAGGCCAGCAAGATCGCTAATCCAACGAAGTGCTTGGTTTTCAGCAAAGACTGCGCCAGCACCCTCGAGCCAAGAGCCGCCGTAAAGTGCAGATGCACCAACAACTAAATCAAATAAGTTTGCATATTCACTCGGTGCCGATGGAATGAATGCTAAATACCGCGGATGATCTGTTGAGATACATGCCGTTGCTAAAACGTCTTTAAATAACTCGAGTGTTTTATGACCACCCATGCCTTCAGCGGTGATTGTATTTCCGGCAAGTTCAAATAACTCTTCTGGCGTTCTTGGGCCATCCAGTGGTGGATCGGTGCGAAGGCGCACCAGACTGTAATCGAGTATTTCGTGGGCTAGGGCTTCGACTTCTGGGGTGAACTCATGCATTACTTTGCTTATCTTTTGCGGCTGCATCTTTAATTAAATTCTTCAGCATGCTCGGAAAAATAAAAGTATGAAAAGGTACGACGCTAAACCAATACAACTGACCACCAAGTCCGCGTGGTTGGAAGGATGCAACTTGCGTTATCTTTCGCATTTTCGTGCCATTAACTACTTCTTCACTAATATTAAAATCGAGCCAAGCCTTTCCAGGCAAAATCATTTCCGCATATAACTTCAGGTGTGAATTTTGGACACACTCTTCTACCCGCCAAAAATCTAAACTGTCGCCAACCCGCAATTTTTTTGGATCGCGTCGACCACGACGAAGTCCAACGCCACCAAACATTCGATCTAACAATCCGCGCAAGAACCATAAATAATCTGCGCCATACCAACCGTTATTGCCACCAATTTGTTCAATACTCTCCCACAAACTTGCGGTTGAAACTTCTACGATCTGTTCTCTGGTGTCGTTGTAAGTTGTCTCCCCTGCCCAGGCTGGATCACTCTGAGCCTTCTGCCATGGCGCAGTTGGCAACGTTGCATCAGACCAACGGGATTCAACTTGATTGCTCTTAACTTTAGAGAGCGCGTATTCAATTGCATGCGGGATATCGAGCAAACCATCTGGCGGATTTGGAATGACACCAGAAACAGATTTTGCTGGATCTGCTACAACTTCACTTATTAGCGATCCAACCAAGGGCCGTGCGAGTGAGGTTGGTACCGGTGTTACAAGTCCGATCCACAAACTTGAAAGCTTTGGTGAAAGCACTGGCACTTTAATAATCCAACGTCGACGTAATCCAGAAATTTTGGCAAACATCTGCATCATGTCAGCGTAAGTAATCACTGCTGGGCCACCGATATCAAATATCTGATCTACTGGCTTATCCAGCGCAGCTGCATGTGAGAGATACCAGAGCACATCTCGAATCGCGATTGGTTGGGTCCGATTGCTTACCCACTTTGGCGTTGTCATTATTGGCAGGCGGTGCGTTAAATGACGGAGCATTTCAAATGATGCCGAACCAGAACCAATAATTATTCCGGCGCGAAGTTCCATCACAGGAACGCTGCCGGAAGTTAACTCACGGCCCGTCTCAACTCTTGATCCCAGGTGTTGGCTGATCTGTTTATCATTTGCGATTCCACCCAAGTAAACGATTTGCTTCACGCCAGCGGCATCGGCGGCTTTTGCGAAGTTGCGAGCCATTTGCGCTTCTAGGTCTTCAAAGTTACTTCCAACACCAATCGAGTGAAGTAAATAAAAAGCAGTGTGAATGCCAGTAAGTGCTTTTAAAGTTTCTTCATAGTTAACGGCATCGCCATCAGAAATCTCAACACGATCAACCCATGGATAACCAAGCATTTTGTTGTGATTGCGAACCATCACACGAACATTGAAACCTTCAGAAAGTAGTTGCCCAACTAGGCGGCCACCGACATATCCAGATGCTCCGGTGACAAGGATTTTACGTCCAGCTGCTGGACTTAACTTGGGCGTGCTCATGGAATAAACAGTAGACTGCAACCGTGTTCGGCGAAACTTGAGCCACTAATTAAGGGAAAAGAATGGCAAAACCTCGCGTTGTGATCTTAGGTGGCGGCTTTGGCGGTATGGCCGCGGCAAAAGCCTTGGGCAAAGACGCAGACATAACAGTTGTTGATCGCCACAATTTTCAAACCTTTTTGCCACTGCTCTACCAGGTTTCTACTGCTGGTCTTGCTGCAGACCATGTTGCATATCCAATTCGTGGTGCGCTTCGCTCTTTCAATGGGCAATTCCGAATGGGATCACCGATCTCGCTAGATCACAAGAACAGAACCGTGAAACTTGATTCCAGCGAAGTCTTGCCGTTTGATCATTTGATTGTTGCCCTTGGTTCAGTCACCGCAGATTTCGGTACACCTGGTGTCGATGAATATGCACTAGGAATGAAATCAATTCATGAAGCACTAATGATTCGCGCTGATGTTATGCGTCGTTTTGAAGATCTCTGCCGCTTTGAAGACGATACGAGATTTGGAATTGCTGTTGTTGGTGGCGGTCCTACTGGAGTCGAAATGGCTGGCGCCCTTGCCGAATTAGTTCGTGGCCCACTTATGAACGACCAAAAGCATGCCGCGAAACATATTGATATCTCCTTGCTTGAAGCCGGACCGAGACTACTTCCAATGTTTTCGCCATCACTTTCCGAAAAAACTAAAGTCTCACTAGAAAAGCTCGGCGTCAGAGTTTTAGTCAATACTGCCGTAAAAGAAGTAGCACCGCGAAAACTTTTACTTCGCGATGGATCCACTCTTGCAAGTGAAGTTACTGTTTGGGCCGCCGGCGTTAAGGGATCGCCAGCTCTTGAGCGACTATCACTCCCACTTGATGGAACCCGACTCAAAGTGGCACCAACTCTAGAAGTTGAAAACTATCCAAATATTTGGGGCATTGGCGATCTCGCCGGGGCCAAGAGCAAAGATGGTCGCTTCCTTCCAATGGTTGCACCTGTTGCAATGCAACAAGGTCGCTTCATTGCCGCACAAATTCTGCGAAGAGCAAAAGGTGCCGAACTCAAGGAATTTCATTACAAAGATAAGGGTTCGATGGCAACAATCGGTCGCCACAAGGCAGTCGTAGAAGTTAAAAAGATTCGCTTCTCTGGTTATCCAGCATGGGCCACTTGGTTATTCCTGCATCTCTTTTATCTAATGGGCGGTCGAAATCGAATCGGAACTATTGCGGACTGGCTCTGGAACTACTTCACATTTGATCGCGGTAATCGCCACATCATGGACTCTATGTAACATGAAGATGATGCACTTATGAAAAAAGGCTATATCGATCTACGAGGTCATAAAACCTGGTCAGTGCAATGGAATAAAAAGGGCGAACCAGTCTTATTGCTGCACGGTGGTTTAAGTTCGACGCAAGATTGGGCCGATTTCATCTTGCCGGCGGTGAAGAAGAATAAAGTATTTGGCTACGACCGAAGCGCCCATGGCCGCACCGGATCACGACCAGGTTATTACCACTTTGATTTCCAAACCGATGAAGCGATTGCATATATTGAAGATGTAATCCAAGCCCCGGTCCACTTAATCGGATGGAGTGATGGGGGAATAATTTCACTCCTCATCGCGTTGAAGCGTCCAGACCTTGTTAAATCCGTCGTCGCAATCGGTACTAACTTCCACTGGGATTCTGGCCTACCTTTTAATGATTCAAGTGAACTCGATGCACCGATCGTTATCTCACCGGAAGATGCGGCCGAGTTTGCAAAGCGTTCGCCAGATCCGGCGCATATGCAGGAGAAAATTATTCGCAAAGCTTTTGAAGTTTGGGCGAGTGAACCGACTATGACAACGGCAGATCTCGCGAATATTACTTGCCCAGTTTTGGTTCTAACTGGCGATGATGAACCGTTCTCAAATCACCATACAATCGAACTTTATGAATCACTACCCAATGGGCGGCTGGCAATTATTCCTGCGGCATCACATTTTGTGGTCAAATCCCACAGTAAAGAAGTGGTCCGAATAATCAAGAGGTTCTATAAGAATATGGAATTTCCAATAACAA
>CAIMMQ010000005.1 GCA_903842675.1 uncultured Actinomycetes bacterium
AACAACTATCGGAAAACAAATTATGCGTGGCTGCGCGGATCAAGTGAAGCGAGTGACTCTCGAACTTGGTGGCAAAAGTGCAAATATCATCTTCGAGGATTCTGATATTGAAAAGGCGGCAGCCGGAGCACCAGGTGCGGTATTTGATAATGCCGGACAGGATTGTTGCGCCCGCTCAAGGATCTTGGTTCAAGCATCGGTATACGAAAAATTTATGGAGAGATTTGAAGTGGCTGTTAAGAAATTCCGTGTTGAAGATCCTGTACTGGAGACCGCAGAAATGGGACCACTGGTATCAGCTGGGCACCTGGCTCGAGTTAGCGAATTTGTTCCAGATGGAACGCCAATCGCATTCCAAGGAACAAAACCAAGCGGCCCAGGATATTGGTTTGCACCAACAGTTCTGACCCCAAAAGATTCAAGCGATCGTGCTTACCGCGAAGAAATATTTGGACCAGTAGTCTCAGTACTTCGCTTCCAAGATGAAGCAGATGCAATCCGAATCGCTAATGATTCAGAATATGGTTTATCTGGATCAATCTGGTCTCGTGATATCGGTCGTGCGGTGCGCGTATCACGCGGCGTTGAAGCTGGAAACCTTTCAGTTAACTCCAACTCTTCAGTCAGGTATTGGACGCCATTTGGCGGCTACAAGCAATCGGGCTTGGGAAGAGAACTTGGACCCGACGCACTAGATTCATTTACCGAGACTAAAAATGTATTTTTTGATACCCAAAGTTAATTACCAACCAACAATCTAAAATCAGGAGCGAAATGAAACGTCTACAAGATCGAGTAGCAATTATCACTGGTGCCGCGAGTGGAATCGGTTATGCAACCGCAAAGCGCTTCGCCGAAGAAGGTGCCAAAGTAGTAGTCGTTGACCTGAACGAAGAAGTTGGCAATAAAGTTGCCGCCGAAATTGGTGGTTCATTCATCAAAGCGAACGTCACAAATGAAGAAGATGTGCAGCGCATGTACAAGGTCGCATTTGATCAATACGGTCGAATTGATATTGCTTTTAACAACGCGGGAATTTCACCACCAGATGATGATTCAATTCTTACTACTGGAATTGATGCCTGGCGCCGCGTTCAAGAAGTTAACTTAACTTCGGTTTACTTGTGCTGTAAGTATGTTCTCCCTTATATGCAAAAGGCTGGCAAGGGTTCAATCATTAATACTGCATCTTTCGTGGCAACAATGGGCGCAGCTACT
Source organism: uncultured Actinomycetes bacterium (assembly GCA_903842675.1). GTDB lineage: Bacteria > Actinomycetota > Actinomycetes > Nanopelagicales > Nanopelagicaceae > AAA044-D11. The sequence goes on from CAIMMQ010000005.1 coordinate 1,219, forward strand.
TCACAAATTTCATACACCGCATCTAAAGGCGGCGTTCTTGCGATGAGTCGTGAGCTCGGAGTTCAATTTGCTCGCGAGGGTATTCGAGTTAACGCCCTCTCCCCTGGGCCAGTTAATACTCCGCTACTTCGTGAACTCTTTGCAAAGGATCCAGAGCGCGCAGCTCGCCGTCTGGTTCATATTCCATTTGGCCGTTTCGCCGAACCAAACGAGATCGCAGCCGCGGTTGCCTTCTTGGCTTCAGATGATTCTTCCTTCATTACCGCCGCAAACTTCTTAGTTGATGGTGGAATCAGCGGGGCGTACGTAACTCCGCTCTCCGAGTAGGCG
>CAIMMQ010000006.1 GCA_903842675.1 uncultured Actinomycetes bacterium
ATTGAAGCCATGGATAATTCGCCGAAAACTCGACCAGAAATTGCAAGCAGATGAATAACTGCATTTGTCGAACCACCGCATGCATGGAGGACTCGAAGCGCATTTCTAAATGCGGCCGGTGTCAATATTTTTGATGGGCGTACATCTGCATTAACCATCCGCACAATATTTGCGCCAGTATCAAAGGCCGCCCGTGTTCGGGCTGGATCGTTCTCGGCAATTGTTGAAGTACCCGGCAAAGTTAGCCCAAGAGTTTCAACCATCATTGCAACCGAGGAGGCAGTTCCCATGGTGTTGCAAGAACCAAGACCGCAATTCAAACAACCTTCAAACTCTTTCCATTCTTCTTTACTAATCTTATTTGCTCGGTAATCCGACCACATTCGCCAAAGATCGGTACCGGTTCCGACTTTCTTGCCGCGAAATAGCGCTGGTGGTCTTGCTCCAGCCGTAAACATAATTGTTGGAAGATCGGTACTAATTGCGCCCATCAAAGAACCCGGCACGCTCTTGTCACAATTTGCTAGAAGGACCACGCCATCAATTGGATAAGAACGTAAATATTCTTCGACCTCCATTGAGAGCATATTTCGATAGAGCATCGCACTTGGTTTCATTAAATCTTCGCCGAGTGACATGACTGGAAATACCAATGGTATGCCACCAGCTTCAATAATTCCGCGCTTAATTTCAGGGATGAAATCTCTAAGGGGCAAGTTGCAGGGATTTAATTCACTTGAGGAATCCGCAATTCCAATTATCGGCTTGGTGTTATTTGCATCGAGTTCATAGCCAACCGAGGCCATTACTACGCGATGGGAAAGTGCCACCTCGTCATCGCCGGCAAACCACTCGCTACTGCGCAAATTTGCCATAAGTCAGATCCTACCTCGCGCCAAGTTGCGGGTAGTATTTCGCCCACTATGAAATCACTGATAACTCCTGGCGATAAGACTGTTGCCCTCATCGAAGTTGCCGACCCAAAACCGATCGCTGGCGAAATTTTAGTTGCACCTATTTATGCTGGTGTCTGCGCGACCGATATTGAAGTTATTAATGGTGAATTAGATCCAGATTTCGTCGTGTACCCAGCCACCCTTGGACACGAATGGTGCGGGCGCGTCGTTGGTCATGGCCCAGGCGTTAGCGAGCCAGCAATTGGTTCTCGAATTGTCGTCACCGGTTTAATTCCTTGTAAGACCTGCTTTGAATGTCTTGCCGGTGCAACCAATCGCTGCCTGACCTATAGCGAAATTGGATTCACTCGCCCAGGCGCCGCAGCAGAGCTCGTAACTGTTCCAGCATTTCTTGCACACGTTGTTGCAGATAGCGTTTCAAATGAAACTGCCGTGCTGGCCGAACCAACTGCTGTTGTAACTCAAGCTTTCACTAACGCTAATCCAAAACCAGGCGCAAAGATTCTGATCGTTGGCGATGGAACCATTGCAATGATCGCGGCCTCACTTGCAAAAACTTTTCAACCCTCACTCGTACACATGCTTGGTTTAAAGCCAGGTCAAGCCGAGATGGCAAAGCGTGCTGGCGTTGATGCATTCCTCACCGAGCCAACCGAGCAACGTTATGACATCATCATTGAGGCAGCCGGTTCAATGGAGCGAATCACTGGCGCAATAAAGCAACTTGTTCGCGGCGGAACACTAGTTCTAGTCGGTTACACCGGCTTTGGAAACATGACTCCAATAATGGTCGATAGCGTTATTAATGGCGAGATAAAAATTCTTGGATCATTTGCTTCAACAGTTAAAGCTTGGGCTACTGCGGTAGAACTTATGAACTCTGGAAAACTAGATCTCTCCTATTTAGTAACTCACAAGTTCCCACTGGCGGATTTTGCGAAGGCAATCGATGCGCTTAAAAATGCACCAGCGCCGCGCGGAAAAGTAGCGTTAGTTATTTCGGCTTAACTCGTTATTAATTAGTTAATTATTGAGCAAATCTTCCAGATAGTCCGCCATCAACGATCCAGTCTGCTCCGTTAACGAAGGAAGCATCATCGGATAATAAGAAGGTAACTACCTTGGCAATTTCAGAAGGTTGGGCCATCCGGCCCATTGGTTGA
>CAIMMQ010000007.1 GCA_903842675.1 uncultured Actinomycetes bacterium
GGTTGAAACAGTTTTGAAAAATAAGATCGGGGCCCAAGTTTCTCTTACAAACACGGCCGTTGAATTGCTAAGTGAAACACCTGGCCGAGTACTTGTAGCGATCGAAGAATCCGACACAAATGCGATTGTCGCTCTGGCTGGCAAATACCAAATTCCAATTTATAAGATTGGAACATCTGGTGGAACAGACCTGGTAATAAACGAAACCAAGATTTCTACCGAAGAACTTTCAAAAGCGCATACCGAAACTTTCCCGAAACTCTTTGGTTAACTGAGTAGATCGAAAAAAATGCGAGATCCAGAAATTATGCAGCAAGTTAAGAACATCCTTGCCGAGATTTCTAAACTCGCACCAGGTCACAGCGTGGAACTTCGAATTCCACCGTATTCGGCAATCCAATGTGGCGAGGGACCAAAGCACACTCGCGGTACCCCACCCAATGTGGTTGAGATGAGCGCCGAAGTTTTACTAACCCTGCGATCTGGGGAAATAACCTGGGCTGATGCGGTTGCTGATGGTCGAATTCAAGCATCTGGTGAGCGCGCCGATTTATCGCCGCTGTTCTTACAGCTTGCGGATAAGAAATAGGATTCGACTATGACCCGCCGCCCCGATGGAAAATTAACCCACGAACTCTTTGCGGGTGAAAAAGGACCACAAGATGAGTGCGGCGTATTTGGAGTTTGGGCACCCGGCGAAGAAGTCGCAAAGCTAACGTTCTACGGGCTTTATGCCTTGCAACATCGCGGTCAAGAATCTGCCGGAATCGCAACAAGTGATGGGACGCGAATCTTTGTTTATAAAGATATGGGTCTGGTCTCGCAGGTATTTACCGAGGCTGATTTAAAAACACTTACCGGAAATTTGGCAATCGGACATTGTCGTTACAGCACAACTGGTTCTAGTACTTGGAATAACGCCCAGCCAACACTTCGCGCAACAAATCATGGCACTTTAGCCTTGGCACATAATGGAAATTTAACTAACACCGGTGACCTAGCCGAACAACTCTCCAAAATAATTACCGATAAGAATGACCACGGACTTCACGCAACAACTGATACCGAAATCATGACGGCCCTTATCGCCGCGCAAGAAGGCAAGAATTTTGAATCATCCGCACTCGCAGTGCTACCAACTCTTAAAGGTGCGTTCTCGATGGTATTTATGGATGAGCACACGCTTTATGCCGCGCGCGATCATCACGGTGTTCGCCCACTTGTAATCGGAAAACTTGAACACGGTTGGGTTGTTGCATCAGAATCCGCAGCGCTCGACATCGTCGGTGCTTCATACGTCCGTGAAGTTGAACCTGGCGAATTTATTGCAATTGATCAGAACGGACTTCGCTCGCACCACTGGGCAACACCAGATCCAAAAGGCTGCATCTTTGAATATGTTTATCTAGCACGCCCCGACACATCTATCTCTGGTCGAAATGTTCACGCAACACGTGTTGCTGTCGGTGAACAACTTGCTAAAGAACATCCAGTTGAAGCCGATCTAGTAATTCCAGTTCCAGAATCCGGGACTCCCGCCGCAATTGGTTATGCCAAAGCATCTGGAATTCCATATGGCATGGGCCTAGTTAAAAATTCTTACGTTGGTCGAACATTTATTCAACCCAGCCAAACAATTCGCCAACTTGGTATTCGTCTTAAATTAAATCCACTTCGCGAAATTATCGAAGGCAAGCGCATCATCGTTGTTGATGATTCCATTGTTCGCGGAAACACCCAGCGCGCCCTTGTTCGCATGCTTCGTGAAGCCGGCGCCCTTGAAATTCACGTACGCATCTCATCACCACCAGTTAAGTGGCCTTGCTATTACGGCATCGACTTTGCCTCACGCGCTGAACTCATTGCTGCTGGCTTAGAAGTCGAGGAGATCCGCCGTTCTATCGGCGCCGATTCGCTCGGTTATGTTTCGATGGAAGGTCTGATCGCCGCAACAACTATCGCGGCTGAAAAACTTTGTACTGCATGTTTCTCTGGCCAATATCCAATTCAAGTCCCTGCCGATATTTCTGCCGGCAAACATTTATTAGAGACAGTTAACAGATACGAATGAGTACCTACCAAGATGCTGGTGTAGATATTGATGCGGGCGAAAAGGCCGTTCAATTAATGAAGGCGCACCTAGCGCGTGCTCGGCGCCCCGAAGTTATCGGAGATATCGGCGGCTTCGCCGGATTGTTTGACGTATCTGCGCTAAAGAAATTCACCAAGCCACTTCTCGCCACTTCAACTGATGGCGTCGGAACAAAGACCGAGATTGCTCGCGCACTGGGCAAGTACGACACAATCGGTGAAGATCTGGTTGCGATGGTCGTTGATGATCTTGTTGTCTGTGGCGCCGAGCCATTGTTCATGACTGACTA
>CAIMMQ010000008.1 GCA_903842675.1 uncultured Actinomycetes bacterium
AGCGAGTCTTGCAACATTTAGAAGATAAATTTGGCTTTGCCCCCGATATTGAAATAACCATTGAGGCCAATCCAGATACGGTTACTAAAGAGAAATTGGCCGCGCTACGTGAAATCGGGATTAACCGGATCTCCTTTGGAATGCAATCTGGCGTATCACATGTTTTGAAAGTACTGGATAGAACTCACAATCCAGCAAACGTTTCCAAGGCCACGAATTGGGCAAAGGAAGTTGGTTTCAAAGAGATTAGCGTTGATTTAATTTATGGCGCCCCAGGTGAGAGCATTGAAGATTGGCAGACGACAATATGGACGGCACTCGAACTTCCAATCACGCATATCTCGGCTTACGCCTTGATTGTTGAGGCTGGTACAAAATTGGCTGGTCAGGTAAAACGAGGCGAAGTTGTTATTCCGGAAGATGATCAGACCGCTGATAAGTATTTGATCGCAGATGAAAGTTTTTCAAAGGCGGGCTTTGATTGGTATGAGTTGAGCAATTGGTCGAAAGCTGGCTCAGAATGCCGGCACAATATTGCTTACTGGGTTGGTGCAAATTGGTGGGGCCTTGGACCTGGCGCACATTCGCATGTAGATGGTGTGCGGTTCTGGAATGTTAAACATCCAGCGGCATACCAAGATCGATTAACTACCGGGGCCGAGCCAATTCAAGAGCGCGAAATTCTTACTGAGGAACAGATGGCAAGTGAGCGACTCATGTTAGAGATTCGACTCAAATCTGGAATTGCTAAGTCATCCCTTACGGCAGAACAACTAGATGCGCTGGAAAGTTTTCGTATTGGCGGCGCCTTAGATCCCGATATGTGGGCGGCGCAGCGCGTGGCTTTAACGCAATCTGGACGCTTGATTGCCGACCGAATCGTGCGCGAAATCTTGTTGTAGTAGCGTTACACCATGCATCTAACTCATAACATTCTGCTCGGGCTATTGGCTGTTATCTTCGTGGCCTCCGGTGCCTTCAAGTTAAGTGGAAATGAAAAGGGTTTAGCCGGTACTCGTGATGTAAATGTTGGCGATCGATTTGCGCGCATCATCGGTGCGATTGAAGTGCTGGGCGCAGTTGGTTTATTAGTTGCGCTTCGCTATCCAGATTCAATTCTTGGTTGGTCTGCAATACTCATGCTTTGGTTAGTAATGGGTGGCGCTGTTTATGCGCATTCGAAGGCGAACAAAATGAAGACCGCCTATCCTGCAATTACCTTGTTAATACTGCTTTCAATAGTTTTAGTAATCGCCTAACCGAAAGCCAGAGATGCAAGAACGACAATTAGAGATACTTCGGGCAATAGTTGACGAGTATGTCGCGACCGAAATACCTGTGGGTTCAAAAGTTATCGCCCAACGCCATGGCCTGGGTGTTTCACCAGCAACAATTCGAAATGACATGGCAGTTCTTGAAGATGCTGGGCTGATCACGCACCCACACACGAGCGCCGGTCGAATTCCAACTAACAGCGGTTATCGAGTATTCGTTGATAAATTATCTGTAGTTAAACCTTTATCAACTCCGGAACGACGTGCAATCGAATCATTTTTATCCGAAGCTGATGACCTTGATGATTTATTGGTCCGAACCGTCAAAGCGCTTTCGCAGATAACAAAGCAGGTTGCCGTAATTCAATATCCGCAGAGCGATAAAGTTGTTGTTGCTGGCACATCAAACTTGGCGCGTTCATCGCAAGATACCGCTGCAGCGATTCACCCAATTCTAGAAGCCTTAGAAGAACAAGTTGTTTTACTTCGCCTACTTGCTGATGCCGGCGACAGTGTGAAAGTTCGAATTGGTGAAGAGCAACACGATGCTGGCCTTAGAACTACAAGTCTTGTGACAATTGGTTACGGAGCATCAAACGGTAATCCTCGGGGTGAAGTTGGTGCGGTTGGCGTGCTTGGCCCGACTCGGATGGATTACGCTAGCTCGATGGCTGCGGTAAATGCAGTTGCGCGCTATATCGGACGCTTTATGGATGAGGCTAATTAAGTGTCAGATTTTTACGGAACTCTTGGTGTTGATCGTGATGCTTCATTCGATGAGATCAAGAAGGTTTATCGCAAGTTAGCTCGGGAATATCATCCTGATATCAATGATGACCCAAGTGCGTCAGATCGTTTCAAAGAGATCACTAAAGCCTACGAAGTTCTAAGCGATCCAGATAAACGCCAACGCTATGACATGGGTGGGGATCCATTTTCACAATTTGGTGGCGGTGCCAACTTTGGCTTCGGTGACATTATGGATGCCTTCTTCGGTGGCGGCGCTTCTAATCGCGGACCACGTGCACGTATGCGAAATGGCCAGGATGCGTTAATCCGTATTGAAATCGATTTGCAAGAAGCGTGCTTTGGTACCGATCGCGAATTAAATATTGAGACAGCAGTGCCTTGTGATGTTTGCAGTGGCAGTGGTTGCGCAGATGGCGCCCAGCCAACTACATGTGGCATCTGTAAGGGACGTGGCGAAACCCAACAAGTTACTCGTTCAATAATCGGTCAAGTTATGACCAGTCGACCATGTGCTGCTTGTCAGGGATATGGCTCAGTTATTTCAAAGCCTTGTAATGAATGTGCGGGCGATGGCCGAGTGCGTGCCAATAAAGTAATTCCGATAAAAATTCCTGCTGGTGTGGAAACTGGAAACCGAATTCAGATGAGCGGGGCTGGTGAAGTTGGTCCTGGTGGCGGACCGGCTGGTGATTTGTATGTTGAGATCATCGAAGTGCCGCATGACTTCTTAATTCGTGAAGGAAACGATCTTCATATTTCAATTTCAATACCAATGACTTCTGCCGCACTTGGCACAAAGGTAAATATCGAAACACTTGATGGCTTGAAGGAAGTTGTGATTAAGCCAGGTTTTATAAGCGGTCAGACAGTTACGCTAAAGGATCTGGGTATCAACAAACTTCGTGGTCATGGGCGCGGTGATCTAATTGTTCATGTTGAAGTGCAAACCCCAGCAAAACTTTCGAAAGAGCAGGAAGAACTTCTTAAGTCACTCGCGAAGTTGCGTGGTGAATCCGGCGATGTGGTTTCAACCCATAAACGAAGCGATGGCCATAATTCGGCAGGATTCTTTGGGCGATTTCGAGATGCGTTCAACCGTTAATGCTGACTCTCTTCTTCGTTCCAGAAATCACTAACGCAGATCACATCGAAGTTTCGGGTGAAGAGGCGCACCACGCGCTGAAGGTCTTGCGGATTGCTAAAGGTGAAGAGATTCTCCTGTCGGATGGCAAAGGCAGTTGGGTTCGAGCAAAAGTTAGCGATTTAGGAAAGCGCACATTTGAAGTCACCGTTCTCGAACGTGGGACAAGCACAACTAGTAAACCAAAACTTACAGTTCTTCAGGGAATACCAAAATCAGATCGCGTTAAAGAGGCGATTGAGATGATGACTGAAGCTGGTGTCGATGAAATAGTTGCCTGGAACGCCGAGCGTTCAATATCAAGGTGGCAAGATAAATCTCAAGAGAAGTGGGAGAGCGGAGCACTTGCCGCAGCGAAACAAGCCCGCAGATTTTTCATTCCAAAGATTTCAAACGTTGAAAAATTACCAGATTACATTGCTAGCGTTACTGGAAGCTTTGCACTTATCGTTTTGCACGAAGGAGCAAGTGTTCCGCTTTCAAAGATCGTGACGCCTAGCATGGCCGATCTAGATGAGATCATCCTTGTCATAGGCCCTGAGGGTGGAATTACGCCGCACGAATTGGAAGTTCTCGAGCAGGGTGGAGCCAGAACGGCAAAGATGGGTGAAATAGTTTTCCGCAGCGCACACGCTGGTGGGGCCGCACTTAGCGCAATATCTGCTTTGATTGGGAAATGGTAACTAAATGGTAAATGAGGCTGATTGCCTATTTTGCAAAATGGCTACTGGTGACATTCCAGTTGAATTCGTCTTTGAAGATTTAAATGTATTTGCGATTCGCGATATTAATCCACAGGCGCCAACACATATTTTGATAATTCCAAAGAGCCATTTTGAAAATGCGGCAACCCTAAGTTCCGGTGATCCGTTAGTTATCGCGGAAATGTTTAAGTGCGCCGCAAAACTTGCTAAAGATGCTGGGCTTGATGGCTATCGAACTGTGTTCAATACGGGAGCCTCGGCTGGCCAGAGCGTATTTCACGCTCACCTTCATCTTCTGGGGGGCCGTGCGTTCGCGTGGCCACCAGGTTAAAAGTAGGATTTGGGCAATGACACAAGTGATGAAACAAGTGATGACAAATTTATGGAACTAGCAACAATCACCGTTCCTAGTGCGATCCCAATGGTTGCCTTAGTTGGCCCAGGGGATTCTTACCTTCGTATCATCGAGAAAACTTTTCCAGATATCCGAGTAACCGTTCGTGGAAATGAAATATTTGCCAAAGGCGATGATATCCAAGTTGTTAAATTTGAATTCTTAATAAAAGAGCTTCTAGTGCTACTTCGTAGTGGCCAAGGCCTAAGTGATGATGCCGTGATGCGCTCTATTGCGATGACAAATCACGATCCGGTCGATCATCCAGCCGAAGTTCTCTCGCTAAATATCCTGAGCAATCGCGGGAAATCAATTCGCCCAAAGACTGCAAATCAAAAGCGTTATGTCGAAGCTATCGATGAGAACACGATTACTTTTGGAGTGGGTCCTGCCGGAACCGGTAAAACTTATCTTGCGATGGCCAAGGCAATTCAATCTTTGCAAGCCAAGCAAGTAAATCGAATTATTCTCACTAGACCTGCTGTTGAGGCGGGCGAACGTCTTGGATTTTTGCCAGGCACGTTGCAAGAAAAGATCGATCCATACCTGCGCCCATTGTTTGATGCGCTGCATGACATGATCGATCAAGATTCAATCCCACGTCTTATGCAGAGTGGAATTATCGAAATCGCACCATTGGCCTATATGCGTGGCCGTACTTTGAATGATGCCTTTATTATCTTGGATGAAGCCCAGAACACTTCGGCCGAACAAATGAAGATGTTTCTAACTCGACTGGGCTTTGGTTCAAAGATGGTTATTACCGGAGACACGACCCAGATTGATCTGCCACATGGCGCGCAATCTGGCTTAAAAATTGTTCATGAAATATTAGATGGCGTCGAAGATATCGCCTTCATTCCACTTGATTCCGAGGATGTTGTTCGTAACCGACTCGTCGGTGAAATTGTGAATGCATATGGGCGACATGATGCTGGAAAACCGACAATTCCTAATGTAACTCGCCAAATTCGAACTGGGAATGGTGATCGCTAACTCTTCGGAGTGAAATATGGCTATCGAAATTACAAACAACTCTGAAAGCACTAGTAACGAATCAGAAATTGTTTCAATCGCAAAATTTGCGCTAGATCGCATGGGCATTCATCCAGACTCGGATTTAGATATCACGATTGTTGATGAAGCCGAGATGGAAGCGCTACATAGGCAGTGGATGGACTTACCGGGCGCAACCGACGTTCTGTCTTTTCCGATGGATGAATTAAAGCCATTCTCAGCAGCAACTGGTCCTGGAATTGTTGGAGACATTGTTTTATGTCCTGCCTTTGCTGCCAAGCAACCACTGAAACATTCGCTAGAGACTGAGATCGCATTACTTACAACTCACGGCGTTCTTCACCTACTTGGAATGGATCATGCCGAACCAGAAGAAGAGAAGACGATGTTTGCACTGCAAGAAGCAATTTTGGCTGAATGGCAGGCTGCAAAATGAAATTAACAAACCTCTTTAAATCGCTGGAATCTAAATTACGTCCTGGCCATATTTCAAATGAAGATGAACTGCGCCATGCCTTGAATCAAGCTAGCGAACGAGGATTGTTTGAAGAATCCGAGCGCGACATGATTCAGTCAGTATTTGATCTTGGTGACACATTGGTACGCGAGATCATGGTGCCACGTATCGATATGGTCTGGATCGAAGGCGATAAAACGTTGCGCCAAGGTTTATCACTTGCCTTGCGCTCTGGTTTCACACGTATCCCGGTGATTGAAGATAATTTAGATAACGTTATTGGTATTGCTTATGTGAAGGATCTAGCTCGTCGAGTTCACGAACGGCACGAGACCGAGCAGACTGAAAAAGTTTCCCAACATTTGCGCAAAGCAACATTTGTTCCGGAGAACAAGACCGCAATCGAACTTTTGAAAGAGATGCAACGCGATCAAATCCACATGGCCATTGTCGTTGATGAATACGGTGGCACCGCAGGGCTGATAACTATTGAAGATATTTTGGAGGAGATCGTCGGAGAAATCGCTGATGAATATGATGATGACGACGAAGAGATTGAATGGCTTGATGAGAATAGCGCTCGAGTCTCAGCACGACTAAATGTTGAAGATTTTGCCGAGGCTTTTAAAGTGGAGATGTCTGAAGCCGATCGCGAAGATGTTGATAGCGTCGGAGGATTGATGGCCAAATCACTTGGACGTGTTCCAATCCCTGGCAGCACAATTTCAGTTGCCGGAATCAAATTAACAGCCGAGCGTCCAGTAGGCCGGCGCCACCGAATTGCCACAATTCTTGCAACTCGTATTACTGGATCAAGTGAAGCAGAAGAGGTTGTTCGTGAGCAGTAATCCCGAAGACCAGAAGTTACAAACGTTAGCTCTTGCAACCATGGTGCGCTCGGATGCAAAATCATCTGCCGCCCTTCGCGATTCAACGGGGCGAACATATGTTGCAGTGCCGGTTGAAATTGGTGATTTCAAGGTAGATGCGATTGGCGCAGTATTGGTTGTTGCAAAAGCAAGTGGCATCACGGGTATCGAAGCGGTTGTCGTAACTGGTGAAAAACCTAGCGAAGGTGCGATCACCCTTGTGAAAACCGTGACAAGTGCCGCACAAGTTTTCTTTGCAACTGCTTCTGGCGAATTGCTTTCGCTCTAAGCAACCCGATACGACTAGAATTCGTTTATGCGAATCGTTAGATTTTCCCCACAAGAGAGCGCTGGCTTGGGCACTTCGCCGATGTTCGGGGTTTTGAATGAATCTGATCAGATCCTTATTCTTCAAGGAGATCCGCTTTATAGCGGGATTGTTCCAAGTGAATCAAAAATTGCGTTGGCTGATGTTCGACTACTTGCACCGGTAATTCCGCGGAGCAAATTGGTTTGTGTCGGAAAGAACTATGCCGATCATGCCAAGGAGATGGACTCAGAAGTCCCAGCCGAGCCAGTCATTTTTCTCAAGCCAAACACTGCAGTGGTTGGGCCAAATGATTTAATTCAATGGCCACGAATGGCTGAGCGGGTGGATTTTGAAGGCGAACTCGCAATTGTAATCAGTCGTATTTGTAAGGATGTTCCGCTCGAAAAAGTTAATGATGTAATTTTCGGCTATACGATCGCAAATGATGTTACAGCGCGCGATTTACAAAAACGCGATGGCCAATGGAACCGGGCGAAGGGCTTTGATACTTTCTGTCCCCTTGGACCTTGGATCGAAACTGATTTCATCCCAGGCGATCAAAAGATTGTTACAACGCTAAATGGCGAGCTCAAGCAGAGTGAACCGCTTACTTCGATGATCTTTAAAATCCCAGAGATTATCGAGTTCATTACATCTGTAATGACTTTGCTACCTGGCGATGTAATTCTCACCGGAACACCAGCTGGTATTGGTCCAATGCCTGCAGGCAGCGAAGTTTCAATCTCAATTGCCGGTCTCGGCACGCTATCGAATAAGGTATCTCCTCGTGCCAACTAATTCAGATCTTTCGCGTCCAGTACGAGTGCGCTTTGCGCCATCACCAACTGGCGACCTTCATGTTGGAAATATTCGCACCGCGCTTTTTGATTGGGCCTATGCAAGACATACTGGCGGAACATTTATCTTTAGAATTGAAGATACTGATCGCGAACGTGTGACCGATGAATACATTGCGGCGGCGATTGATACTCTCAAGTGGCTTGGTTTGGATTGGGATGAGGGCCCAGAAAAGGGCGGCGAATATGGCCCCTACTTGCAATCCCAACGGTTAGATATTTACGCAAAGTGGGCGCAAACATTCTTGGATAACGGGGATGCCTACCACTGCTATTGCACATCCGAGGAGTTAGAAGCGGTTCGCGAGGCGCAGAAGAAAGCCAATATCGCACCTGGCTACGATGGCAAATGCCGTGAAATAAGTGCTGCTAACCTTGAGAGATATAAGAGCGAGGGCCGCAAACCAGTTGTTCGCATGCGAATGCCAGAAGGTTCCACAACATTCGTCGATTCAATCCGTGGCGAAGTTACCTTTGATCACAATTTTGTTCCGGACTTTGTTTTGGTACGCGCCGATGGTTCGCCGCTTTATACCCTTGCAGTTGCGGTCGATGATGTAATGATGAAGGTGACTCACGTACTTCGCGGTGAAGATTTGCTCTCATCAACACCACGTCAGATTCGGGTTTATCAAGCGATGGGCGTTAGCGCTGCTGATTACCCAATTTTTGCCCACCTGCCTTTCGTAATGGGCCAAGATAACGCCAAGTTATCAAAGCGAAATGGTGAAGTTTCGATCGCTTGGTATCGCGATCGCGGCTTTTTGCCTGAGGCAATCTGTAACTATCTAGCGCTCCTTGGTTGGTCACCTGGTGATGATGTAGAAAATATTTCAATGAAGGAATTGACCGAACTTTTCACGGTCGAGCGGGTTCACTCGAGCCCGGCACGTTTTGACATGAAGAAGCTCGAGGCGATCAATGGCGACAAGATTCGCGGCCTGGACCTGGCTGAATTATTGAAGCGAACCACACCTTTCTTGATTAAAGATGGAATCATCACTGGCACGCCAGCCGAGTTAGAAGTTGTTGCCACAGCACTTCCGATTATTCAAGAGCGGATTGCAACCTTGGCGGAAGTTTCCCAAATGCTGAAATTCTTATTCGTAGCAAAATTTGAAATTGATCCAGAAGAAGCGCCGAAGATTAGCGATCCACAATCTCAGAGCGTGCTTGTAAAAACTGCCGAAGTTTTAACTGGCCTTGCGCCTTGGAACCACGAGAGTATTGAAGCAAAACTTCGAAGTGCTCTTATCGAAGAGATGGGGCTAAAACCTCGGATCGCTTTTGGTGCAGTACGAATTGCAGTAACCGGAAGTCATATCTCGCCACCACTTTTTGAATCGATGGAATTGCTCGGAAGTGAACGCTCGCTCACTCGAATCAAGGCCGCAATCTCTAAATAGCAGGCGTAATATCTACCGAATTGGTCAGGTATCCTTAGCCCTTGCCGTAGGAAATTTTGGGGTATGGGGTAATTGGCAGCCCTGCTGATTCTGGTTCAGTAAGTCTAGGTTCGAGTCCTGGTACCCCAGCGATGTAAAAGCGTTAAAAGTTTGGCCCC
>CAIMMQ010000009.1 GCA_903842675.1 uncultured Actinomycetes bacterium
TCCGACCTTTAATTCTTTTTCGCGCCAGGCCTGATTAAAAAAGGTTAGCGACATGAAAGCACTGCCATCAGTGACACTTACCTCCAAAATATTTCGACCGGTTGCCCGGCGCACTTTTACTGCGGCAATCTCAGCCAAAACCGTTACATCCTCACCTTCAACAAGTTCGGAAATGTCTGAGAGTTCACCACGCACTACATATCGCCGTGGGTAATGACGCAGGAGATCTTCAACAGTCTCGATTCCAAATCCCGACTTGAGGGCAGTTGCAGTGCGGTCACCCACGACCTTGCTCAGCCGATCTGCCAGGGTGCTCATGTGCCTATCTTCCCGCGCTTCGCGGGCTGGGAGCAGTATTTGGGCCCACGGGCGATTAGTCCTAATTAGTCCCTAATTAGTCAAGAAGCGCACCTAGGCGGTAACCTTCCCTCCTTATTACAAACTGTATGGAAAACAATCCATCCGAATTTAAAGGGAGTTAACCGTGTCCTCAAACTGCGATATCTGCGGCAAAGGCCCAAGCTTTGGCAACAAGGTCTCCCACTCAATGCGAAAGACCCGCCGTCGCTGGAATCCAAATATCCAACGCATCCGTACTCTCGTTGGCGGAACTCCAAAGCGTCAGAATGTTTGTGCATCTTGCCTAAAGGCTGGAAAAGTTACTCGCTAATTTAGTTCCAATTAGTAAGAGTTAAAAGTTGTGCGTAAAGCCTGGCTTCTGTAACCAGGAAGTTTCTTGCTTTACACCAAGTAAATTCACGCCGTTTCCTGCCACAACTTTTCCTATAACTGTTGCACCCGCTGGAATTGGCTTTGAAGTGGTTGCGATGAAAGCGTGATCTTCCCCGCCCGTTAAAACCCATTCGAAAACATCTATCCCTTGCGCCGCTGCGCATTGGGACAATTCGGTGAAACCAGAAATACCAGCAAACGTATTCATGTCGATCTCAATAGCTACACCCGAGGCGCTGGCAATATCTTCCAACGAAACCAACAAGCCATCGCTGACATCGCACATTGAATTAACTCGCGTTGTTGGTGCTGCAAATTGGGCGCCGAGCTTGTAATCAATCACCGGCTTCTTATGTGCTTGAATAAAGGCTGATGTTGAAATTCCAGCGCGCAGTTGGGCAAGTCCAGCTGCAGATGCGCCCGTCAAATTTGAAAGTACTACCAGATCGCCAACCTGCGCTCCCCCGCGTTTAATTGGACTTTGAACTTCACCGAGCGCGGTGATTGAAATTACGATCTCACTCGACTTAGAAATGTCGCCGCCAATTATGTGCACCCCAAGCAAAGCCGCTTCAGCTTTTATCCCGTTGGCTAATTCAGTAATTTTTTCAACATCAAAATCTGCCGATAACCCGGCGCTCACCAATAAATATTTGGGGGTACCACCCATCGCAACAATGTCAGCGAGATTTGCTGCTGCCAATTTGGCGCCGATTTCGCGCAAGGTTGACCAATCTCGTTTGAAGTGAACGCCTTCAACTGCCATATCTGTTGCAGCAACTAGATTTGCCGAACTTGCTTTGATGACAGCTCCGTCATCCCCGATTCCAACGGTTAAGTTGGGGTCATCGCTAGCAAAGACGCGGGCTAACGCCGCGATCATTTCGCTTTCTGTTGCCATGCCCCCAGCCCTTCTTGCCAAACTCGATTCCCAAAATAACTATTCCCAAACGAACTCTAGAGGGAGTAGCCTTTAAGCCTGCAATCACAGCGCTGTGAAAGTTTATAAAAAGGGAGAAATCCAAATGTCAGTTCAGGTCTACATCCTCATCCAGACCGAAGTCGGTAAGGCTTCCAGTGTTGCTAAAGCTGTTTCCGCAATTGCCGGCGTAACTCTCGCCGAAGGTGTCACCGGTCCTTACGATGTAATCATGCGTGCAGAGTCACCAAGCATGGAAGAACTTGGCCGTGCCATTCTTTCAAAGGTACAAGCTGTTCCAGGTATTACTCGCACACTTACCTGCCCGGTAACTACTTACTAATTTCTTTAGCTTTTTAACGTGACGCTTAACGCGTCACGTTAAGCGGACGAACAAGGGCTGCTTCAATCAAGGCCGAAATCAATTCTTTATATTCGATGCCGCCTGCCTGCCAGAGCTTTGGGAAAACGGATGTCGCGGTAAATCCTGGCATGGTATTTATTTCATTAATTATTACTTTTTCTCCCGTATAGAAAAAGTCCACGCGAGCCAAACCTTCACAGCCGAGGGCATCAAAAGCGTTTGTTGCCGCATTTTGAATCTCCTCTGTTACTCCAAAGGGCAGGGCGACTGGAACAACTAATTCGGTTGAGTTATCCAGATACTTTGCTTCGAAATCGTAGAACTCGTGGCTGCCTAAAATTTTGATCTCGCCAAGTGGTGATGCCACCGCGACACCATTTACCTGCATCACTGCGCACTCGATCTCACGGCCAACTATTGCGGTTTCAATCAAAACTTTGGTATCGAACTCCATGGCAAAATTAATTGCTGTCTTTAAATCTTTTCCTTTTGAAACCTTGCTGGTACCGCGACTTGAACCGCTGCGCGCTGGTTTAACAAAGAGCGGATTACCGAATTCTGTTGCGCGAGCTAATACGCCGGTTGGATCAATCTCCCAGTCGGATTGGTGCACGACCATTCCTGGGGCAACTTCAAGTCCGTTTGCTTGGAAAATTGGTTTTGCAAATGATTTATCCATGCCGGTTGCACTGGCTAGAACGCCAGAACCGACATAACGGATTGCCGCCATCTCACATTGACCTTGAAAAGTCCCATCTTCGCCATAAGGACCATGCAAAACTGGAAAGAGTAAATCAACATCTATCTCCGAGATGCTCGTGGGTGGAAGGTCTTCGGAAATGACTGGCAATTCTTTTCCAACAATATTTAAGTTATAGCCGCTGCCAGGCAGTACCCATTTTCCGGATTTTGTTATTCCAATCAGAAGCGGTTCGTATTTATCAGTATCAATTGCTGCAAGAACACCACTTGCCGAGATACAAGAGACTTCATGCTCACTCGAGCGACCACCGCAAACAATTCCAACTCTTATTTTCGGGCTCGCACTTACCATTGGGATTCCATCAAATTTCAGCTCGCATACTTACCGACATCAACCTGGCCATCGCATCCTTAGGAGTTAAGCGATCGCGAACCACATCAGAAACAACTTCAATAATTGGAACTTCAACGCCAACACGGTGGGCAAGTTCTTGAATCGCAGCAGCCGAAGCAACACCTTCAACTGTCTTTGCTACTTCCAACCTGGCTGTAGCCATCGATCCCGAGCGGCCAAGTGCTTCACCGAATGTTCGATTTCGAGATAAGCCAGATCCGCAACTTGCTACCAAGTCGCCCATTCCAGCTAACCCAAGGAAGGTAAGTGGTTCGGCGCCATAACCATTTCCAAATCTGGCAACTTCACTTAGACCTCTTGTAATAATCATCGCTTGGGTATTTTCACCAAGTTCCAACCCAATCGCCATTCCAACGGCAAGTGCGATTACGCTTTTGGCTGCTCCTGCTAGCTCGCAACCGATTAAATCATTGGATGGATAAACGCGAAAGTATGGCGTGGTAAATGCTTCGATCATGTAATCGGAAATTTTTGAATTCGTAGATGCCGCCACCGCGCCCGCAGGTTGGCGCAGCGATAGTTCGCCAGCCAAGTTTGGGCCAGTTATTAAACCAATTTGATCACTTGGAATACCAAGGATTTCAGTTACGAGTTCGGTCATTCGCTTCTGAGTATCGGCTTCAATACCTTTTAACGTACTTAAAACTGGTAAGTGGGTTGGGAATGCGCCTTTCCATGCAACCAAATTTTCACGCAGAGATTGTGCTGGAATGGCCAACACGATCGCCGAGCCATAATTAAATGCCTCATTAATATCGGTTGTTGCCCGCACTTTATCTGGCAGTTTTATACCAGGAAGAAACTTTGAATTAGTTTTAGAGTTATTTATCTCGGCTACTACGTCAGCGTTTCGGCCCCAAATTAAAACCTCTTTGCCGGCATCGCAAAGGACTTGGGCAAGTGTTGTGCCCCAAGCGCCCGAACCAAGTACTGCCAACTTCGACATTATGAGCTCTTCCTTTTCTTGTTCTTCATGAAATTTCCAGTCCGTGGTAAATCTGATTTATGCGGATCAAAGATTTCAGCAGGTGCTAATTCTCCCCTAAGTTCTTCCAACATTTTGGTAATTTCAGCCATCACATATGCGGTGGCTTCAACCAGTGCAGCCTGATCATCCTCTTTTCCATACCACTTGGCGAAATTAAGTGGTTTACCCGCCTGAATTTTAATCTTGGTTCTACGCCAAAAGACCAGCTTGGTGCTGTATCGCGGCATCAAATCGTTATCTCCCCATTGTGCAAACGGGACAACAGGAACCCGACTCATGATTGCCAATCGAGCAATTCCAGTTTTTGCAACCATCGGCCATAAATTCTCATCACGAGTTAGCGTTCCTTCCGGATAAACGCCTAAACAATGTCCAGCTTCAATCAAAGCAAGCGCGCTATCAATTGCATGTGAAGCCCCACTTGTTTCTCTTGCTACTGGTACTTGGCCAGATGCCGCCAGCACCTTACCTACAACGGGTACTTTAAAGATGCTCTCTTTACCGAGAAAACGAGGGGCGCGACCATTGGAATATAAGCAGTGTGCAAATACCAACACATCAATATATGAAATGTGATTGCAGCAAACTATTACCGGA
Organism: uncultured Actinomycetes bacterium; assembly: GCA_903842675.1. Lineage (GTDB taxonomy): Bacteria > Actinomycetota > Actinomycetes > Nanopelagicales > Nanopelagicaceae > AAA044-D11. Next base: position 4,718 of record CAIMMQ010000009.1, read on the forward strand.
CCTGATTTAGGTAAATTTTCTAAGCCGCGCCATTCGCGCTTAGTCAGCGCTCGTAATATCGGGATGAGGATCGCTGCAAAAAGTTTAAATGTTGGATTAGTGCCAAGTGGATTCCCAGATGGCGGCGCTACTTTTAGATCCGCAGGTCGCATGGCTTTATTCTATTGAACAATAACTACTAAAAAATAAAGAAGTGAGGGCCATTTCTGACCCCCACTTTTCATTAACTCTTTTAACTGCCGAAAGCAGAATTAGCGACGCTTTGCAGCAGCCTTCTTCTTCTTTGGAGCAGCTTTCTTCTTTGGTGCTGACTTCTTTGCAGCCTTCTTAGGAGCAGCCTTCTTTGCTGACTTCTTTGGAGCTGCCTTCTTAGCAGCAGCCTTAGCAACTACCTTTACAGGTGGCTTTGGAGCTGGATCAAGCTTGCGAGCACCTGAGATAACTTCCTTCAGTGACTTCGCTGGCAAGAAACGTACTTTCTTGCTTGCCTTGATCTGAATGGTTTCGCCAGTGAAAGGGTTACGGCCCTTACGAGCAGCGCGGTCCACCTTCTTGAACTTACCGAAATCATTGATCATTACATCTTCACCCTTTGAGATGGTGCGGATGATTGTGTCAAAAACGATATCGACAGAGCGAGCAGCTTCCTTCTTGTTGTTATCGAAGTGTGGTGCTAACGCTGCGATGAACTGGGCCTTGTTCATAAAATCCCCTTATTTACGCATAAATGTCAGACGTTCGTCTAACATGTTGGAAATCTACGCGCGTAAACAAATTACACACCGCATATCTCTCGGTGTGTCGCAATTAAATCATTTCTTAAAAAACTGAAAAAACTCAATATTTATGCGTGAAAAACCCTCAATTTTTACTTTAGAGTTTTGAAATTATGAGAGCGCAGGAAGTGTTTTAGGCTTGAAAGAAGCGCGTTTGCCTTCAAAAGCCGTTACTTCATCGATGTTTTTCAGCGTTAGACCAATGTCATCTAAGCCTTCCATCAAACGCCATCTGGTGTAATCATCAATTTCAAATGGCACCGAAACATCGGAATAACGCACGTTTTTCGCTTCTAGATCCACAGTTAGCGAAACCTTTGGATCGGCTTCAATTGCCGCCCAGATCGCCTCAATGCTCTCTTGTGGAAGTACAACAGTAAGTAGGCCAGCCTTTTGCGAGTTGCCACGGAAGATATCTGCAAAGCGACTGGAAAGAACTGCCTTGAATCCGTAGTTCTGCAGCGCCCAGACCGCGTGTTCACGAGAAGAACCTGTTCCAAAGTCCACGCCAGCTACTAGGACAGTCGCACCGGCATACTCTGGCTTGTTTAATACGAATTCTGGATCGTTGCGCCAAGCAGCGAATAGCCCATCTTCAAAGCCGTTCTTTGTTACTCGCTTTAAATAGACGGCTGGAATTATCTGATCGGTATCAACATTACTTCGACGAAGTGGAAGTGCGGTTCCGACGTGTGTTACAAATTTATCCATGGTTGTTCTCCTTACAAATCTGCCGGGGATGAAAGGGTGCCGCGAATTGCGGTTGCCGCAGCCACTAGTGGGCTGACCAAGTGAGTACGACCGCCCTTGCCTTGACGTCCTTCAAAGTTTCGGTTTGATGTTGATGCACTGCGCTCTTGCGGCGCGAGTTGATCTGGATTCATGCCCA
>CAIMMQ010000010.1 GCA_903842675.1 uncultured Actinomycetes bacterium
GCGGCAGCAATCCCGCGGCGCTCGTCATAGCCAATGTGGTGGATAACCATGTCGCAACCAAGGTCTTCTAAAAGTTTTGCGCCAGCGACCATATCGGCGCAACCTAAGTTATCGCCCATAACTTTAATTCCATAGTCTTTTCCGGCTTGTACAACACATTTAATAGTTTCTGGATGTGAGCGAGCCATAACAACCACGTGAGTTGCGCCTGCTTTCGCCATCATCTCAGCTTCGAGATAACCACCATCCATCGTCTTTAGATCAGCGATGATTGGATGGTTTGGAAATTCTTTACGAAGTGCACGTACACCGTGGAGACCTTCAGCAAGAATGAAAGGTGTTCCGGCTTCAAGCCAGTCGACGCCCGCACGAACCGCGGTATGCGCCATTTCAAGTGCTTCATCGATATCAATCAAATCTAGTGAAACTTGAACAATCGGCTTCATGCCCATCCCATTCTTGTCAGTGGTCCAATTTTTCGTATTGGGCCCAAGTTTAGTCGGGAATGCCACATTTTGACCCCTCCCCAGCGGAGGTAAATAATGATTAACTTCTCACAAGATGTCTACACACTTAGGAAGTTTCGCGGACTTAGAGAGAGCGCTCAATTTTGCGCCACCAGAAACTCCAAAAATTACGAGTAAAGATTTATTTGCAATATTTGGCAACTTGCCGCAGATGCCCACAGATTTCAAAATTGAGTACGGCAAGAGTCGGGACCACGACGGCGTCACGATCCGCGAAATTAGTTGGAGTACTGGCTTTGGCCCGCGCACCGAGGCACTATTACTCAAACCGGCAGGTACAACAACACCGCTTCCTGGTGCGCTATTTTTACATAGCCATGATGATGTTAAGTCATATGGAAAAGAGAAAGTTGTTGATGGTGCGGGCGAGCTTCCAGAAGAACTCAAATGGGTGAAGCGAGATCATTATGGCAATCGGGGCGCGGCAAATGAATTAGCCAAACAAGGTTTTGCCGTGCTGGCGTTCGATTGTTTTATGTGGGGATCCCGGCGATTTGAAGCCAAGAATATGCCAGCACGATTAATTGAAATCCTCGAAAGTGAAAATTACGAACGTCTCTCGGTTATGCATGAGTCGATGGCTTTATCGAAATACCTCTCACTCTTTGGCGCCACACTTGCCGGGATTCTCAATTTTGATGATCGAGTTGCGTTAGAAATTGCAAAATCCTTACCTGAAATGACCGAATCAATCTCGGTAGTTGGCTTATCTGGTGGTGGCGCTCGAGCTATTTATTTGCACGCTACTTCACCAGAATTAAGCGCAACAGTTTCGGTTGGCGCCATGGCAACTTATGAATCTCTGCTTGACCAACATGTGGCACCACATTCTTGGATGTTCTTTCCGCAAGGTTTGGCTCAAGTTACCGATTGGCCAGGTGTTGCAATGATCAATACAAAAACTCCGCTCTATATTCAATTTTGTGGCAACGATCAGCTCTTTACCCAAAAGGGAATGAGCGATGCGGATGCAGCTTTAACCAAATACTTTGCGGCTAATTCTGGCGAGTACAAGTCCAGCAGTTATCCGGTTAAACATTCATTCACCGTTCCAATGCAGGACGATGCTTTCACTTGGCTAAGTGATCATGCATAAGGAATATAAGGACCGTTATTTAGGCGCTTTAGATAATTTAGGTTTGGCGCGGGCGCTCTATGAAATTATGGCGAGCAAACCACTTCTGGCACCACATGGCCATGTTGATGCTGCCATGCTGGATGCAAATAAAAACTTCACTAATCCAGTTGAATTATTAGTGACGCCAGATCACTATGTAACTCGCATGCTTGCCTCGCAAGGAATTTCGTATGAATCACTTGGAATACCAAGGGCAGATGGTTCGCGTAATGAAGTAGATCCTCGCGAGGTCTGGACAATCTTGGCAGCCAACTGGCACCTCTTTCGTTCGACGCCATCACGTATCTGGATTCAAGAAATATTAGCCACTCTCTTTGATGTAGAAGAAGTTCTTAATTCCGATAATGCGGCCTTTATATACCAGGTGATTGATACAAAATTGCAAACCGCAGATTTCAAACCACAGGCACTCTTCAAACGTTTCAACATCGAGGTCCTTGCTACAACTGATGCGACTTGCGATTCGCTCAGTCACCATCAGGCGTTGGCCAAGTTAAATCTTGGTGGACTTGTAATCCCAACCTTTCGACCAGATGATGTCAGTGATCCGGCTCGACCAAATTGGAAATCGGATTTGAAACTCCTGGCAACCACAAGTGGAATTGAAATAAATTCTTTCGCAAATCTGCTCGAAGCACTAACTATTCGCCGAAGTTATTTTAAAAAACACGGCGCCACTGCAACTGATCATGGTGTTTATTCGGCTCGGACTTTAAATCTGGGCGCGGGCGAAAAAGAAGCGCTCTTTAATCAGGTCCTTGCTGGATCGGCAACACCAGCACAACTTGATGATTTTCGAGCCGTGATGCTTTTCGAACATGCGCTTATGGCTGCTGATGACGGATTGGTCATGCAGATTCATCCAGGTGCACTTCGAAATTATGATTCGCAAATATTTAATAAGTATGGCGCTGATAAAGGTTTTGATATTCCAGTAGAAACTAAATACACCAAAGAACTTGCACCGCTGCTAAACGCTGTCGGCAACCATCCAAATTTTCGAGCCGTGTTATTTACGCTAGATGAAGCCTCGTATTCACGCGAGCTTGCGCCACTTGCCGGTGCCTATTCCGGTCTGCGCTTGGGACCACCTTGGTGGTTCCTAGATAGCTTGAACGGTTTGGAGCGTTGGCGAGATGCGGTCACCGAAACTGCTGGTTATTACAACAC
>CAIMMQ010000011.1 GCA_903842675.1 uncultured Actinomycetes bacterium
GACCAATCTCCCCTGCAACTCGGATGTATCCGAGCGCTTAATTAAGGGCGACCCATCACCTTAAAGATTGCGTCAAAGAACTCGGCAAATTTAAGTGTTTCAGAGAGCGGCATCAACCAAGCATCGCGACCACGAATTTTATCGGCGAAGTGATCTGACATTATTTGGTAAGGATCACAAGCAGCAAAGTTCTCAGTTGTCTTAACGCCTTCGATATCTAATTCAAGAGTGCTTGGCTTATTGTGTGAATTGAATGCGTCATTGCCGCCCATCTTCACGCTGCCCTTGGTGCCAGTAACTTCAAAGTAGAGAACGCTTTCAGTGTTCATTGAAGTCAGTGTCTCGGCTGTTGCGCTGCCAATTTTGAAAGTTGTTTTAACGGTCTCATCGCAGCCACCTGGATGCCACTTGACTTCAGTTTTGATATCGGAAGTTGGGGCAAAGTCCATTAACCAAAGCGGAGCTGCAACAGAATAAGGTCCGAGGTCATAGAGTCCACCGCCACCCAATTCGTGGATCGCGCGAATATTTGCTGGGTCAAGGCCATCATAAGTAAATGCACTTCGGATCGATTTAACTTCACCAATTGCACCAGATGAGACAACTTCCTTCATGCGGATCGTGCGTGGGTGCCAACGGTTCCAGCTTGCTTCCATAAATAGCATGCCAGTTTGCTTGGAAACTTCAATTGCCTTGCGTGCTTCATCAGCATTCATCGCAAGTGGCTTCTCGCATAGAACATGCTTGCCGGCCTGCATTGCTTTGATTGACCATTCGATGTGAAGTGAATTAGGAAGCGAAATGTAGATTGCTTCAACCTGTGGATCAGCTAACAATGATTCGTAGTCAGTATAGATCTTTCCTGAAGGTGATAGCGCCTTGGCTTTTTCAGCATCTTTAGATGCGACGGCGTAAATTTCACCAACTTCGGACTTCAAGATTGCTGGATACAAAGCTAACTTTGCAATGTATCCAGCGCCGATAAATCCCCAACGTACTTTCTCATTTGAATTAGTCATAACCTGAATACTAGTTCAAATTTCCTGGCACTGCCTTAATCTTTACGGCGCTTGATGCCTTCAGACCGGTAGTAATTACGCCAGATTGCACGATGGATTGGGATTCGCATTGGGAGGGTGCGGATCCCTGGAATGAGAGGCATCAGAATCAAACCGAGACTAAGGCCGCCCATAAGTACCATGATGTAAGCATCGGCATTTGCGCCGATTGGATGAGAATTTTCATTATTGAAGGGTGGGATCTGATACCAGAATGAATACAGCCAGAGCCAAGCTTGGCCTGGATATCTTCCGGTTTCATTCATCATTCCCCAAGTTCCGCCCTGCAAGTTTGCGGCAGTGCCAGCGTCATCAAGGTATGAACCATCACCGAAGTACAAGATTTGTTTTGTAGCGTCGGTCTGGAAAAATCCGCCTTGCGAAAGAAGCGCTGCATCAAGCGATCCGGATTTCGCCATATCAGTAAGTCCTTTTGCAAGGGCGGGGACTGGACCGTAATCACCAGAAGGAACTGCACTTAACTTTCCTTCTACTTTTGCGATTGCGGAATCATATTTAGTAGCCCAAGAACTCTTTTGTGCTTCTGCCGCGCCTTTCCATTGGGTAAGTGCGGTTGCAACTTCAGCTGGTTGAACGGAGTTGGTAAGAGGTGTAACTACGAAATCATTTACAGTATCGATTGGATGTGTGACCCCAACCCATTTCTGTAACCAAAGTGGACCAACATTTAAGCCGTCGCCGCCTTTGTTGTAAGGAGCTCCGTATGTTGCAGTTCCACTTGTGCCGGCTAGTTCAGAGACTGCGGTTGCATAGAAATTATCAGAATTACTAGCAGCCCAGCCCTTGAAAGTAAGTGGCTTTTCATCTGGTGAACCAAAAAAGAGGGAGAAGGAAAGCACGAGTAACGAAACTACCGTTACTGCGATTACCCCCTCTTTGACGATGTCATATTTACGATTCTTTCCGTGCCATGGTTTGGCATCGAATAGTTCTTTGTCGGAGTGCATTGCCTTAGTCATTTAGGGCACCTGAAAAATTCTCGAAGGTATTCGATTCATCGGCGTCAATTGGTGGAACTACACCGCGCTTTCGAACCATAAGAACGTGGACCAAAGTTATTACGCCAAGAATCAGTGGCAAGAAAGCCACGTGAAGAAGCAGCATCTGACCCAGATTGGTAACGGTAAATACTGCGCCGACACCAACCGAGTTGAAACCATCTTTCGCTTCAAAGGCAATCCATTGTGAGTCAAAGTTAGTTTGGATTAAGTAACCAGTGAAGGCTGTTGCAATTGAAGCAACGAAAGCTACTGAACCTGTGACCCAGGTCAGCATCCGGCGTCCGCGCCATGCTGCCATCCAGAACTTGCCCCATAGGTGGATAACCATGAATACGAAGAAGAGTTGCACGCTCCAGAAGTGCAAACTATTAACAAATAATCCGAACGATGAGGTGTGATACCAAGCTGGTCCAGCAAACGCGAGAACTAAACCCGAGGCGATAATCACGGAGAATGCGGCAAGGGTTAATACGCCAAAGACATAAATCCAAGAAGCAACATATGCGGGTTGAGCATCTGGTATTAATTTCTCAATTGGGAGATTACGTTGCCAGCCTTCGCGAAGGCGGGCGGTCCACATTTTGCTCATTTCTTCTCTCCCTTGTTCTTAATTTCATCGTGGCTCTCGTTATGAGTTGGGAAGGGAATAAAAACTGCTGCCAAGAAAATTGCGAACATAAGAAGTATGACTACTAGATTTGTTACTGAAATCTGGACCCAGCCCCATTTCAAATAGGTAGCTGGATGGTTCATGAAGTGTGAAAACCAACCCGACATCTTTATCCGATCCGCCCAGGCTACTAGGTTTTTGCCACGGCTTTATGTGTGTGACAGTACGCTTTTTAAAATGTGGATCAATCAAAGTTCCGAGTGCTGGCACTATAATCAGATCCATGAGCGAAAAATCATTGCGGATAGGTGTCATTGGGGCCGGTCGAATTGGCATAGTTCACTCCGGAAGCATCGCCGATACTCCAAATGCAACGGTCGCATATGTTTGTGATGCCATTGCCGATAGCGCCGAAAAATTGGCAACTAAATATGGTGCAAAGCACACAACCAATGTCGATGATCTATTCACTTCAGGTGATGTGGATGCGATCATCGTTGGTTCGCCAACTTCAACACACGTTGATTTAATTAGTCGCGCAATTGATGCCGGCATTCACGTACTCTGCGAAAAGCCAGTCGATCTTGATATCAAACGTGCGAACTCGATTAAGGATAAGGTTGCGAATTCAAAGACCAATGTTTCAATTGCATTCAATCACCGCTATGACCCAAGTTTTGCCCAAGCCCATGCCAGATTTAAAGCCGGCGAAATCGGCAAGCTCGAACAATTGATTCTCACAAGTCGCGACCCAGCTCCCCCACCAGGTGCATACATCGCAGTTTCGGGTGGAATATTTCGCGACCAAGCCATTCACGATTTTGATATCGCACGGTTCTTTGTTTCAGAGATTCTCGAAGTCAGTACCTTTGCCTCAAATGTGTTCAGTGATGAAATAAAAGCTGAGGGTGATTACGACAGCGCACTAACAATTCTTAGGGGCAGCAAGGGCGAACTTGTATCAGTTATAAATTCTCGCCACAGCGCATATGGTTATGACCAAAGAGTCGAAGCTTTCGGCGATAAAGGCATGCTCCAAGTTTCAAATATGACCCCAACAACTGTTACTGCATATACAAGTGGAGCGACCGAGACTCGGGACGGCTATCTAGCATTCTTCCTTGAACGCTATGCCGCTTCTTACCGGAAAGAACTTGCGCTATTTATCGAGAGTATTCAGACTGGCAAACAACTAAACCCAACTTATGATGATGGCTGCAAAGCGCTGGAAATTGCCGATGCCGCAACCGAATCTGCCAAGACCGGAAAAGTTGTAACTCTTAAATAAGTTTTAATGACCTTCGGCGGTAAGTTCTGAAAGTACGCCACGCAAAAATGTCACACTTGCCAAGGCGTCGGCCATTGGACCAGCACCTTTTTTGGGTTCGCTGGTAACAACATTGTCTTGTTCAAGGACAAACCATCCGGCATAACCCGCAATTATTAAACTGCGAACAATCGAACGGATATCAACATCACCTTGTCCTAGTGGACGATAAAGCCCTTTAGTAACGCCGTCGTAATAGGAGATCTCTCCGGCTTGCACTTTCTTTGCCCAAGTGAGATCAACATCTTTTAGATGGGAATGTGCAACGCGATCAGCATGCTTTTCGGCAAATGCAACTGGATCGGTTCCACCTATCAACATATGGCCGGTATCTAAACAGAATGGAATCGTCGAACCATGCAGAACGCGCATGATGTGATCCTGTGTTTCAACCATCGTTCCAACGTGTGGATGCAATACAGATTGAACACCCATGCTGGCAGCAAAAGCTTTAATACGGTTTAGATTATTAAAAAGTATTTCCCATTCTGCATCGTTTAAAACTGGAAGCTTTGCGTCATAACCATCGATCCCAGAATTAGCGGCAAGGACAAGAACTTTTGCACCAGCGGCCTTATACCCAGCTAGTTCAGTTTCAACACCTGGCAGTGGATCATGATCTGCGCGATGCAAAATTACTGGAACGAAGCCGCCGACCGCGGTCATGTTATGTTCTTTAAGGATTGATGCTTTAAGTGCTGGTTCCATTGGCAGAAAACCTTCAGGACCAAACTCAGTTGCGCTAAAACCTAACTCGCTCATCTCTTCGAGTACTCGAGATGGTGACATTTGATGGCCCCAACCTGGAACTTCGCAGACACCCCAAGAAATTGGAGCGGCGGCAATCTTTGCGTTGGCAGCAGTCATTCTCTCTCCTTTTATTGGCTGTTAAGAAAACCAGCGTTGAGTTTTTAAACCGTCTTCATATTCTTTGCGGACACCTTCAACCCAAGGCTGGGTCGCTACTTCAGCTGGTGCGACATCCCACCAAACATTTGAAGCAGGAAGATTTGCATGTTGAATTGTTGGAACAACAATTACAACTGGACCCTTTGCACTTCTGGTGTCATTAAGAGCCTTTCGGAACTCGTCCGCAGTAGTTGCGTAAATAGCTTGCGCGCCCATACCTTCTGACATCTTTATAAAATCTAAATCAAGATAATCACCTTCCAGGCGTGGTGCAGTAGCACCGCTCTTGGAACCAGCCTCAGAAACGCTTGGCCCATCTTGGCGATAACGGAATTCATTTCCAAAGTGATGACCAACGCGCCACATTTGTAGGCGACGAATAACTTGGTAACCATGGTTCTCTGATACGACAACTGTCATTGGAATGCCTTCTTGCGCGGCCGTTACTAATTCACTTGGTGCCATTAGGAATGTGCCATCGCCGATAAATACCATTACCCGCTTTGAAGTATCAGGAGTAGCGAGGCGGACACCGATACCGGCTGGAATTTCATATCCCATGCAAGAGAAACCGAATTCCAAGTGGACGAATCGACCCTTTGTAGCATCCCAAGCTTTCTGAATATCACCAGGTGCACCACCGGCAGCTGCAATGACTACATCACCAGGTTTCGCATGTTCATTCATCACGCCAATTAATTGCCCTTGTGTGAGTACAGCATTTGTAACTGGAGAATCTGGAAGTGTTGACTTGTCAAATAAGGTATCAGGATTAATAGCTGCAGCCAGTGTTGCAGCCCAACGTTCGGTACTCGCTGCAATCTTTGCGGACCAATCACTTGTCACCTTGTGGCCAGCCAGCGCTGCGTTTAATTCAACTAGTGAAAGTTTGGCATCAGCCAAAATCGCAGTTGCGCCCTGCTTGATCGCATCGTGTTCGGTGATATTTATCGAGGCAAATTTCACATCTGGATTCTGGAACATTGATTGTGACCCTGTTGCAAAGTCGGTTAAGCGAGTTCCGATACTTAAAATCAAATCTGCTTCTGCCACAAGTTTGTTGGTTTCGGGCGATCCTTCAAGGCCAAGTCCCATCAAGTGCCAAGCACCTGGGTTTTGAATTGCACCTTTGCCGCCAAAAGTTTCTGCTACTGGAAAGCCAGTGGATTGCGCAAGTGTCTCAAGTTCTGGAGTTGCACCGGAATAAATAACGCCGCCGCCTGCAATTATCAATGGCTTCTTGGCGTTCTTAATCATTCGAGCAACTTCGGAAATATCTTCGGCATCTGGAATTGCGCGCCGAATCTTCCAGACTTTCTCTTCAAAGAATGATGATGGGAAATCAAAGGCATGAGATTGAATATCTTGCGGAAGTGAAATAACAACGGCGCCAGTTTCAACTGGATTTGCCAGGACTCTAAATGCCGCAGGAAGAGAATAGAGAAGTTGTTCTGGTCTTGTTATGCGATCAAAGAATTTTGCTACGGGACGAAAGGCATCGTTAACAGAAATATCTGGGCCTAGTGGATGTTCTAATTGTTGTAGTACTGGTCCCTGGCGACGAGTTGTATATGAGTCACCTGGTAATAATAAAACTGGTAGATGATTCACAGTCGCAAGTCCGGCAGCGGTAACCATGTTTAGTGCGCCGGGTCCGATTGATGCGGTAACAACCATCGCTTGCTTACGATTTGAGGCTTTTGCAAAAGCGATTGCAGCGTGTGCAAGTCCTTGCTCGTTTCGTCCTTGAACAAAGGGCAAAATATCGTTGTATTGATCGAGCGCTTGGCCAAGGCCAGCAACATTTCCGTGGCCAAATATTCCAAAAGCTGCTGGGATAAAGCGGCGCTTCACACCATCTGAAATTGTGTATTGGGCTGCGATATAACGAACTACCGCCTGTCCAACTGTGAGCCGCTCGGTTTTCCCGTAATTTGGTTGGATTTGCGCCATTCCAAAACAATAGTCGCAAAGCCTTCAACGATCAACAGGTTCTTTCACAAATCAGCAGATCCATAGCAGAATAAGACGGTGAACCCAGCGAATAGCGGATCGGACTACGACTTAATAACAATCGGTCGAGTAAGTGTTGATATTTATCCGCTGCAATATGGGGTCGGACTTGAAGATGTAAAAACTTTCCGAAAATTTCTCGGTGGCAGCGCGACAAATGTGGCGTGCGCTGGGGCAAAGTACGGCTTGAAGTCTGCAGTAATTACTCGAACTGGAAACGATCCTTTTGGAAAGTACATCCACGAAGAGCTAGGCCGATTAAATGTAAGTGATGAATTTGTAAGTGGTGTAGCGGGACTTCCAACTCCGGTTGTTTTCTGTGAAATCTTTCCACCAGATAACTTTCCTTTGTACTTCTACCGCGAGCCAAAAGCGCCAGACTTAGTCATCAATGGCGAAGAATTGAATTTAGCGGCCATCAAGGCGGCGAAGATTTATTGGTCAACGGTGACTGGTCTCTCGCAAGAGCCAAGTCGTAGCGCGCATCATGTGGCTTGGGATGCCCGCGCGCGTAAAGTCCACACAATTCTTGATTTGGATTATCGCCCAATGTTTTGGGCTAGTGCAAAAGATGCAACCGTTGAAATTGAAAAAGCGCTTGGTAAAGTTTCAATTGCTGTTGGAAATAAGGAAGAGTGTGAAGTTGCTGTCGGTGAGAGCGAACCAATGAGAGCTGCGGATGCACTTCTCGAACGCGGTGTGGAATTAGCAATTGTTAAACAAGGCCCAAAAGGTGTCTTGGCTAAGACGCGGGATGAAGTTGTTGAGGTTCCGCCATATTTAGTTGAAGTTGTTAATGGACTTGGTGCTGGCGATGGCTTTGGTGGGGCGCTTTGCTACGGCCTGCTACAAGGTTGGCCACTTCGCAGGATTCTAGAGTTTGCTAACGTGGCTGGGGCTATTGTTGCAACGAAGCTGGAATGCTCCACCGCAATGCCTAACTTGGCTGAAGTTGAAGCGGTCCTGGCAACTATGAAAGATAATTAGGCTATGCAATTTTTTTACGAGAGCGGTTCACTCGCCTCCGAAGGCTGGGATGTCTTAGTTTCCAACAAAACAACCGGAATGAAACACACTGGAACCAGAGTCGGCACGTTGGCCCCTGGCAAAGAATTCGTAGTTTCCGCCGATAAAACCGAGCGACTTATCTGGCCGCTTGATGGTGATGGGATAGTGGTCTCGTACAAAGAACCTGCTGCAAATGAGTTCAAAACTCAGAAACTTGCTGGAAGAAAGTCAGTATTTAGTGGGCACTCTGACGTTATTTATTTATCGATAGACACCGAAATCAAGATAACCGGTGTGGGACGAGTAATAATTGCAGAGGCTCCGGCAACTAATTACTTCCCTACAAAATTGATTCTGGGAACAAGTGTTCCGGTCTTCTCTCGTGGCGCAGGCGTCGCATCAAGGCAAGTTCATAACTTTGGGGCACCGGACGAATTACTTGCTGATCGATTTATAGTTGTAGAAATTATTGTGCCGGCTGGGAATTGGTCTGGCTCCCCCGCGCACAAGCACGACACATACATACCTGGTGTTGAATCGAATTTAGAAGAGATTTATTACTTTGAATCTGGGTTAGCCAAGGGAATTCCAACACCTGCCCAAAGTGATCCACATGGATTTATTCGGGGTCGTGCTTCTGATGATCGTCCCTTTGAATTACTTAATGAAGTGCGAAGTGGAGATGTCGCGCTAGTTCCACACGGATGGCATGGACCTTCAATGGCGATGCCAGGTTATGACCTTTACTTTATGAATGTTATGGCTGGACCTGATCCAGATCGTTCTTGGAATATTACGGATGATCCAAATGAAGCGTGGATTCGTGAAAGTTGGAAAGATCAGAAAGTAGATCCGCGTTTACCGTACTAATTATTAATTAGGGACGAACAATATATTTAATATCGCCTTCGGCGGGCGGCGCATCAAGAATTGCCTTAACGCCATCTAGATCCACAACTTTTGAGATCAAAATGTCTAGATTCAACTTTCCGCTTCCTACCAATTCGGCAGAACGTGCTTGGGTTAGTGGATTTAAATAAGAACCTTGAATGCGATGCTCGTTGACCACAATATCAAAAGGCTTAATAGATACCTTGGTATCCGAAGCAGTTAAGCCAAGAACGATAATTGCGCCACCGCGTCTAGTTATTTGTTGGGACTGTTCAAATGTTTCTACCGCTCCGGCGCATTCAAAGGTCACATCCATACCTTTTATTAAATCAGTTACGGACTCGTTAATCGGATCAATGGTTCGAGTTGCACCAATTTTTAGCGCCACTTCGCGGCGATACTTCTGGCGCGTTACTAAAACTATCTCACTAGCCCCGGCAAGCTTGGCAAGTTGTACAACAAGTAAGCCCATAACCCCGCCGCCAAGAACGGCAACCTTTTCGCCACCCTTGAGATCGGCAAGATCAAGACCTCTTATTGAGCAAGCAAGTGGCTCAATAAATGCTAAATACAACGGATTCAAATCTGGGCGAACCAAATAAATTTGAGTGTCTGGTGTTAGGACGTATTCGGCGATACCGCCATTTATATTCACACCGAGTGCGGTAAGACTTGGGCAAAATGCGGTGCGCAAGGCAAGACAATCAACACAAGTTCCACAGACAATATTTGGATCGACGCTTACTAGATCCCCCACTTTAAATTTAGAACCAGGTGCAACTTCCTCAATAACGCCGCCAAATTCATGACCAAGAATTACTGGTTTATCTCCTGGATATTCGCCATGATAAATATGTCGATCCGTGCCGCAAATTCCACATGCCAGGATTTTTACAACTGATTTTCCGGCAGTTGCTTTCGGTTTTTCTACTTCGGCAACTCCAATTTCATTAACAGCCGTTAGTACGACCGCCTTCATTTAGATCGAACTTCCATTTGGCGTGATGATTATTTTTCGCCCAATGCCGCCTTTAAATGTATTAAGCGCCTTCTCGTAATCTCCTAGGCCAAAGCGATCGCTAATCATCACCTTGGGATTCAATACGCCGGAGGCGAATAAATCTACGGCGCGATCAAAGGTATGCAGAACTGCCATGGAACCAGCAATTGTTATCTCTTTGTTGTAGATCCAGAATGGTTCAATTTCAACTTTTGCCTTCTCATTTGCGACTCCGAATTGCAGGAATGTTCCACCAGGCATGACATGGGAAAGTGCTTCTTGAATCGCTTTTGCGACACCAGTGCAATCGATAACTACATCCCAGCCACGTGGCTGATTCAAAGTTTTAACATTAGTTGTTGCGTGATCGATTCCCAAAATCTTTGCCGTCTCTAGCTTTGATTCATTTATATCAACAACAGAAACACTTGCCGCGCCATTTCGCTTTGCAAGTTCGGCCATCATAAGGCCCATAGTTCCGGAACCGTAGATTAAATAATGTGAACCAGGAATGCGTGGCAGTACGTCATACCCACGGATCGCACAAGAAAGTGGTTCGATCAAAGCAGCTTCAAAGACATCAACACCTTCGGGCAATATATGAACATTCTTTACCGGCGTCTTGAGAAATTCGGCTGCGGCTCCTGGATATGAAACACCAAGTGCGTTCCAATTCTCACAGAGATTTCCACGAGCCCGACGGCAATAAAAGCATTCACCGCAATGAAGCGAAGGATCAACGGCAACTAAATCGCCGATCTTTACTTCAGTGACACCGCTACCAACTGCAACAACTTTGCCGGACATTTCGTGGCCCGGAATAATTGGAAGAGTAGGGGCGAATTCACCTTCGAGAATGTGCAGGTCGGTTCCGCAGATGCCAACGGCGGCGACCTTAACGATTACATCCCTATCCCTTGGTGTTGGGTCTGGAACGGTTTCAATGGCAACTTTGCCGACTCCGGTGATTACTGCAGCTCTCATAGTTTTATCCTAGTTTGTTTTTTCTATTGGTAGCTAGTGAACTCTCAGCAAAACTAAGCAACTCTATGAAAGGGGTTCAATAAGTCCAGCAGATTCCATTTCGCGCCAGAGATTTGCGGGAAGTTCCTTATCGAAATCGGCAATATTTGCCTTGATCTCACTCGCATTTGCCGCGCCAGTAAGAACGGTTGCTACGGCCGGATGGCGCAATGGGAATTGAAGTGCGGCCGAAGTTAGTGAAACACCATAGCCTTTTAAGAACTCACCAATCTTTTTAGCACGAGCAATAATTTCATCACTGGCAGGTAAGTAGTCATAGTTTGAACCGCGCTCGGGACGAGCAAGAACACCTGAGTTATAAACACCAGCGGCAACAATAGAGACGTTCTTCTTCAGTGCAAGTGGATACAACTCGGCTTGTGCGCTCTGATCGAGCAAGGTGTAGCGACCAGCAATCAAAGCAATATTTAGATCAGTATCTTTCATAATTGCAGCAGCGCTTTCACACCAGTTCATACCAATACCAATTGCCTTGATTAAACCCTGACTACGTAGTTCAGCAAGAACTGGAAATACCACGTTAACTGCATCAGAAATCCAGTCATCCGCATCATGGATATAAACAATCTGCACACTTGGGACACCGAGGCGTTCCAAGCTGTCGTGCAATGATTTACGAATTCCATCAGGCGTACTGTCGAAATAGATCTCTTCATTTGGATTGGCATCTGGATATTTATCTAGTTCGGTATTAACACCAGGACGTAGCAATCGGCCAACTTTTGTGGAGAGCGCATAAGGCTTTGTAGTCTTTTGCACGATCCGACCAATTCGGCGTTCTGCTGTGCCATAACCATAAAGTGGTGCGGTATCGATATAACGCATTCCAGCATCTAAAACGGTTGTTAAGAGTTCATCGCTGTCGGCTTCTTTAACCTTTTGAAAGAGTCCACCAAGTGGCGCAGAACCAAGACTTAACTTAGTTATCTCTAGGTCCGTGCCCTTGATAGTTACTAATTCCGAGTGGCGCGCCATGGTTATTTCCTTAGCTCTAAGACTTGAACTTCTGGATAAAACTAACGTGTTCTGGTTTGAGCTCTTCCAGCGTGCGAGCACCCAGCAACTTCATGGTGCGAACCATTTGGGTATTTAGAATTTCGAGCGAACGATCTACGCCTTCTTTTCCGCCAGACATAAGACCATAGAGATAAGCGCGACCAATCCAAGTGAAATTAGCGCCTGCGGCAATTGTCGCAATTACATCTGCGCCGTGCATGATTCCGGTATCAACGTGAATTTCGAAGGTATCGCCAACGGCTTTTCTTACTTCTGGAACTAGATGAAATGGCACTGGTGCGCGATCTAGTTGGCGACCACCGTGATTTGAAAGTGTGATTGCATCTGCGCCAGCTTCCTTGGCCAGTACAGCATCTTCAACGTTCTGGATTCCCTTAACGACTAGGTTGCCCTTCCATTGCCCCCGGATCCACTTTAAGTCTTCAAAGGTAACCGTTGGATCGAACATAACATCTAGAAGTTCGGCAACCGTTCCCTTAAAACTTGAGAGTGACGCGAAGGTAAGTGGATCAGTGCTTAAGAAATTCATCCACCAGGCTGGTCGTGGAATCGCATTTAAAATTGTTTTTGATGTAAGTGATGGTGGAATTGTCATTCCGTTACGGGCATCGCGCAGGCGCGCGCCAGCTGTTGGAACATCAACGGTTAAAACCAATGTGTCATAGCCGGCCTTCTGGGCGCGCTCAACAAGAGCCATACTGCGATCGCGGTCATTCCACATATATAACTGGAACCAATTTCGGCCATCAGGTGCAATTGCGGCAACTTCTTCAATTGATCGAGTTCCCATAGTTGAAAGCGTGAATGGGATGTTGGCATCGCGCGCTGCGGTAGCACCAGCGTATTCACCTTCGGTCTGCATCATTCTTGTGAAACCTGTTGGGGCAATACCAAGTGGCATTGAATGCTTAACGCCGAGCATCATCGTTGAAGTATCTACCTTTGAAACATCGCGCAAGATTCTGGGATGAAACTCGATCGCTTCATATGCTTGGCGAGCTCTGCTTAAACTTGATTCGGTATCTGCCGCGCCATCGGTGTAATCAAAGGGCGCTTGCGGTGTTCTGCGCTTTGCAATATCACGAAGATCATAAATTGTTAGTGCGCGAGTTAGTCGACGCTTGCGACCATTCCAAATTGGTTTGCGAAAGCGCATCAAGCCGGCAAGCTCTTTGAAGCCCGGGAATCTACGCGCTACCTTAAGTTGACCCAATTTACTGCCCCTAACTTATCTCTAACATGCTGATGAATTAATCTTATAGAAATAACTTCTTATTGCGAATAGCCCTTCAAGCGTTGTGCCAATTTTTCCCAGTCCTGCCCGACTTGTGGCTGGAATATCGATTGATTTGAGGACTTTGCGATTAACGCCCGGCCTTCTTGCAAGTTCTTTAATTCACCCAGGCTGATGAGTTGCACAATGATATTTCCGAGTGCAGTTGCTTCACTTGGTCCAGAAGTAACTTTCACACCAACAGCATCTGAAGTGAGTTGATTGAGTAAGGCATTGGCCGAACCACCACCAACGATATTTATCTCAGTAACATCCTTGCCTGATGAATCTTCGAGTTCATGAATTACTTGGCGATAAGCCAAGGCCAGAGATTCAAAAATAGCGAGAGCGAATTCCGCTGGAGTTTGGGGAACATACTGGCCAGTGGCCCCTGCATATTCGGCAATCCATTCTGGAACTGGACCAGGTTTTGTGTACTTCGGATCGGTGGCA
>CAIMMQ010000012.1 GCA_903842675.1 uncultured Actinomycetes bacterium
GCCTTTGAAAAACTTTCATCTGCGATCAAATACTTATCAGCGGTCTGATCATCTTCCGGAATAACAACTTCGCCTCGCTTTACCTGCCCAGCCAATTTTGTACCAGCCTCAACAATCAAGGCGTAAGCCGAGATATGCGTGATTGGAAGTTCAAGGGCCGTAATTATTGTCGTCTGCCAATCTTCGATGCTCTCACTCGGGGCGCCATAAATTAAATCAACGCTAATCTCTTTGAAACCAACTTCCTTAGCCCAATTCGTGGCCTTAGAAACGTTTGCTGGATTGTGAGTTCTATCCAATACTTTCAAAACATGCTCTACGCCAGATTGCATTCCAAAGGAGATCCGGTTAATCCCGATTTCACGTAGTGCGGCCAATTTCTCTTTAGAAACCGTATCTGGATTGGCCTCAATGGTTATTTCAATATCGGGGGCCAAGCCAAATTTATCTTCTAAATGTTGCAAGACTCGCTTTAGATCAATTGGCTCCATCAAAGTGGGCGTTCCCCCACCGAAGAAAATTGTTGGGATTGGTGCAGAAGTTTTAACGCTGGCCCGAGCTAGATCGGCTTCAGCGATAAGTAAATCGATGTGGTTATTAGATATCTTGGTTAAATCTTCGCTGACCTGAAGTTCGGCCGGCGTATAGGTATTGAAATCACAGTAGCCACAGCGGCGAACGCAATAAGGAATGTGGATATAAAACGAGAGTGGCTCGTTCATCTTGCTTACTTCTTGGCCTTAGCCTTATCAACGTCAGCATCAGTGGTTAGCGCAGCGATGAAAGCTTCTTGTGGAACTTCTACTCGGCCCACCATCTTCATGCGCTTCTTACCCTCTTTTTGCTTCTCCAAAAGTTTGCGCTTACGAGAGATATCTCCGCCATAACACTTTGCGAGCACGTCTTTGCGAATGGCGCGGATGCTTTCGCGGGCGATAATTCTTGATCCGATAGCTGCCTGGATAGGCACTTCGAATTGTTGCCTTGGGATTAACTCGCGCAATTTTGTAGTCATCATTACGCCATATGCGTAAGCCTTATCGCGGTGAACAATCGCGCTAAAGGCATCGACTCCCTCGCTCTGCAGCAAGATATCGACCTTCACAAGGTTTCCTTCGGCTTCCCCGATTGGTTCGTAATCAAGTGAGGCATAGCCGCGGGTTTTAGATTTAAGTTGATCAAAGAAATCAAAGACAATTTCAGCCAATGGCAAGGTGTAGCGAATTTCTACCCGATCTTCCGATAGATAATCCATACCGAGCAGCGTGCCGCGACGTTCTTGGCAGAGTTCCATAATTGCGCCGATAAATTCACTTGGCGCAAGAACAGTTGCACGAACGATTGGTTCAAATACGCTGGCAATTTTGCCTTCCGGAAATTCTGATGGATTAGTAACGGTCATCTCTTTGCCATCATCTTGGACGACGCGATAGACCACGCTCGGCGCGGTAGAGATAAGAGAAAGTCCGGCTTCACGTTCTAAGCGTTCTCGAACAATTTCCATATGAAGTAGACCAAGGAAGCCACAACGGAAACCAAAGCCGAGCGCTGCCGATGTTTCTGGTTCATAAACCAGAGCTGCATCATTTAATTGCAATTTATCGAGCGCTTCGCGAAGCATTGGATATTCGGCGCCATCTAATGGGAACAAGCCAGAGAAAACCATTGGCTTTGGATCTTTATAACCGGCAAGGGCAACCTTCGTTGGATTATGGTAAGTAGTAATGGTGTCACCAACTCTTGATTGGCGAACATCTTTAACGCCAGTAATTACATAACCTACTTCTCCAACACCAAGGCCCTTACTCACAACTGGTTCTGGTGAGATCACACCGACTTCGAGCATTTCATGGCGCACACCAGTAGAGAACATCTGAATCTGATCTTTGGTTGAAAGGTGTCCATCAATAACGCGGACATAAGTTACAACGCCACGATAAGTGTCATAAACCGAGTCAAAAATTAAGGCACGTGCTGGTGCATCTGGATCGCCAACGGGTGCTGGAATTTGTTTCACGATTTGATCAAGGAGTTCGACGACACCATCGCCAGTTTTACCGGATACTCGTAAACAATCCTCGGGTTCGCAGCCAATTAACTTTGCGAGTTCTGCAGCAAACTTATCTGGTTGGGCGGCTGGAAGATCGATCTTATTTAGAACAGGAATAATCGTTAGATTGTTCTCCATAGCCAGATAAAGGTTAGCCAGTGTTTGTGCTTCGATGCCTTGCGCACAGTCAACGAGCAGAACTGCGCCTTCACAAGCGGCGAGCGAGCGCGAAACTTCATAGGTGAAGTCCACGTGACCAGGTGTATCGATCATATTTAAAATGTATTCCTGACCATCTATTCCAGAACGCCAAGGAAGTCGCACGGCTTGACTCTTAATTGTGATTCCACGTTCGCGTTCGATATCCATGCGGTCTAGATATTGGGCACGCATATTTCTAGATTCAACAACTTCGGTGATTCCGAGCATGCGGTCAGCAAGCGTAGATTTACCGTGATCAATATGAGCAATGATGCAAAAATTACGAATCTGCGCAGGGTTGGTCGATGCCGGTTGCGGCGCCTTTGCTAAATTAATGGCAGGCATTTAACCCCTACCGATTCTTTAAGTTGCTCTGGGATTTAACGTACGGCAGCTTTATTGGCTTGCTTGGCCATTGCTGACTTCTTGTTTGCGGCAGCATTTGCATGAAGCACGCCGCTGCTTACTGCAACATCAAGTTGCTTAGATGCCAAGCGAAGTTCTGCAGCAATCTTTGCGGAATCTCCAGATGTAACTGCATCACGGAAACGACGGATTGCGGTCTTGATAGCAGAGCGGGCAGAACGGTTGCGATCTTGCGCCTTCTCGTTCGTGCGAATTCGCTTGATCTGCGACTTAATATTTGCCACTTCGTACTACCTTCTACTTGTCATTACTCGGATGAATAATTGGAAACTAATTTGCTGGGGGTTCCCAGGCAGAAGCGCAGATTACCAGCCAGCGTGGCTAGCCTCCAACTCGGGCTAGTTTCGAGCAGAATCCCGAGCAGTTATAGCGAGAATTGCCCGCTCAAGTGAATGAATTGGGTCAGCGGCAGCGCCTTTGATATCTGCATCAGCCTTCGCAACCGCCACAACGGCGCCAGCCAAAGTTGCTGGAGTCCAATTCGATAATTGTCGTCTGGCTTTATCAATCTGCCATGGTGGCAATCCCAGAGATGATGCGAGATCAAAAGATTTTAAGCCGCGAGATGCCCCAGAAACTTTTGCAAGAGTTCGAAGTGATCCGGCAAGGGCGCTTGTGATTAATACTGGGTCTGTTCCGGTAGCAATTGCATTTCGTAGGGCAACTAGTGCGAGTTCACGTTTTCCATCGAGCGCGGCATCGGCAACGTCATATCCCGAAGTTTCGACGCGTCCCTGTTGGAATTTTGCAACGGCCGCCTCGGTTATCTCTTGCCCAGCTGGCACATCAGATGCCAGTTGAGAAAGTGCGCCACTAAGTTCGCGCAGATCACTTCCAAGTGCATCAATAAGTGCGGTGACCGCTTCGGTCGTAACTTTTCGCCCAAGGCGCTTAAATTCGCCCCGAATAAAATCAGATTTTTCGCCCTCTTTTTTCAGAACATCGCAGGCGATGATTGTTGGTTTAGCCTTCTTTATTTTATCTAGCAGGGCTTTACCTTTAACCCCA
>CAIMMQ010000013.1 GCA_903842675.1 uncultured Actinomycetes bacterium
ATCTGGGCGATTCACTCGATTTACTGATTTCAAGTGGTGCGCAGACAATAGTTGACTTCACTCACCCAGATTCCGTTATGGGAAATCTAGAGTTTGCAATTTCACACGGGATAAATGTTGTAGTTGGCACAACAGGTTTTGATCAGGCCAAACTTACAAAACTTGAAACACTCCTTAAGGCCAATCCAAAAGTTGGTGCTTTAATCGCCCCAAATTTTGGTCTCGGTGCGGTTTTAATGATGCAGTTTGCGGCTCAAGCTTCAAAGTATTTTGAATCTGTTGAAATTGTTGAACTGCACCATCCAGATAAAGCCGATGCACCTTCTGGGACAGCTACTAGAACTGCAGAATTGATTTCCGAGGCAAGACGCTCAGTCAATAAGCAACCAGCGCCAGATGCAACCGCATCCGGTTTGGCTGGAGCTCGCGGCGCAGTAGTTGGGCAAGTCCCAATCCACTCACTTAGACTTCGAGGTTTGGTTGCGCATCAAGAAGTGATTCTTGGTGATACTGGTGAAACGCTAACTATTCGCCATGATTCGATCGATCGCACTGGATTTATGCCTGGCGTCTTGCTTGGCATCCGAGAAGTTGGCTCGCATCCAGGGTTAACTTTTGGACTAGAACACTTTATGGATCTTAGCTAACCTGTAGTTAACGTATGGCTAACTTAAATAGGAGAGAAATATGTCAAGTGATGCAGTTGTTTTATACGGCGCAGAATGGTGCGGGGATTGTCGACGTTCAAAGCGTTTCCTAGATTCAAATAACGTTGAATATACCTACATTGATGTCGAAGCAGATAAGTCAGCTGCTGACAAAGTTGTTGAGATTAATGGTGGCGCCCAGTCAATTCCAGTCATTGTTTTCAAAGATGGAACGCATCTGACCGAGCCGTCAGATATAGATCTAAAGAGCAAGTTAGAGGCACTTTCGATTCTTTAATATTCCTTCAGTAATTGAAGTGATATAAAACCGCAGATGTAATAGCAGCGCCCACTACCACTACAGGGAAGGGCGCTTTTGCTATTAGCGCTGCGATTGCTACGGCAACACCAGCAGCTCGGTGATCGATCAGTAATTTGGTCTTGGTACTTAGGGTGTTCACAGCGACAAGTGCAGTTAATAAAACAATTGGAATTAGTGCGTTGATTCGCTGGATACGTGGATTGCTTAGCCAGCTTTCTGGAATAGCTGACCCAGCATATTTAATTCCGTAACAAATAGCGCTAGACCCAATTACCGCAATCCATTGCGCGCTCATTTCTTCACCGCCCGCTTTTCTTGCCAGCCAACAATCAGTGCCAACAGCGCACAAGAGATGATTGGGATGCCCGCTGATACAAAAGGAACAAGTGAAAGTGAGAGCACGATGGCTGCCGCAGCGATTGCCCAAGTTTGTTTGCTCGCAAGCCTTGGCCAGAGCAAGCCAAGGAATGCTGCCGGAACGGCTGCATCAAGACCCCATGCCGAAGGATTGCCGATTGCTTTCGCGCCAACCGCGCCAAGTACTGTAAAGAAGTTCCAGAATATAAAAACGCCGACACCTGTGTACCAGAATCCTTTTCGCATATCTTCGATATCGCTCTGCGAGAGTGCAACGCCAGTGGACTCATCAATTGTTATTTGGGCGCCAACTAATTTTCGCCAACCTCTTAGTTTTAAGATTGGTGCTAAGCGAAGTGCGTAAAGGCCATTTCGGACTCCAAGAAGCGATGCTGTTGCAATCGCACTTACGGCTGAACCGCCAGCACCAAGGACGCCAATAACTGCGAATTGCGAGGCACCAGAAAATAGAAGTAGTGAGAGCAGGCAGGCCTGGAGGATTGAGAAATGATTTGCGACAGCGGCCGCCCCAAAGGCGCTGCCATACGCCCCGACCGTAAAGGCCACGCTAAATGAATCCCGCTTAACCGCCACGCCGATATTGTGCCGTAATCCGAGGGTATGAGTGCAGAGTTATATAGGGTCGCCACCATGAGCGCGGTTGAAACTGAAAATAACGAAGAGACCA
>CAIMMQ010000014.1 GCA_903842675.1 uncultured Actinomycetes bacterium
CTTGTGTCATTGTGATAATTGCAGATCCGGCATCACCAAAGTGAAGAGTTTGACCCGATGTGCTTACAACAGCTGGGTTGCTTGAGGTGTAGGTCCAGGTGCCGGTGGACGTCGAAGTCGGTGGCAAAACGCTTTGATCTGGATCGCCCACAACTTTTTGTAGATCGGCAACCGCGGCATAAGTTGGTGTGCCCTTAACAGTCAATGTCATTGTTGCCGTTGTTGATCCGTATGTTCCGGCAGCTGCTTGGGTTGCGGTGATCTTGGTTGCACCTGGCTTGATAACGGTAATGATTCCGGTGTTAGCACTGGTGGAAATTGTTGCAATTGTTGGGTCAGATGAGGCGAACGACCAACTGCCCGTTGAGTTTGAAGTCGGTGCAAAAATAGTTAGCGAATTAGTGGTTGTTGCGCTCTGGATATAGGTGACATCTTGGAAGGCGCCAGTTGTTGGTGCGGCGGCGAGAACAGTTAGAGTCATAGTTAGTTTGACTGAGCCATAACCACCAGCAGGGGCTTGACGTGCGGTGATAGTTGTTTTGCCAAGTGCGTTTGGGGTGACGACTAGACCATTTAACGAGGCGATATATGGATCAGCGATAGTGAAGGTCCAAGCGCCTTGTGAATAGGAAGTTGGCGTGGTTAAGTTAAAACTGGAGACGCTATCTTTCGAAATTGTTACGTCAGTAAATGTGCTTGGTATATTTGGAAAGGCAGTAATAGTGAGAGTTGTTTCAGCAGTCGCAGAATTCCAGTTGGCATCTGAACTTAGAAAGCCTTTGATTGTGACGGTGCCAGCATCAAGCAAATTAATTGTTGTTCCACTTATTGTCGCGATTGTGGAATCCGATGAAGTAAAACTCCAGAAACCTTTGGAATTTGTGATTGGGGCAACGATGGTTGCTTTTCCAGCGATCAGAGTTCCGGCAATTGGAGCAAAGGTGCCAACTGTTGGGGTCCCTTTGGTTACGGATAACCGCGCAACGCGAGATGTTGCGTTAAAGGCCCCGCTGGCGGCTTGTGTGAAAGTGATTTGAGTACTGCCGGCTTTTAAAAGTTTTACAGTCAAGCCAGTTGCGGTTCCGACTGTTGGATCAGCGAGAGCAACAGACCAAGCACCGGGTGAATTCGAAGTTGGTGGTACGAGTGTTACCGAGCCTTGATCCAAGCTGGCACTAACAGGGGTCGGGTTAGAAACGATTGGAAATGCGGCGAGCGCCGGTGTCGCTTGGAGCGTAAGAGTTCCTACTAGCAATGGTAATAATAAGGAGTGCAGGACTTTACGTTTCATGCCTCAATTATCGCTTGTGAGTATCAGGGGATCGGGGATTTAGCGTGCGGTTCGTGCTGAGTGTTCGCTCTGCTTAACTTTTTATGTGGATTCCGTCTGGATCAAAAAGAGGGCTGGTAGAAATAGTTGCCGAGTGCCATTCTCCGAAGAACTCAACTTCAATCTTTGTGCCAATTTCACTATTTTCAACAGGTAGATAGGCATAACCGATTGCTTTATTAATTGTGTAGCCCTGTCCTCCGCTTTTAACGCGGCCGATGATCGCGTTATTAAATCGGATTGGTTCATTTCCAAGTGGTGCGCGGCGTAAATCATCAAAGGTCATCACCACTAGTTTGCGAGTTGGGGATTCTTTTATTTCCAGGGCAGATTTGCCGATAAAATTCGGCTTCTTTATTGATACCGCGAATCCAAGGCCCGCCTCATATGGGTCAGTCTCAGTATTTATTTCAACGCCCCAAGCTAGATATCCCTTCTCAAGGCGAAGTGATTCGATCGCGCGATAGCCGCACGGTTCGGCGCCAAATTTTTCGCCAGCAACAACCAGCGCTTGCCAAACTTTCATTCCTTGTGCAACTGGAAGGTATAACTCGTAACCGAGTTCGCCAACGTAGGTAATACGAGTAGCACGCAGGTTTACGCCAGCAACTTCTATCTCTTTAGAGGTCATGAATTTAAAGTTCTCGTTAGTTAAATCTGCGCTAGTAATAGTTTGCAGAATTTCGCGGGCTTTTGGCCCCCAAATTCCAAAAACGGCAAGATCGGTCGTAATATCTTTTATCGCAACATCGGTGAAGTTATGTTCACGGGCAATTTTGCGCAGCCATCCCCCGTCATGATTTGCAAATGCGGTGCCGGTGATGATCATGAATTTATCTTCGGCTATCTGGGTGACGGTGTAGTCGGATTCGATGCCACCCTTGGTGTTTAGAGCTTGGGTGTATACCGTGCGATCAATCCCGCGCACAACGTTGTTTGAACAAACCAAATTTAGAAATTCGCCAGCGCGTGTGCCAGAGATTTCAAATTTAGCGAAACTTGATTCATCAAAGATGCCGGCAATCTCGCGGGTAACTTTATGTTCAACTTGGACTGCATTAGACCA
>CAIMMQ010000015.1 GCA_903842675.1 uncultured Actinomycetes bacterium
GCTAGTTCATCTAATTCATGGCGCAAAACTAAATCTTCTTCGCGAGATGCCCGGAACATAACGTCGATTTCCTTCGTCGGATCAAGTTCTTCCATCAGCGCACGAAGCGGTGTAATACCGACACCGCCGCCAACAAGAAGTACGTGTCCCATCTTGGCTTTGCTTGCAACAAATGTTCCATACGGGCCTTCAAAGAAAACCCGCGTCCCTGGCTTGATTTTGGTGATTGTGCGCGATGCATCGCCAAGTTCCTTCACCGTCACGCGCATATATTTATCAGTCGGCGCAGCCGACAAAGAATATGGATGCGAAATCCACCATTGACCTGAAGAGAGAAAGCGCCAACCAAAGAATTGTCCGCCTTGGGCGCCTAATTTATCGAGTTTGCGCCCCTTCATAATTATCGAGGCAACACCTGGCCCCTCAACAACAACTTGTTGCACCTTCAAGTTATGGCGCATCGATCTAATAAATGGAATCACAAAGCGCCACATAACCAGCATCGCAGCGGTGTAAAGATAAAGAATCTCCCAATACGCCTTATTAAGCGGATGTCCAATAAACATCGGCCCGGTCAAGACCTGGTGCATAAATCCAAGTGAGATCGCAAGATAGGTATAAAGGTGAATCGTCCACCAAGTCTCATATGACATCTTGGCGCGCGCCTTCTTATAAGAAGTAATACCAGCAGCAGCAAAGAATATGAATGCAACAACCGCAGGCAACATCCATGGATATCTACGAATCATTCGCCAGAGTTCCACAGCCAGTCGCACTTGATCATTGCCGGCATAACCAAGGATCACCAACAACACATGGAAGGTAATTAAATAAAGTGAATACGGCCCGAGCTTTCGGTGCCAGATAACCAAGCGATCATGCCCAACTGATTTCTCAATCCAAGGCACGCGTGCAACAAGTACCAGCCCAACCAATGCGAAATATGATCCAAGCAGCGCAGCAATTCGAGATAACGAAATAACAATTGCGTAAACCGAATTCCAGTCCGATGCAACCGTTGTCTCAAGATATATCGCGGCAGTTAACCCGAGTCCAAGACCGAGGACTATCGAAGCCCAATCAGCGCTAACCCGTTTTCCAATAGCCATGGCTTGATCCAACCCTGTTTACCTGAGAATCACTTGGGCGACGCCTGAACCTTCGAGAAGAATTTGCGCTAAATTAAAAAATCCCGCTTAAATTATTCGTTGACCCAGTCATAAAGGGCTTTTACGATAATTGCGGTAACTGTCGTGTGTTGGGCCTTTGCTTTAGCTTTTGCTTTCTTCCACAACGCTTCTGGAATTCGTACCGAACGCGCTGGGGTGAGGGGCATGTTGCGACAATATACCTATTGGATTAAAAATTCCTAATGAAATCAGTATTGTATTTATTATGTCAATACAAAAAATAAAATTACTTACAAATGTATATACAAATCCTTCTGCGCTTGATTCATCTTTGCAATTCCGAATTCGCGCTCACATCGAACTTTCCCAGACGCGCCAAAGCGCACTCGCAATTCACTATTTTCTAATAACTTGGTGAGTGCTAGCACTATTACTTTCACATCGCCCGGCACTACAAAGCCACTTTCACCATCTTTAATCACTTCGCGATTTGATCCAACATCACTTGCAACCACAGGCAACCCTGCTAATTGCGCTTCGATCAATGCAACCGGCATACCTTCGTTATCACTGGTTGATAACACAACATCAACTGCCGACCACATCATCGCGGCATCGGCCCAACCAATTACTTTCACATTTGCTGGCGCAGCATCACGCACCGCATCCAACAAATCACCACCACCAGCCATCACAAATAAAGTATCTGGAAACTTTTTCGCAACTTCCAATGCCAGCATTGGATTCTTAACCGATGTCATGCGCGCCATCCAGCCAACAATCACCCCGGCTTCATTTAACCCAAGTGACTGACGAGCAACGCTCTTAGAAACTAACTTCAATGGTGTTACACCCGGTGCAATAGATTCCCACTTCGCGTTAACACCAATACCGCGCTGGCGAATCTCTGCCCCAACTTGTTTACCAACTGAGACCAAAACATCGCACCGTTTTGCTAATACTTTCTCCACAAAAGTAATCACAAATTTCTTCAACGGTGAGAAAGATTGATCCTCGAATAAATGCCCGTGAAATGTGTGAACCCGTTTGAAATCCCCGGCAACCAGCCGTGCCAACAACCCCGCCTTAAAAGTATGTGAATGAACCACATCTGGTTTCACATCCGAAATAATCCGGCGCAGCTCTAGAAAGGCCCGCAAATCATTTAACGGCGCTATCGCCCGGCCCAGGTGCCTAACTCGCACCACAGGAAGGGATGTAACAACCGCATCCACTACTTCGGCCCCCTGCACATGTCCAGTAGCAAGCAGCGCTTCATAACCATTATCCGATGCACTGGAAACCAATTCGCCCACATAGCGCGCCGTGCCACCAACATTCATTCGCGCGATTACATGCAGAACTTTCACTTATGAAACCAACCAGACTTATCGATGCAGGTCGGAATGATATTTAGCGATAACACTCTTTGGCGTGCCCGTTGCCTTTACTCGCCCCGCCTCAAGATAAAGCGCC
>CAIMMQ010000016.1 GCA_903842675.1 uncultured Actinomycetes bacterium
CTTTGGACATTGTTTTGGTTGTGGTGAATTACATCCAACCGGTCTTCATTTAGTAGCGCATGCCGGAAGCGGACAGAATTTAACAGCAGTCTTTACCGTTACCGAAAATCATCAAGGTGCACCAGGTCTTGCTCATGGTGGTTTACTTTCACTCGCATTTGATGAGGCCCTCGGAAAATTAATGTGGTTGATTCGCGCCCCAGCTGTAACTGCCAGATTGGAAACAGATTTCCTCTTGCCAGTACCCATGGGAACAAAACTTCACATCAGCGCGGAAATAACTGGTCAGGTAAGTCGAAAAGTTTATTGTTCCGCAGAAGGTCGGATCGGATCGCCAGAAGGTCCAATTGCAGTCAAGGCTTCGGCACTATTCGTGATAGTTCCGATGAAACACTTCTTAGAAAATGCGCCCAACGAGTACCTGGATCACGTTACGGCCCATCCAGAACTTCTTGCTTTCGTTGACCCAGAATTCGAGATAAATCCGTGAGCGCACAAGTACTTATCAAACGACTAGATCCATCAGTTCCGCTACCTAAATACGCGAAACCCGGTGATGCCGGAGCAGATCTAACAACTCGAATTGATATCACTTTGCAACCAGGTGAGCGTGCCTTGGTCCCAACTGGAATTTCGATTGCGCTGCCTAATGGCTTTGTTGCACTTGTGCACCCAAGATCTGGTTTAGCGATCAAACACGGAGTTTCCATGGTTAATACACCCGGAACTGTTGATGCTGGATTTCGCGGTGAGCTACAAATTATTTTAATAAATCACGATCCCAAAGAAGCTGTTTCATTTAAAAAAGGTGATCGAATTGCGCAACTTGTCATTCAGCGAGTTGAGATTGCAAATTTTATCGAAGTCGATAATTTGCCTGGCTCAGATCGTGGAACTGGTGGCTTTGGTTCAACGGGGAAGGGCGCTTAATGCAAGAAGAAGATAAGTCAAAGGTAGTAAATGCGCTCGGTGGAATGAAAGGCATAATTGATTCAACGCTACCGTCGCTGATTTTTTTACTTGCCTACGATATTTCTAAGAATCTAAAAGTTTGCCTTGTTGTTTCAATCGTCGTAGCTGCTGTTCTTGCGCTTTATCGCTTAGCTCGTCGCGATACCTTGATGCATGCGATAAGTGGATTTCTTGGTGTGGTTTTTTGTGGCTGGTTTGCCTGGAAATCTGGAACTGCCAAGGCCTACTACGCACCGAGTCTTTGGAAGAATTCCGCCTTTCTCATCGTTTATCTCTTTTCGATAATCATAAAGTGGCCGATCATTGGTGTAATTCTGGGACCGATACTTGGTGAAAACTTTTCTTGGCGCAAAGATCCCAAGCGGTTGCGCGCATACATGAACGCCAGTTGGATCTGGTTTGCTCTCTTTGGAATCAGGCTTGCTGTGCAATATCCACTCTACAAAGCGAATGCGTTAAATGCGCTGGGCGTGGCAAATATATTTCTTGGCTTTCCACTTTATTTATTGACGCTTTGGGGCACTTGGCTGGTTATCAGGGCAGTACCTACTACAAAGAGCAAGCCAACTACTGAGCTATAAAACATTCTTTTAGAAGTTCTTCTGCTTGCGCAGTTGCAACAAATAGAAGTTCATCGCCGGCCGAAAATACATCGTGACTGTGGGGTGTAATTACATGACCATCGCGAACAATCGCGGCAAGTGAAGCATTTTCCGGAAGCTTGATCTCATCAACTGTCTTACCGCACGCCTTCGCCGTATCTGGCAATGTGATTTCCACCAGACTTGCCTCACCTTTGCGAAGTGAGAAGAGGCGAACAACATCGCCCACTGAAACAGCTTCTTCAACGATTGCCGAAATAATTCGTGGCGTGGACACCGAAACATCAACGCCCCAGGAGCTATCAAACATCCACTCATTTTTTGGATGATTCACTCGCGCAACAACGCGCGGAACACCATATTCAGTCTTCGCCAGAAGGGATGCAACAAGATTTACTTTGTCATCACCAGTTGCGGCAATAAGGACCTGACAGGTATCTAGTTTTGCATTATCAAGTGAGGTAATTTCACAAACATCAGCCATCAACCATTCAGCGTTGGGAACGCTATCCATCTTTAGCGCCTTGGGATCACGATCGATTAGAAGAACGTGGTGGCCATTTTCTAAAAGTTCACGCGCGATTGAGCGTCCAACGTTACCTGCGCCAGCGATAGCAATCTTCATCTGTTATGCCTCTTCCGGCGATTTTGCTAGGGACATTTCCACATTTGCTAATTCAGAGTTACTAACCATGACGTGGATTAAATCGCCCTCTTGAAGTACCGAGTTTTCGTTAGGGATCATGCCTTCACCTAGACGGGTAATAAATGCAACACGCGCTCTAGTTGATGTTTCGATAAGTGAAACAGGCTGACCAAACCAATCATGATGAAGGTGAACTTCACAAAGTTGAACAACACCACTTGCATCGCGCCATTCCGAACGCGAACCTTCTGGCGCAAGGCGACGCATAATCTGATCTGTGGTCCATAAAACTGTCGCTACAGTAGGAATTCCAAGGCGTTGGTAAATTTCGGCGCGAGCAGGGTCATAAATTCTTGCAACCACATTTTGAACGCCATAAGTTTCCCGGGCTACTCGAGCTGCCAAGATATTGGAGTTGTCACCATTTGAAACTGCAGCAAAAGCATCTGCGCGATCGATTCCTGCTTCTAGAAGGATGTCGCGATCAAAACCAACACCAGAAACTGTCATACCTTTAAAATCTGCGCCCAATCGGCGAAATGCTTCGCGATTCTGGTCGATAATTGAAACCGAATGACCGCTCGCTTCGAGTTCTCGCGCTAGGCCGGCACCGACCCGACCGCACCCCATGATGACTACGTGCACGAAGTACACCATACACCCTTAAGGTTGCCCCTATGGAAACAACCGCGCCCGACGAACTAAAAGTAGGGATGCGAGTAACAGTTGATATTGGTCCAGTAGCACATGGCGGTCACTTTGTGGCAAGACACAATGGTCAAGTCATTTTTGTTCGACATGCGATAACAGGTGAACGCGCCGTTGTAGAAATTACATCAATCTCATCTCGCCTTGCGCGCGGTGATGCGGTAGAAATTCTTGAAGCGTCGAAAGATCGCGTTGTTGCACCATGTAAATATGCGGTGCCTGGCGGTTGTGGTGGCTGCGACTTCCAACATGTAGAAATTGGCGCACAACTTGAATTGAAACGTTCAGTCATCCGCGAACAATTTTCAAGACTTGCAAGAATGGATATCGATTTAGATGTCCTAGCAGTTGCGCCGAAAGATGGTTTGCATTGGCGCTCTCGAATGGATTTTGCAATCTCTAAAAATGGCAAGCTTGGGCTTTTCTCATCGCGAAGCAATGAGATCACTGAGATTGATGGTTGTCAGATCGCACTAGATGCAATCAATGATCCGGTAATTTTTGACAGAAATTGGAAGGGCGAGGATCGCCTTGAAGTTGCGGTATCAAATTCGGGTGAGCGAAATGTTTCTAGAGGTGGCAGAAGTATTTCTGGTCCAACCCAACTCCACGAAAAAGTCGGAGAATTCACTTACGAAATCTCACCAACTTCGTTCTGGCAGGCGCATGTAAACGCACCAGAGACACTTTTGAAACTTGCCATAGATTTATTGGCACTTCGTCCCGGGGACCACGTCTGCGATTTATACGGGGGAGTTGGTCTTTTCACAGCACCAATGTTGGAAGAAGTGGGCGATATTGGCCGAGTGCATCTAATTGAATCTAGCCACCGTGCTACGCAAGATGCGCTTCGTATTTTCGACGGTAAGAAAAATTTAACAATTCATTCTGGTCGAGTTGAACAGAAACTTCCACTGGTGAAGCGCGCTGATGTGATCTTGCTAGATCCACCACGTACGGGCGCGGGCGAAATGGTAGTTAAGGAGATGCTCGCAAAATCCCCAAGAGTTATCGTCTATGTTTCTTGTGATCCGGCTTCCCTTGCGCGAGATGCGAAAGCACTTGAAGCGGGTGGATATCACCTAGATCACATCGTGGGCTTCGATCTCTTCCCAATGACGCATCATGTTGAATGTGTGGCTCGGTTCAGTCGCGGCTAAGATAGCCCTGTGAGCAAGAATTCCTTTAACGCGAAGAGCACGCTAACTGTTGCGGGAGAAAGCTACGAGATCTTTGATATCTCTAAGTTAGACCAAGCCGACACTTTGCCATTTAGCCTTAAGGTTTTGCTTGAAAACTTATTGCGCACAGAAGATGGCGCGAATATCACCGCCGAGCAGATTAAAGCGCTGGCAAGTTGGAATCCAGATGCCGAACCAGATACTGAAATTCAATTCACACCATCTCGAGTTATTATGCAAGATTTCACGGGTGTTCCTTGCGTTGTGGACTTAGCAACGATGCGCGAAGCAATTTCGGAATTGGGTGGCGATCCAACAAAGGTAAATCCACTAGCTCCAGCAGAACTCGTTATCGATCACTCGGTTATTGCCGATAAATTTGGAACGAAAACTTCCTTTGAAGAGAATACTGATATTGAATACGAGCGCAATCAAGAGCGATACCGCTTCTTGCGCTGGGGTCAGACCGCTTTTGATGAATTCAAAGTTGTGCCACCCGGAACTGGAATTGTGCACCAGGTAAACATTGAATATCTCGCCCGAGTAGTCATGACAAGAAAAGTCGATGGAGTTTTGCGGGCCTATCCAGATACGGTCGTTGGTACGGATTCACACACAACAATGGTTAACGGACTTGGAGTTCTCGGCTGGGGCGTTGGCGGAATCGAAGCTGAAGCCGCGCTACTTGGTCAACCGGTCTCCATGCTTATTCCAAGAGTTGTTGGATTCAAATTAACCGGTTCACTTCCAATCGGAACTACCGCTACCGATCTAGTTTTAACAATTACCGAGATGTTGCGCAAACACGGTGTTGTCGGAAAGTTTGTGGAATTTTATGGTCCGGGCGTAAGCGCGCTTCCAATGGCAAATCGAACAACCATTGGAAATATGTCACCAGAATATGGCTCGACTTGTGCGATCTTCCCAATTGATGAAGAGACCATTCGCTACTTAACTCTTACAGGTCGAACTGCTGATCAACTCGCACTTGTTGAAAGCTATGCAAAACAAATTGGACTATGGCATAACCCAAGTGCTGAACCAAGATTCTCCGAGAAATTGGAGTTAGATCTAGCAACAATCGTTCCTTCGATTGCTGGACCAAAGCGTCCACAAGATCGTATTTCATTAAGTAATGCGAAAGACTCTTATGAAAAAATTGCGCCATCCTATTTCGGCGAAAAAACTAGTAGCGAAAAAATTGC
>CAIMMQ010000017.1 GCA_903842675.1 uncultured Actinomycetes bacterium
GTTGGGCCAAATGACCCAGAGGCATAACCAACCGGGGTTTTTGCTGGGCCTGCGTAATAAATCGCATGATCCTTTAGGTATTGCGGCATTGGCTTTCCGGAATCAAGTAATTCTTTTATCTTTGCATGGGCCAGATCGCGCCCTACAACAAGAGTTCCACTAAGTGAAAGGCGCGTTTTGATTGGATACTTGGCAAGAGTTTTTAGAATTTCGGCCATCGGTTGGTTTAAATCGATCTTCACAACGTCATCATCGAGATGTTCATCGGTTGTCTCTGGCAAGAAGTGGGCAGGGTCGCGCTCTAAAACCTCAAGAAAGACGCCCTCTTTGGTGATCTTGCCCTTGGCTTGGCGATCGGCCGAACACGAGACTGCGATAGCGATTGGAAGTGATGCGCCGTGACGTGGCAAACGAACAACTCGAACATCGTGACAGAAATATTTGCCACCGAATTGCGCACCGATGCCAAGTGTTCTAGTTAATTCCAGAACCTTCGCTTCTAATTCAATATCGCGAAAACCATGGCCAGTCTGGGCATCGCCACTTAGTGGAAGTGAATCTAAATAGTGAGTGCTCGCAAGTTTTGCAGTTTTAACAGTGTGCTCGGCTGATGTTCCACCAATGACAATTGCTAGGTGATACGGCGGACAAGCGGCTGTGCCAATCGAGCGTAATTTTTCATCAAGCCAATTCATAAAAGAAGTTGGATTTAGAACTGCTTTGGTCTCTTGGTAGAGGAAGGATTTATTGGCGCTACCGCCACCTTTAGCTATAAAGAGAAAGTTGTACTCATTCTTATGTTCGTTATCGGAATAAATCTCAATCTGGGCTGGCAGGTTATTTCCGGTATTTTTCTCTTCCCAAGTATTTATTGGCGCCATCTGGGAATAGCGCAAATTTAATTTAGTGAAGGCGTCATAAACACCTTTTGAAATTGAAACTTCATCGCGATCGGTTGTTAGAACTCGCTCGCCCTTCTTGCCCATCACAAGTGCGGTTCCAGTGTCTTGACACATCGGGAGCACGCCGCCGGCCGAAATATTTGCATTCTTAAGTAGATCTAGCGCGACAAATCGATCGTTTGGTGAGGCTTCTGGATCACTGAGTATCGAGGCAAGTTGGGCTAGATGTTCTGACCTCAAATAATGTGAAATGTCATGAATGGCTTCTGCGGTTAGGTTTTCAATTGCTTCCGGTGAAACTTGCAGAAATTCCATTCCTTGCGCGGTAAAAGTCTTAACACCCTCGCTACTTACTAGGCGATATTTTGTTTCATCAGGGCCGAGCGGCAATAAATCGCTGTAATTAAACTCTGGCATTATTTCTTCTCACTGGAACTACTGGAATCATCCGGGCGGACGGCAGCCAACTTTGCTTTTGCGCCATCGAGCCATTCCTGGCAAATCTTTGCTAACACTTCACCGCGTTCCCAGAGTGCAAGTGATTCTTCAAGGCTCGATTGTCCGCCTTCGAGTGCGCTAACTACTTGTGCCAACTCGTCACGAGCCGCCTCGTATGAAAGTTTTGCGCCGGTTTTATCGGTAGCCATATTCCTAATCTACTCCGTCACCGCAGTGGCAGTGCCATCAGCCAAGCGTATTTTCAAGTGTTCACCAGTTGTGACCTCGCTCGCACGACGTACAACCCGACCATCTATTTTTTGAACTACCGCATAACCACGATCAAGGGTGCCTTGCGGGGAGAGGGTGCGAAGCCCAGTCGATAAATTTGCGATCTCTTCGCGAGCGAGCGAAATGCGATGGCTCGTTGATCTATGTGCACGGGCAGAGAAGTTTGAAATTACTTCGGCGCGAGTTGTAATCATCGTAAGTGGATCACGCATACTTGGGCGGTCCATAAATTGGGCAATCTTTGCAACTTCAAAATCGATCCGACTTTGTACAAAGCGAATTGCACGAGCGCGCAAATTTGAAATCTTTGTGAGCTCCTCTTCCATATCCGGCACAACTCGTTTTCCAGCATCTGTCGGTGTTGATGCTCGGAAGTCGGCAACTAAGTCAAGAAGTGGCGCATCTTTCTCATGGCCAATTGCACTGACGATTGGGGTGGTGCAACTCGCAACCAAGCGGACCAGTGACTCATCTGAGAAGGCAAGCAGATCTTCGAAGGAGCCGCCGCCGCGCGTAATAATGATTACTTCAACGTCAGGATTGGCATCTAATTCGCGAAGTGCGGCGGATACTTCCACAACAGCGCTGGCGCCTTGCACGGCAACTTCTCGAATCTCAAAATTCACAGATGGCCAGCGTCGCTTAGCATTTTCAACAACATCTTTTTCGGCATCGCTATTTCGCCCGCAAATTAGCCCAACTGATTTTGGCAGAAAAGGAAGAGATTGCTTATTTGAATCATCAAAGAGCCCCTCACTAGCGAGTTGATTCTTTAGGGCTTCCAACCGCGCGAGTAATTCCCCAACACCAACTTGGCGGATCTCCTTAACGCTAAATGAGAGTGAACCATTTTTGGCATACCAAGAAACTTTAGAGTTCATGACGACTCGGGCATTTTGTGGAAGAGGTGAGACCGATTCCAAAACTGATTTGTGGCACATGATCGAGATGCTCATGTCGGCGCTGGTATCGCGCAATCTCATGAATACCATTTGTGCGCCGGGTCGAACTGTGACTTCGGATAATTCGCCTTCGATCCAGACGTTACCCAGACGGCTTAAATATTCACCGATCGCTTCGGAGATTACCCGAACCGGGGCGGGGGATTCGGCTGAAGTCTCCTGCATGGCACGATCCTAATAGACTTGCCCAATGACCACAGTGGCCGATACCAAATCCGAAAAGCGCGTCTTGCTCGCGGCACCTCGCGGATATTGTGCCGGCGTTGATCGAGCAGTAATTACTGTTGAGAAGGCGCTGGAGTTATACGGTGCTCCGGTTTATGTGCGAAAGCAGATTGTTCATAATAAACATGTGGTTTCTACGCTGGAAAACCGCGGTGCGATATTTGTTGAAGAGAATGACGAAGTTCCAGAAGGTGCAATTGTTATTTTTTCAGCACACGGTGTTTCACCAGCCGTGCATGCAAGTGCTGCAGCACGAAATTTAAAGACAATTGATGCAACTTGTCCGCTTGTCACAAAGGTGCACAACGAAGTCAAGCGCTTTGCGAGCGAGGATTTAACCATCCTTCTAATTGGTCATGAGGGCCACGAAGAAGTTGATGGGACTGCTGGTGAAGCTCCTGATCATATTATTTTGGTCGATGGAATTGATGGAATTGATGACATCCAGGTTAAAGATGAAAATAAAGTGGCCTGGCTTTCACAGACAACCCTTAGCGTTGATGAAACGCTCGCTACCGTCGCTGCGTTAAAAAAGCGCTTTCCAAATTTAATGGATCCGCCAAGTGATGATATTTGTTATGCAACTCAGAACCGCCAGATCGCAATAAAGCAGATTGCCGAAGTTGCGGATCTTGTTCTGGTTGTCGGTTCGACTAACTCATCAAACTCGGTGCGCCTGGTTGAAGTTTCACTTGAATATGGTGCCAAGGCCGCCTACTTAATTGATTATGCCGCCGAAGCCAAGGATGAATGGCTTGAAGGGGTAAAAACTATTGGAGTTTCCAGTGGAGCATCGGTCCCTGAAATATTGGTAAAAGATTTAATGATCTGGCTCGCTGAACGCGGTTTTTCAAACGTGGAGACAATTACTGCGATGGAAGAACACCTACTCTTTGCAATTCCGCCAGAGCTTAGAAAAGATCTGCGCGAAGCCGGAAAGAGCTAGTTTTACTAATTATTACGCGCTGCTTTAGTTCTGGTATTTCGAGCGAAATGCCCACCCCAACCAATTAACGTTGCAAAGATCAGAAATGGCGCAACTCCAGCAAGACTTGATACCAAATCCAAACCAATTTTTGTTACGTGAAGCCCCGCGCCACCAAGCAGCGACATAATAAATAGCGTGGCAACCAACAGCGCAATTGGCGGATTTACGGCGTTAACAAGTGAAGTTCCAGCACGACCAAGGTAAAGACCACCAATCGAGCAAAGAATTAGCGCCATACCGGTGATCCGACCAACCTTGGTAACTTCGTATTCCAGAGCTTCTACGAGAAATATAAATATGAACTGCAAGATGATGATTCCTGCTGGCTTTAGGCCAGGGCCAGTTACGCCCTTTTTTCGAACTGAATCGATTGTAGATGTCATCTGCTTATTCCTCATCACTCTCGACTAAATCTAACTCTTCTACTTCAATGAAATCTTCTGGTGCATCCAAGGCTAATTTACTTTCTAGCGAACGCAAATTCTCGGATACTTCTGGGAAAACCTTGAGCGGCTTTCCTGCAACATCCAGTGATTTCATTTTCTTTGCAGCAGAGAGAACAGTTGTCTCTGCCGTTGGGATCATGTCGTTATAAGCCTTCAGGGTGCTCTTTAATCTGTCGCCAACGGTAACGATCTTGTCGTGCAACGATGAGATATCGCGCAGGAACTTAACGGCGAGAGTTTGAATCTCCTCGGCATTTGCCGCGACGCGGTTTCTACTAAACAGGTAGCCAACAGTGCGAAGTAGCGCCATCATGGAAGTCGGGGTCGCAATCGTTACCCCGAGTCGGAATGAAGTATCAAGGAAATCTGGAATCGCTTTTACGGCCTCAATAAAGATCGCATCAATCGGTGCATATAAAATAACGAAATCTGGCGATGGGCCACGCTCGGCATATTTACGCTTTGAGAGCGCCTCGATGTGCTTCAGAAGATCTTTTGAATGTTCGGTGAGCAAGCGAGCGCGCTCGGCATCATCTTGGGTTTCAAAGGCTTCATAGAATCTTTGAAATGGAAATTTAGAGTCAATATATATAACACTGCCACCAGGCATTCCGATTGTTACATCTGGGATAGCACCAGAATCGCCAAGTTTTTCCGAGGCGCTCTGTCTTGTGAAATGTTCGTTCTCAATTAAGCCAGCGCTCTCGAGTAGTTTTTCAAGATGAGCCTCACCAAACTTGCCGCGAGTTTGTGAACTTGCGAGCGCACCAGCAATCGCGCGAGTTTGCTTAACTAAATTTTCATTGTGTTCGGCCATATATTTAACTTGGTCGGTAATCTCTGCTTCCGCACGAATTCTGCGTCGGTCGGCCTCGCCAGTAGCGAGTGTTAATTTTTCAACGGTCTGTTTCATCGCTTCGAGTTCAGAATTTAATTTTGTCGTGGCCTCAGTTTTGCTTCGCTCGTTCTCAACTTGCTTCTTTAATTCATCGATTAATGGGTCATTTGATTTAGATCGACCCTTTGTGGCTAAAATCCCAATCAAAATTCCGAGCGTTACCCCGATCAATATGCCCAATATGAGGCCCGTTGTGCTGTTCATGTCCGTATCGTGGCAGGAAGCACCGACAATCCCGCGTAGGCTCTACTCCTTGTGAGCCTCTCTATTGGAATCGTCGGACTGCCCAACGTGGGTAAATCGACCCTTTTTAACGCTCTGACCAAGAACAACGTATTGGCGGCGAACTATCCCTTCGCAACAATCGAGCCAAATGTGGGAATCGTGGGCGTTCCAGATGCTCGCCTACCAAAGCTCGCTGAAATTTTTACCTCCGAAAAGATTCTGCCTGCCACTGTCTCCTTTGTTGATATCGCCGGAATTGTAAAAGGCGCATCTGAAGGCGCTGGACTTGGAAATAAATTCCTGGCGAACATTCGCGAGACCGATGCAATCTGTCAGGTCATCCGAGTCTTCACCGATGAGAATGTAACTCGCGAAGGTGAACGTGTGGGTTCATTCGTGGATCCGGCATCAGATATTGAAGTCATCAATACCGAACTTGGTTTAGCCGATCTACAAACAATTGAAAAAGCCCTGCCTAGATTAGAAAAAGAAGCGCGGATTGCCAAAGAGAAAGCCGCCATGATCGAGGTTGTTAAGCAGGCGCAAGAGATTCTTAATTCTGGAAAATTACTTTACGGTTCCAAAGTCGACCTAGCCGCGATCGCTGAATTGCACCTAATGACCGCCAAGCCATTCTTATATGTATTTAATGTTGATGCTGCTGAACTAAGTGATCCTGCGTTACGCGAAAAACTTCAAGCAATGGTTGCGCCATCAGAAGCAATTTTCTTGGATGCCAAGACAGAAGCCGAACTTGCTGAATTAGATGAAGCCGATGCCATGGAATTGTTATCAGCAATTGGTTTAGAAGAACCAGGACTTACAACTCTTGCTCGCGTTGGATTTAATACGTTAGGACTTCAAACTTATTTAACCGCTGGTCCAAAAGAGACACGTGCGTGGACAATTCATAAGGGCGATACCGCACCAGTTGCGGCCGGTGTGATTCACACCGATTTCCAAAAAGGTTTCATTAAGGCCGAAATCGTTGCATTTAACGATTTAGTTGCTGCAGGTTCCATGGCGGAAGCCAAGGCTCGCGGTAAGGTTCGAATGGAAGGCAAAGAATATGTAATGTCCGACGGCGATGTAGTGGAATTTAGGTTCAATAACTAATGACAAAAATTAAGTACGAGAAGAGCCCATATATAACTGGCGAGCTTAAGAAGCGCGATGACCTGCGAAATGTGGCGATTATTGCCCACGTTGACCATGGCAAGACGACGCTTGTTGACGCGATGCTTACTCAGTCCGGTGCATTTTCCGAGCACCAGAAAGAGGGCGAGAACCGCGATCGAGTGATGGATTCCATGGATCTAGAACGCGAAAAGGGAATCACGATTCTTGCGAAGAACACTTCGATTCGTCGTGGTGCCCAGACCGTAAACATTATTGATACACCAGGCCACGCCGACTTCGGTGGCGAAGTAGAACGTGGACTTGAAATGGTCGACGGTGTGATTCTTCTTGTTGACGCGTCTGAAGGCCCACTTCCACAAACTCGCTTCGTACTTCGTAAAGCGCTCGAGAAGAACCTTCCTGTTATTTTGGTCATTAACAAAGTTGACCGTCCCGATTCCCGAATTCCAGAAGTTGTTGATGAGGCTTATGGCCTATTCATGGATCTCGATGCGAATGATGATCAAATTGAATTCCCAGTTGTCTACGCATCTGCTAAAGCTGGTCGCGCTTCGATGACTCGCCCAGAAAATGGTGTGATGCCAGATCGCGAAAACCTAGATACGTTATTTGATGTCATCTTCAATACGATTCCAGCACCGGTTTATCACGAAGATGCACCGCTACAAGCACACGTTACAAACTTGGACTCATCTCCTTACCTTGGTCGCCTGGCGCTATGTCGTATTCGCGAAGGCGTAATTAAAAAGGGCGAGAACGTAATGTGGATGAAGACTGATGGCACAACTGAACGCGTAAAGATTTCGGAACTGCTAATTACTAATGGCCTAGAGCGGGTTTCTGCCCTCGAAGCTGGTCCTGGCGACATCGTCGCTATTGCCGGAATTGAAACTATTACATTAGGTGAAACTCTTGCAGACCTAGAAAGACCACATGCACTGCCATTGATCATTGTTGATGAGCCATCAATTTCGATGACAATCGGTATCAATACTTCACCTATTGCTGGTCAAGAAGGCAAGCTACTTACTGCTCGCCAAGTGAAGAACCGTTTGGATGCCGAATTAGTCGGTAATGTTTCACTTCGAGTTCTAAATACCGAACGTCCAGATACTTGGGAAGTTCAGGGTCGCGGTGAGTTACAACTTGCAGTCCTAGTTGAAATCATGCGCCGTGAAGGTTTCGAATTGACTGTTGGTAAGCCACAAGTTGTGGTCAAAATGGTTAACGGAAAACTTCAGGAACCTATGGAGCGTCTAACTATCGATATCCCAGAAGATTTCCTTGGTGTCGTCACACAACTAATGGCACTTCGTAAAGGCCGCATGGAGCAAATGGTTAACCATGGCACCGGATGGATCCGCATGGATTACAAGGTTCCTTCTCGTGGTCTGATTGGTTTTCGTACCGAGTTCTTAACTGAAACTCGCGGAACCGGACTTCTGCACCATGTATTTGATGGTTACGAAAACTGGAACGGTGAAATTCGCACTCGTTTGAGTGGGTCACTTGTTGCAGATCGTCGTGGCACAGTTACTGCATACGCAGTTGATGGTGTTCAAGAGCGCGGCGTCATTTTCCTTGAAGTTGGTACTGAAGTTTATGAGGGCATGATTGTTGGCGAGAATTCACGTACCGAAGATATGGATGTAAATATCATTCGCGAAAAGAAGCTAACCAATATGCGTTCATCGGGCGCTGATGATGCCAATCGCATCATTCCGCCACGGCTGCTTAACTTGGAACAAGCGCTGGAATTCTGCCGTGAAGACGAGTGCGTTGAGGTAACTCCAAAGCACGTACGTGTTCGCAAAACTATCCTCGATCAGAGCGAACGTGCTCGTAATGTGGGTCGTGCGAAGAAGGCTAACCTCGAGTCCTAATAAATCCAGAGTCCTAAAAGACCTGACTTACAGGCAGATGTCGGGGGCATTGGGTTAGATAGCCCTATGACCCCGGCGCCTGGCAAATCTCAATCCCCTAAATCGCAAGGCCTTAAATTGCTGCGCCGAACCGTGGTGCAAAGCGAATTTAAACCAACCGTAAACCAGAGCGCAGTTATTGATTCAGTCCTAAATTCCACAGATTCACGTTTGATTGTTTACGGCCCGGCCGGTTCTGGAAAGAGCGCAACACTTGTCGAAAGTGTTGTTAGGAAAATTGCCGCTGGCTTCGATTCGAATTCTATTTTGGTACTTGCTTATGGCCGCGAGCGAGCGTCGCAACTTCGCGATGAGATCGTTATCCAAAGTGGCGCCAGCGCATTTGAACCACTTGTTAGAACTTTTCACTCACTTGCCTTCTCAATCATAAATACCCAACTTGATTTAGATAGTCCGAAATATGTTCTAATCTCTGGCGCCGAACAAGATTCATTTATTCGCGATTTGTTGGCCCATCCCGAGAATTCACCAGGGGTAAATTGGCCAGCCGAATTGAGCGCAGCACTTGGAACTCGTGGATTTGCACGCGAACTTCGAGATTTAATGTTGCGCGCGAGTGAACGAAACTTTTCTTACAAGAAGTTAATTGAAAAAGCCCAATTATTAAATGAGCCGTGGTGGATTCCCGCCGCAAAATTCTGGGAGTCATACGACAACATTCTCGGACTTCGCTATGGCATCGTGCCTGGCACGCCGCTTCGAATTGATCCAAGCTCAATAATTTCACTCGCAATTAATCAGTTGCGCACGGATGCCAAATTATTAGCAGAATGGCAGAACCGCTTTAAATTGATTTTGGTAGATGAATTCCAGGAGAGCGATAGCGCCCAGCGCGAATTACTTGAACTTTTATCCGGCCCACAAGTCTGCATTTTTGCTGACCCTAATTCCACCGTTGGTCAATTCCGCGGCGCCGAACCAGAAGGTATTTCAACCTTCGTTCGTAACAATAAATACAAGTCGGTTTACTTAGATCAGGCGCTACGTGGCACACCTTCAATGAATGATCTGACTCGTGCCATCACCGAAAAGCTACCGAATCGCACTGGCATTGGTCTCGTTAAAGAGATTGAATTTATCGGGAAAGATCGCGGTGTCGATGTTGCAAAATTGGCCAACCAAGTTGATTGCGCAAATTACATCGCCCACGC
Source organism: uncultured Actinomycetes bacterium (assembly GCA_903842675.1). Taxonomy (GTDB): domain Bacteria; phylum Actinomycetota; class Actinomycetes; order Nanopelagicales; family Nanopelagicaceae; genus AAA044-D11. The sequence goes on from CAIMMQ010000017.1 coordinate 9,610, forward strand.
ATTTAGAACTGCACATCTTCAAGGCGGCCTTGCCTGGTCGCAGATGGCGGTTATTCTGCGCTCACCCGGTGCTGCAGTCGCCTCGCTAACCCGTGCTTTCGCCTTAAATAACATTCCAATTGAAATTGATGCTGATGCACTTTCACTTGGGGAAAACCCAGCAGTCACGCCGATTTTAACTATCGCCGAGGTTGCACTTGGTCGCATTGCCTTAACTCCAGCAAATTGGGAGGCGATTGAAGAGTTACTGCTCAGTGAATTCGGGGGCGCTGATGCACTTTCAATTCGACAAATGCGAATCGATATTGCCAAAGTTCGCGGCGACGATGGCGCTACTCGGTCATCAACCGAAATAATCTTAAGCATTTTAAATGAAAACGATGCACCGCTGCCTTGGGAACAAATTAAGAGCCTGAAACAGATTGCAGATTTGATTGCGGCCGCTCGTCTAGAAATTAAACGCGGTGGTGATATTTCAGATTTGATTTGGGCAATTTGGAGTTCGGCAAAGAGTTATGACGGCGCAAACATGGCAAATAGTTGGCGCACTCGTGCAATTGCTGGTGGTGTTCGTGGGGCGGCGGCAGATCGTGATCTTGATGCAGTTATTCAACTTTTTGAATCAGCTAGACGTTTTGCCGAACGAATGCCCGGCGCCGGTCCACAATTATTTATTGATCAGATACGAGGCGAATCCATCCTCAGTGATGCGATAACCGCACAAGGGCAGCGAACTGAGGTAGTTCGCGTTATGACCGTGCACTCCACCAAAGGTTTGGAATGGGAACTCGTTGCGCTAACTGGGCTACAAGAAGGAATCTGGCCTAACTTGCGGGCACGCGGCTCACTTCTTGGCAGCGAACGTCTTGTTGAATCCGAACGAAGTGGAATGGAATCTTTAGTTGCACGAAGTGAAATTGAGGCAAGTGCGGCAAGTGCACTAATAGAAGATGAACGACGCCTCCTTGGTGTTGCGCTCTCGCGGGCGAAGTCCGGGCTGATAATTACCGCATTTTCCAAAGATGATGATTCCGAGCCGTCACAATATTTCGACGAGATTTACGAGCATGTTTATGGGAACTCATCAGAAGATGCGTCAGTTAAAGATCTGCCCAGATCACTAACACCACAGGCACTTGTTGCAACTTTACGTCGCAACCTTATGACTGGCACACCGGATGAGAAAGAATTTGCAGCCGGGTTATTAAAGACTCTTGCCAATGAAGGAATTACCAGCGCAGATCCAGGTAGTTGGCTTGGGGCGAGTGAGCTAAGTAGCTTCGAACCTTCACTGCCAGTTTTGGAAAAAGTTTCGGTTTCACCAAGCAACCTACAAAGTTTCTCAGAGTGCGGGCTCAAATGGTTTATTGAGAAGAGCGGTGGCCGTGACGGTGATTCAACCGCCCAGCTTCTTGGTATAGCAATTCATGCTCTTGCAGCGATGTTAAAAGAAAATCCTGACATGCAAGTTAAAGAGATGGAAGATCGCCTGGCAAGTAATTGGGCGTTGATAGATGGAAACAAAGGTTGGGTACGTGATTATCAATTCACGCGAGCAGTGGAGAAGCTTCGGAAATTTTACGAATGGCAGAAGAAGAATCCCAATTCACTATTCGCGGTTGAAGCAAAATTCCATAAGGAAATTGGCCGGGCAATATTCAATGGAAGTGTTGATCGCGTTGAAATAGATGCACAAGGTCGGGTTTATATTGTTGATTTAAAGAGCGGGGCCTCGGATGTAACTAAAGATGCTGCGCAAGAACATAAACAACTAGCTGGTTACCAACTCGCAATCTATGAAGAATCATTTACCGAAATTAAGCCGGGTGGTGAGAGTGGCGGCGCCGAGTTAGTTTTTCTTGGTAACGATTCCAAAACCGCATCGGTAAAGAAGCAAGGACCGCTCGATCACCAAACAATCAAGGCACAAGTAATTGAAGCCGCCGATGCCATGTCCGCTGCTCAATTTAGTGCCACCGTAAATAAGCATTGCCGTACCTGTTCAGTCTCATTAATCTGCCCAATCCAGCCACAAGGTCGGTCGGTGATTGAGCCATGAGCCAGACCCCCGGCGTTATAAAGAACCCCAAGTACAGTGCGAAACAGATAGGTGATGCGCTGCGCATCGAAGATCCAAATTTCAAAGGACCAAGTCCAGAACAAATTCCGATTATTGAATCCACTCATTTTGGTCCAACGGTAATTATTGCTGGCGCCGGTTCTGGAAAAACCGAAACAATGAGCGCAAGAGTTCTCTGGTTAGTAGCAAATGGTTTTGTTAAACCCGAGGAAATACTTGGCCTTACCTTCACCAGAAAGGCTGCTGGCGAACTTTCAAGTCGAATCAGAAGGCGGCTACGCCAACTTCGCAAAGCTGGCCTCTTGCCGCTCGATCCACAAACGGGCTCAAGTGTCGAAATTGTAGTAACAGTTGCTACTTATCACTCATATGCGGGACGAGTTCTAAGCGATCATGCAATTCGTATGGGAATCGATGTCAGCGCAGAACCAATTGGTGAAGCAGCTGCCTGGCAAATTGCGAATAACATTGTCAATAATTTTGAATCAATTACCGGTTATGAAATCCAACACTCGGCAAAGACCGTTGTAGATAAAGTTATGGACTTATCTGCGGCGCTTGGCGAACATGGCAAAAGCGTGGGCGAGCTTCATGATTTCTTGGTTACCGAACTTGCTAAATATCAAGCTGTTGACGATACGAAATCAAATGACACCTTCCGTGATGCCAAAGCAACTTTAAATGAGCGACTTGCGATATTGCCAATGGTCGAGGCTTATGATCGCCATCGCCTCGAGCGTGGACTTCTAACTTTTAATGATCAAATGTCGCTTGCCGCAAAGCTAGTAACTCAAGATTTGGGAATTGAAGTAGCGGCCTCCGAGCGCAACAAGTACAAAGTTGTTTTACTAGATGAGTACCAAGACACCTCGGTCAGCCAAGTTAAATTCTTAGCTGCGCTATTTGGACAGGGCCACTTTGTCACCGCAGTTGGCGATCCAAATCAGGCAATTTATGGCTGGCGCAGCGCTAGCGCTCAGACGCTCTCCACATTTGGCCGCACCTTTACCGGTTCTTCAAACGTCCCTTGTTTAGAACATAATCTTTTAACAACCTGGCGTAATGATGAAAATATTTTAGAGATGGCCAATGAAGTGGTTGATCACATCGGAGAACTGATCGCAGCAATCCCGAGCCGGCCCGGTCTATCTCGAACAGATAAAGTCGAACGGCTAAAACTTCGCCCAGGTGCAAATAAAGGTGAACTTGTCTGTGGTCAATATGAATCACTCACCCAAGAGGCCGAAGCAATTGCCGATTACTTTGCCAAGAGTTGGTTTGATCCAAGTCGAACCAAGGATCCGTTAAAGCCTAAAACTTTTGCAGTTCTTGTAAGAAATCGCCGCTACATCCCAGAGATAGAGCAAGCACTTCGTTCCCGAAATATTCCAGTCGAAGTTGTTGGCTTAGGTGGGTTGATTCATATTCCGGAAGTTGCCGACATTCTTGCTCTCCTTAGAACTTTAATTTTCCCAAATCTCGGAAGCTCGCTGATACGCCTAATCACTGGTCCACACCTCGCACTTGGCCCGCAAGATTTGACAGCACTCGGAAAATTCTCGCGCTCACTGGTAAAAAACCAGAGCGAATCACTAAGCAAGACGGTAGAAAATCTGATGTCGGCGCCAAGTGATGAAACCTTAGAAGCGGAAGATTTTGCAATAGGCAGTGCGATTGAAGCGCTAGATGTCTTTGAAAAAGCCCCACGTGAATATTTTTCACCTGCTGGGTACGAACGCCTAATGAATTTTGCAAAAGATCTCAAGGTTCTTCGCAGACATTTAACTGGGGGAATTACTGATGCAATTCTTGAAGCCGAGCGCTTCCTCCACTTAGATACTGAAGTTTTGGTACGCGATGGCTGGCAGAGCGGTAGAAAGTATCTAGATCAATTCTTGGATGAAGCTGCAAAATTTGCGCGCAATGGTGGGACGCTCTCATCCTTCCTGGATTGGCTCAAAATTGCCGACTCCGAAGAAGGCGGTTTAAAGCCGACATCAATTGAGGTAAATAAAGAAGCCGTACAAATTCTTACTGTTCATGCTGCAAAAGGTTCGGAATGGGACTTTGTTGCAGTGCCTGGATTAGTTGAACGAAATTTCCCAAGTTCTGGCAAGTCACTTGATATCTGGACCAAGAATGTGGGCGCTTTGCCACTTGCACTTCGCGGCGACGGTGATCAATTCACTGACTTTAAATTCCCAAGTGCAGATCCCAAGCCAGTTGACGTTAGAAAAGCGCTCGAAGCATTTGAAGATTATTGGAAGGCGGGTCGCGAACAAGAAGAGTGGCGCTTGGCTTATGTAGCCTTCACGCGGGCCAAAAGTAATTTAATCGCAACCGCCTCATGGTTTGGCTCTGGAATTGAGGCAGTAAATCCAAGTGCGCTCTATCAACTAGTTGATGAATTAGTTTCTAAGCAAAGTGCAGCAAATGTAATTAGTAAGGTCCCCAAGCCAGATGGCGATAATCCGGCTATCGAAAATCCGCGAACCGGAAGTTGGCCGAGCACATCCAAACGTAGTGTGGAAATTATGAAAAGCGCAGATTTGGTGCGAAGCGCAGTTGCACTTGATCTCTCTAGCGCCAATCTCAAAGATGCTACGAATAACTCATTCATCAGTGATGCCCTTGCCCTTATTGCCGAGGCAAATCGAGGTAGCGCTGGCGTAGATATTTATCTACCAACTCGAATATCAGTTTCAACACTTGTAAATTTGGCGAAAGATCCAGATGAATTAGCGCTAAATATTCGCCGGCCAATCCCAAATCACATTGACCGATTTGCCCGGCGCGGCACTGAGTTTCACTTATGGGTTGAGAAACAATTTAGTGATGCAAAAATCTTTGATGAAGATATCTTTGAAACTGCGACACGTTCGCCAGAAGACCTAGCGTTAAAGGAGCTACAAGAATCCTGGCTTGCTAGTTCATGGGCGAAAAAATCCCCAGTGGCAGGTGGTGTTGAAGTACCTTTCGAAACAGTTCTTGGCGGCGTATTAGTTCGTGGCCGCATCGATGCGGTTTATAAAGAGGGCGATAAGTACGAAGTTGTGGATTGGAAAACTGGCCGAGAAAAGAGCGGAGATGATCTGGAAGTTGCTGCAATCCAGCTTGCTACCTATCGTCTGGCCTACGCAAAACTTCACAATATTGCCCTAGAAAATATCAGTGCAGCATTTCATTATGTCGGTAGCAATCAAAGCGTTCGCCCAGCAGATTTAATGACCGAGGCAGAGTTAATTTCAATCATTACGGGTAAGTGATCACTAAATCCGGTTGGTTGCCCTGCTACCGGAATTGCGTCTAGTTCTGAATCACTAAGGATGTAATCAAACTGAATCTTTGGACCCCAAGTTGGATATGTAGCCATCTCATCTAGGGATCGCCATTTCGAAAATTTAACTGGGATATTAAATGGCAGATTTAAATCGCCCATCAATATATGTGTGCCAGGAAGTTGGCCGAGCCAGCGCTTTACTCGAAGTAGTTGGTAGAGATTTACAAAGGGAACAAAAGATAGGTGAGTAACTGCAACCGTGTAGCCATTCTCAAGTTCTGCCGCTATTGCAATTCTTGGTTCATCCTTCACATACATAAAGCGCAAACCGCGCTGTGATGCAACTGGTAGTGGTAAACCAATTAGGGAACGACCCAGTGGCAAGAGGTGCCATTTTTTTACTGGCACTTTGGAAATTAGGCCGATGCCATAAGAACTTTCAAAGCGATTACTAACTTCTGATTCATTAGTTATTAATTGCGGTTCATTTTTCTTTAGTTTTCGCCATCGAACACCTGGGGTGCCAATTACACAGCGCCCATAGCCCCAATGATTTATGCCAGTTGGTCCAGATAATCCAGATAATTTTGCCAATTCTTTTACTTGAGAATATTCACCAGAGCGAGCTTGATTCTCATCAACTTCTTGCAGGCCCACAACATCACTAGAAAGGTGTTTAGAGATGGCTGCCAGGTCGCCGGAAATAACCACCTTGCCATCAACCGGAACAGCCTGACCATGGAGCAAATTCCACGAAGTTAACCTCACAGGCAGACCCTAGTCGCCTCGCTAGTCGGTCAGTAGCCCGACCCTAGTAAGGTCGGCACGTGAATATCCTGGAATTGCCACTTGCACGTGCTGCAATTGATCGCGCGGGCGAGCTTCGATTGGCACCCGAGAAATTATCGGAGTTGTGGGAGACCGGGCGAATAATTCATCTGGCCTCTGGAAAATTTCTAACCGCCGCCGATGCAAATTCGTTAAAGTTTTTAACCAAGGGCGACATAGTTAAATTGCAGGGCGCGGGTGAATTTGCCAGTGGCGAAAAATTATTTCTAGGAATTAGTGAAGGCGTTGGCTATTTCGCTTGGTGTGCCGATGCCATGGATCTGGAATCTCTCGCCCTTAAATTGGAATATAAAACCCTTCGCGAAATTGGTGATGGCTTAACTGACTTAGAGATGGGTCTGGCAATCCATGCACAGGCACTTTCAAATTGGCACCACACTCATCCACACTGCGCCAGATGCGGTGACACTACGACAAGTGCCCAAGGCGGTTCACTTCGAGTCTGTGACAAAGATGGATCAGAACATTATCCAAGGACCGATCCGGCGATAATTGTTTTAGTTAAAGATAAAGATGATCGCGTCTTACTTGGCCGCCAGAGTGTTTGGCCAGAACACCGGTTCTCGTGCTTTGCAGGATTTGTTGAACCAGGTGAATCTTTTGAGCAATGTGTGATTCGCGAAGTTGGCGAAGAAGCCGGCGTTGTTGTTTCAGAAATTTCTTATTTAGGATCACAACCTTGGCCATTTCCAGCCAGCATCATGATTGCCTTCCAAGCAACAACTTTGCAGCCAGAATTGGCTCGGCCAGATGCCACCGAGATTGAAGAGATTAGATGGTTATCGCGCGAGCAAATGCGAGCCGCGGTTGCAGATGGATCACTTTTGCTTCCACCTGGCATGAGCGTTGCAAGAAAGATGATCGAATCTTGGTATGGCAAAAACGCTGCACAAGATCTATCTGGTGGCGAGCGGTGGCGGAGCTAAGTCGTGGCACGCATTAATTCGAATAATCCACCCCCAGCAGCTTCCATGGAGCAGATCTTGGCGGGTTTGGATCCAGAGCAGCGAGAAGTTGTAACAGCTATCCGCGGTCCAGTCTGCGTAATTGCCGGCGCCGGAACTGGAAAGACTCGCGTAATTACCCACCGGATTGCTTATGCAATTGCCGCAGGAGTTACTGATCCAAGTAAAACGCTGGCGTTAACTTTTACTGCGCGCGCAGCTGGTGAAATGCGGGCCCGCCTGCGCACACTTGGTGTTCCTAATGCAACGGCTCGAACTTTTCACTCAGCGGCGCTAAAACAATTAATGTATTTCTGGCCGTATTCATTCGGTGGTTCTTTTCCAAAGTTGTTGACGATGAAATCTGGGGCGATTGCTGAAGCTTTAAGTCGCACGGATTCATCTCTGGCACCGCAAACTTCCACCCTGCGCGATATTGCAAGTGAGATCGAATGGGCAAAAGTTTTAGAAGTTTCACCATCAGAATATGTTGAGGCTGCTCTTGGTGCTGGTCGCCAAATTAGAATTCCAAATAATAAAGGCGACAAAGCAAACATGGAGGAGATCTCCAAGGTTTATCAATCTTATGAAACGCTAAAACAACAAGAGCGTGCTATTGATTTCGAGGATGTCTTACTTCTTACTGTTGGGATGCTTGAAGAAGATCGGGGTGTGCGCGAGCGGGTTCGCGATCAGTATCGATATTTCACCGTCGATGAATATCAAGATGTCTCGCCTTTGCAACAACGGCTTCTAAATCTTTGGCTCGGCAATCGCGAAGAGTTATGTGTTGTGGGAGATGCTGCCCAGACTATTTATTCATTTGCCGGCGCCTCCTCCTCATTCTTACTTAGTTTTACCCAGCGCTTTCCCAAAGCCCAAGTGATTCGACTTTCGCGGGGCTATCGATCGACGCCAGAAATTATCGGTACCGCTAATGCAATACTTCGTCAGGGAGGAATGATTGGCGAGCACGGCCATGAACTTGCCTCAATGAATGAGCACGGTGCAAAACCGATTGTCAGTAAGTTCGATAGTGCTGCAAGTGAAGTCAAGGCAGTGGTCGCAAAGATCGCGGATTTAAAGGCGAAAACCCCGGGCCATGTTGAGGTGGCGATATTAACTCGAACAAACTCTCAACTCGATGCTTTCGAGCGAGAGCTAACGAACGCCAGAATTGAATCGCAAATAAAAAGTTCAGAGCGCTTCTTTGAGCGGGTAGATGTTCGAGATGCCATGCGACTTATTCGCCAGGCGTCAGTTCTTCCAACTGAAGGTGTTGATTGGTACTCCGATTTGGTTTCAGTTCTTCGCCCATTTGGTGAAACCGATTATGTTCATGCTTTTTTACGGCTCGCAAAGCAGATGCAAGAAGAAGGTGCAACATCCTTGCGTGCACTGCTTCGTGAACTTGAAGATCGTGCGGAACAGAACAACCCACCAACACTGCCTGGTGTTGTGCTGGCAACACTGCATTCGGCAAAGGGCTTGGAATGGGAACATGTATTTCTGGCTGGCGTCAGCGATGGGATTTTGCCGATGGGCGAAGATATTGATGAAGAGCGCCGCTTGTTTTACGTGGGCCTAACTCGGGCCCGAAGCGAGCTTCACCTCTCGTATTCCGGCACGCCCAGCCCATTTCTCGCTGGGATTTAATTGATTTGCGTCAACACTGTGTCGTGGGTTACCCTTTTCTCATGTCACTACAAATAGCCGAATTCTCGGTCATTAACGCTAGCAACGCCGTTACTGGCGTCTCTTGGCGTACCCCGGTGTCATCAGCAACCCCTTCAACACATAAGCATTTCGCTCATACCGCAGCAAATACAAATAAGTATTTTGCAGCCTATGGCGATTGCGGAACCTGGAGCAATATCGGATAAGAACCGATACCTAGCCCCAGGGCCGCAAATCCGATAATCGGATGAGCGGCCCTTTTGCTTTTCCAGGGCAAATATCCAACCCGACTAGATAACCCGACTAGATAACCCGACTAGATAACCCGACTAGATAACCCGACTAAATAAACCAACCCGAGAAAGAAAGAGAAAGATGGAGGTGAGAACGATGAGCGTTCTCTTCAGCGAACTATTGGTACCAGGCTGGGCACAAGGCCCAGACGCGATGATTGGCATTACCGAGCTCTCGAATTACGAGACCAAGCTCCCTTGCCATTTGGTAAACCCGGAAACATTCTTCGCCGAATCAAAAGCCGAAATCTCTTATGCCAAGGCGCTCTGCGGTGAATGCCCGATGCAAGCCAGATGCCTAGAAGGCGCACTTTCAAGAGGCGAGCCTTGTGGAATTTGGGGTGGCGAATTATTCGAGGATGGTCGCGTTATTCAAGAAAAGCGCGCACCGGGTCGACCACGACTTACGCCTATTGATGCTTCTGCCGAACTAGAAGAAGCGAAAGCAAGTTAAAGAACGCACCCGCATCCGGAGTGTGGCCGAAAGTGAGCCGGCTCCGGATAGCAGGGTTCTAGTAAATTCATTCGAACACTGGATCCAATTAGTCGAGATTTTCCCGTCGCAGCAAATTGCGAAGTTTGAAGCACAACCAATCCAGCAATTGTTGCTACCGCGCTCGCCGGAAGTTCGAGAGCGTCATTTAAGGAATTCAGTAATTCAAATTTTTGAACTAGGGGATTATTCTCCGAACGCCACAACTCCAAACAAAATGCACATGGGCTCTGACCTGGAATAACTATTGGGCCGATCTCGATCTGGCTTTCTATTAGATCTGAAATTAATAAGTAGGGAATACCCTCACTCATCCATCGTTGAACATAATCAGATTGCGCTCGCTCGGTTGAGATTATGAAAGATGGAATGGCTGGGAAAGTTGGCCGGACTAAAGTATTTAGCCCAGCCCCATTAGAAATCTCACTCATTACCGCATCAAAATCCATTCCCACATCGCTACTTCTAATACCCAATCCACAAACCTGATCAAGTGACACTTTTCGAGATTTTGCCGGACCATTTTGTGACCTCTGCAAAAGACCCTGGCTACGTGTGATCAATTTAGTCCTATTGAAACCACTTGCCTGAAAAAGCGTGAAGAGAGTTGTTGCCAAGCGATTTTTGCCAAAGATCAGGATTGCGAATTCTGCCCGGTCAACTATTTGATCGCGGGCTGATTTTTTATTTAAATTTTTATAGAGGGCTCGCTCACCGACCCCATCCTTACTGCCCGCAAGATTAACTGCCCAAGAATATAAATTTAACTCAGGCTTTAATTTAGCCTCCTGATTAATAAAACTTTGGCTTAAAAGTTCTCGGCTAGTTTTAACGCGCATCCGATTGGGCGAAAGTTCAATAAAGTTAAAAGTAAGCAGTGGATTTAAAAGTTTCGATATTTCAAGCTCACTTATCGATTCATCTGCCTGCCCGCCCGCAACCTGATTCAAGATCTCGGCGATACTTAAACTGCCATCGAGAAGTTCAAGAACTCGATCTATTGCTGGCGAGTGCGAAATGAGAGCGAGACCACGATGGCGAAATCCCACGTAAATCTCATCTTCCCTATTTCTAAAATAACTGACCCCAGGACGAAAGCTTGGAAAAAGTTGCGAATCAATTTCGGTTATTTCCTGCTTAGGCATCTGCGAAGTATTTGCTACCTAGCGCCCGCTGCATTTCTAACTCCGCAAAAAGTGTGGAGAGCGAGCTAAATTCTGATCGGAGCGTGTCCGACTTACTGCTACATGTGGGGTTGCCAGAAGACCCCGGCAAAAACCCGTTAAAAAAGCGCCCTAGACACCTCGCAATTATTTGCTACCAAATGCTGGCAACCAACAAAAGCGAAGAGCCCTAAGGCGCTCTTCTAAATCAAACTGCTGCTTATCGGGTTATTAAGCTTTACCCAAGATGCGGTTGACCTTCGTGCCACAAACTGGGCAGATGCCCTGTGCCATACGACGACCAGACTCAGAGACTTTTACGTGTCCTTCAAAGGCACGCTTCTCTTTGCACTTTACGCAGTAAGCCTCACCCTTATATTCCTCAGCCATTATGACCCTCCAATCACCGCACTCTCAAAACTTTGGGAACATCCCGAAGCTCGCGTGCGTATGAGATCACCATACCCCCGAACACGCTCACAAGCGGGGATTTCACGCTTAACTTGTACCTATTTAACGTTAATTTGACGCTCATTTGGCGTTAATTCAGGCGCGACACCTGCCAGGCGCACGCCAGACACACGGGAGAGGTCTTTCTGGCCGCCGGGCAGCTGTTTTCTAGACCGGTAAAAGTTTTCTTTTCACACTCTTCGCACTAGTCGCGTCAGTCGAACTCCAAGACATCCGCGCTTTTCACATTTCTCGCGTCAGTCGAACTCCAAGACATCCGCGCTGTGACCAGCAGCGCCACTCTCATAGCCTTCAAGAAAAGCCTCAGCCTTTAATTTCTCGGGGTAGCGATTTAATAATTCGTAGAAATCATCATCGTGGCCAGCTACGCGCAGATGAATTAATTCATGAAAAATCACATAGTTAAGGGCGTAACTTGGGGCGCTCATCAATCGATCCGAGATTCGAATTGTTCGATCAACGGTTGTGCACGATCCCCAGCGCTCGCGCATACTCCGCCAAGTTACTGAAGCAGGCCGCTCGTGAAAATCGGGAAGTAGGCTCTGTAAAAGCTCATCGCATAAGTCAAAAAGAACCGAGTCACTCTTACGTAGTCGATTTTCTCGCTTTAGAACCAGATCAATCATCTCTGGGATGACTTCAAACTCTTGCTTGCGCGTTAGGCGATCTGGGATATGAATTTCAATTGCACCATTTTGCCGAAAGGCGCTGATACTGCGCTTTCGCCTTGAACTTCGGATGACTCGAAACTCTGGCAACTTGGCCAATAGCTCAGCTCGCTCATTTTTTAGCGATTTTTTCTTATTAGATTGGCTGCTTAGTGGGAGTGGCATGAGGGGGAAGGTATCGGCGAAGATCTCACCTTGAATAAAGTTTTCCACTCCTGGCCCATCGGATGGCTCTTTAATCACTCTCTGCCTCTCCGAAGGTCCAAATTAGATGTAACCGGATTGATCTACTTTCATCCACAGCTTCATCCACATAAAATGGAGGAAAATGGCGAGTTATCAACCGCTTATGCACAAGTTTATCAACAACAAGTAGAAAAGCCTTTCAAATAACGGATGAAACTACGGCAATCTCGCAAGATTCGCGCAATTGTGTAGAAAAAGTTTAATTATTTGCCTCGCGCGCTGCTTATATCCATTTTCGCCACGAAATCAAATCCTTTTAAGCGCGGTTGTTGTTTGATTATCGCCCGTGGCTGTCGTAAGTTTCCACCACGAAGTCCTCGGATAACCGTTCATTGTTTGCAAGGGGAAGGCAAACAACGAATCGTGCGCCCGGGGGCTTCGCTTTTTCTTGGCTGGTTGATTTGAAAGTTAAATCAAGCCAGACAAATCATCTGGAACGCTAGTGCTACTTAAAAATTTCTTAACATCAGCTAGATCCTGCGCAGTTGGTAAGAATGCGGGATCTTCCCAAAGCTCATCCCGGCCTTTTGCGCCAGTTGCATCAAGCTCCGCGCTCACCTCAAACCAAAATGTCGCACACTCGCGCATTTTTCTAGGTGAAACTTCTAAGCCCAGCAACGTTGTAAATAATTGTTGCGTTGGAGATTTTGTCGCCCGGCGCCGGCGTAGCGTCTCGCTAAGTGCAGGAAGCGTCGGCAAGCGATTTGCAACTGACTTGGTTGTTACATGATCGATCCAACCTTCTATCAGCGCAATTATCATCTCTAATTTTGCCAGCGCCGCATCTTGTGTCGCACTCTGTTCAGGTTTAAATAGCCCAGCATTTATCGCAACCGAGATTGATTCTGGATTGTTGATATCTAATTCACCTGAGTCAACGGCACGCTCGGCTTGTTCTTGAATTGAATTGATATCAATTTTGATTCCACGGCCGTATGCAGCAATTGCATCTCGAATATATTGCGCAAGCCAAGGAGTATGAGCAAATAATCTGGCAGCAGCAGCTTCGCGAACCGCTAGGAAAATGCGTACTTCATCTACTGGAATATCCAAGCCATCCGCCCAGAGATCTACATTCTGTGGAATCAGGCGCGATTCAAGGGCTGCAGTCTTGAAGAGCGGTATTGCAACATCATTTGAACCGGTTACTGAGGTCGCTAACTGGCCAACAGATTGGCCAAGTTGGGTTGCAATCAGGGAACCCATAAAGGCTCGCATGATCGGAGTTACGCCAGCCAATTCTGGCGCTTCGGCCATTGCAGTTTGATTCAGGACTTCCGTCAGTGCACCAGCCATTCCCTCTGCCAACGGTTCTAGCATCTGCTGCCAACCAACAAGTGATGCATCTAGCCAATCTCGCCGGCTCCACGCTGAAAGGTTTGTTTTAGTAGAAGCTGGGAAGAGTGTTGCCTCATCTAGCCAATTGTTTGCAATGTTAAAAGCTTCGTCAGTTTTTGCTAAGTCGATTGAACCGATTGGTAGCTCTGGATGAGTGGAAAGAGCGCGCCTAGAAATTTCTCGCAACGTCTCGATTGCAATAAGAGGTGCGCCAGATCCGCCAGCGCCGGCTGCAAAAAGAGTTTGTGGATTGATTCCAAAATTTGCGAATTGCGCAAAAAGTTCATTGAAGTCGGGACCGCCTGAATTATTTTGATTCGCGTTCTCAGGATCATCTGGATTGGTTGGCCCGAAGCCAAAATTTCCACTCATGTGCCGCCCCCTAAGTTTTTCTTTCTCTCTACTAGTACCAACTTGTACCTACTAGTACCAACTTGTACCTACAGATCCCAACATAAAGGTAACCATATCTTCCTGAAAAAACTTCCCGATTTGGGAGGCGAGAAATTCCACCAGCAAATTGTTAGGCTGGGCCCATGAACTCCATAAATCTCGCTCTGGGCGGCAACGCCTTCGCAGCGTTGATCTGGTGGGTTATTCCAATCGGTGCCGTGCTTGGCGCGATTATCTACGTGGTCTGGGTTTCCAAGTTCGCCGATAAGTATGCAAATGAGACCAATCGCTCGGTGGGCAACTTTAAGAGTTTCCAAGATAGCTTTCGCGGCGTTCGAGTTGTTTCAAAGCAACCGGATTCACAAGTCGGCAATCAACAAGCCGAGCAACTAGATTAATTCACGGGCATCTAACTAAATGCCAATCAAGTTCGTTACAAAACCACCAGCAATTTTTCTTGCAATAGCACTAGCTCTAGCGCTATTTATGCCGCTGCCCTTTGCGATTATTCAACCTGGCCCAGTATCTGATCTGCTCGGCTCAAATATTCAAGCCGCAAAAGGTGCGAGCCTAGATTTAAAGCCGACTTCTGGAAAGTTATATTCACTCTCAGTCTTTGTTAATAGCCCAAACTCCAAACCACTCGGGATAAATGTTTTGATCGCGTGGATTTTGGGTTCCGAGACGGTCGTGCCATTTTCATCAGTCTATGAATCAGGTACCTCGAATAAGGCAGAGCAAGCACTTGGTGCCCGCCAGATGTCATCATCGCAACAGAACGCAACGCTAGCAGCAGCGAATTTAATAAAAGCTTTAAACCCAGATAAACCTCTTGCGTGGAAACCAAGTGATATCGCATTTAAATTAAAAGATGTTGGCGGCCCAAGTGCCGGTCTGGCATTTGGTGTGGCACTTGTATCCAGATTGCAAGATCCAACATTGATTGGTGGTCGTGCGATTGCGGCGACTGGAACAATTTCGGAAAATGGTGCGGTTGGTCGGATCGGTGGAATAAATCAAAAATATATTTCAGCAAAGCGTGCCAAGGCCGACATCTTCTTAATGCCGAAAGACAATTGCCAAGACTTGGCTGATTTGAAGCAGAAGATTTCACCGGTCGGGGAGAGCGCGAAGACCCCGCAGATAATTGCGGTTAAATCGCTTCTAGAAGCGGTTCACGCTCTTGCTGACAGCAATCTCGCTGCGACCTACCACTGCTAGCGCACCCACCGTAAAGACCGATAGGAAACAGCTATCGGAAATAGGTAGAGTGGGGCTATGAGTTCATTTCAGTTTCCAGGTAATCCTTTTTCAAATCCAGGTGGCCCAAGAGGACCAAGATCTGGTGGCCCAATCGGTCGGCCAAAAATTGGACCACTTGGTTTTACGCTAATAACTCTCGCAGTAATCGCAGCGATTCTCATCGGCTCCAGCGGTTTCTATGCTGATCTGCTCTGGTTTAGATCAGTGCAATTCGTAAGTGTTTGGAAGACGATATTAGAAACCAAGATCACGCTCTTTTTGGCTTTTGGATTACTTACTTCAGCAATCATCACATCAAACGTTTACATCGCATTTCGCAATCGCCCAATTTATGTTCCAGTAGCGGTTGAGGCAGATAATTTAGAACGCTATCGCGCACAGTTAGAACCGATCCGCAAATGGGCGCTAGTTGCTATTGCGGTTTTCTTATTTTATTTCTCGGGCAACTCTGGAATGCGCCTTTGGGATACCTGGCTGCAATTTAAAAATTCCACGCCATTTGGTACCAAGGATTCCCAATTTGGTTTAGATATTTCATTCTTCGCATTTAAATTGCCGTTCTATCAATCTCTAATCAGCTGGGCGATCTCGACCTTATTCTTAACGATCCTGGCCGCTACCGTTGTCCATTATTTGTATGGCGGAATTCGCCTTCAGGTTCAAGAAGATCGCACCACAGTAGCCGCGCGCGTTCAGCTTTCAGTATTACTCGGCGTCCTTGTACTAATCAAGGCTGTTGCTTATTGGTTCGACCGTTATGCACTCTCGCTGCGTGAAGGTCGCTTGATTACTGGTCTGACCTACACCGATGTAAATGCAGTACTGCCAGCAAAAGCGATTCTCGCTGGTATTGCTGTTGTCTGTTCGCTTTTATTCTTTGCAAACATAATCCGCCGCTCATGGGTCCTTCCTGCAGCCGGCGTCAGTTTGATGGTTATCGCATCAGTTCTAATTGCCGGTATTTATCCCGCAGCGATTCAGCAATTTCAAGTTAAGCCAAGTGAGTCTTCAAAAGAGGCGCCATTCATTCAGCGCAATATCGATGCAACCCGAGCCGCTTATGGCCTAGGAAATGTGAGCGTCAAGGATTACCAGGCAACCATTGCAACTTCTGCCGGGCAATTATCAAACGATGCTTCAACTATCTCTAACATTCGATTAATCGATCCAAATGTTGTGCCGGCGACTTTCCGCCAGCTTCAACAGATCAAGCCTTATTACACCTTCCCGGATTCGCTAGACGTTGATCGCTACAAAGTTAACGGCGTTAAGCGTGATGCGATTGTCGCGGTTCGCGAATTAAATATTAATGGCAACCCAGCCCGTAACTGGATTAACGATCACTTGGTTTATACCCACGGCTTTGGCTTTGTATCGGCACTCGGCAATGCAATTGATGCTGATGGAAAACCTTCATTCACGGTTGGCGATATTCCACCAACTACTGGCCTTGGAAAATTTGAACCACGTATTTACTTTGGCGAGAATGTTCCAGATTATTCAATTATCGGTGGCGCAAAATCCAGCACCCCAACCGAACTCGATTATCCAGATGATAAATCTGCGAATGGTCAGAAGAACTACACATATACCGGTTCTGGTGGTGTGCCAATGGGCTCACTCTTTACTCGCTTACTCTTTGCGATTAAATATCAAGAACAACGCATCGTTCTCTCAAACTTAATTAACTCTGATTCAAAGATTCTTTTCAATCGAAATCCTAAGGATCGGGTAGCAAAGGTTGCACCTTGGCTTACTCTCGATGGCAATACCTACCCAGCCATTGTTAATGGCCGAGTTATTTGGATCCTTGATGGCTATACAACTAGCGCTGGTTACCCAAATGCCAAGCGCACCAACCTTGCGGCCGCAACCACAAATTCAATTACCACCAATTCTGCAACAGTAGGTTCGTTGCCAGATAAGACAGTCAATTACATTCGCAACTCGGTTAAGGCAACTGTCGATGCTTATGACGGAACTGTCACGCTCTACCAGTGGGATACCTCAGATCCAGTTCTCGCGACTTGGAGCAAATCTTTCCCAGGAACTGTGAAGCCTAAGAGTGCAATGTCAGCAGGATTGCTTGATCACATTCGCTATCCAGAAGATCTATTCGGAGTTCAGCGCGATGTACTCAGCACTTATCACGTTGCAACAGCTGGCGCCTTCTACGGTGGCCAAGACTTCTGGCGCGTACCAACTGATCCTTCATCACTTGGTGCAAATGCCGGAGTTCAACCTCCTTATTACATGACCATGAAACTGCCTGGCGAAAAAGCCGCAGCATTCTCACTTACAACTTCCTTCGTGCCACGCGGAAATCGTCAGAACCTAACTGCCTTTGCTGTTGTGAACTCTGATAACGGTCCGGACTACGGAAAAATAACGGTCTTGCAATTGCCACGTTCCACAAACATTTCAGGTCCATCACAAGTTGCTTCAAACTTTGAAGCGAAACCAGAAGTTGCCCAGGCGCTCTCACTACTGCGTCAAGGCGGTTCTGATGTCGTGCTGGCAAACTTGCTAACACTTCCAGTCGGCGGCGGCTTACTTTATGTCCAGCCGGTTTACGTACGGGCAACTGCAAACTCATCTGCTTACCCATTACTTCAAAAAGTTTTAGTTTCCTTCGGTGATCAAATTGGATTTGATAACACACTCCAAGGTGCACTAGATCAAGTCTTTGGTGGAAACTCTGGAACAGTACTAAATAGCACTGCGCCATCTGCAACTGGTTCTGGTGGAACTACAAGTGGAAATACTTCAACTTCTGGAATGAGTTCATCACTTCGTTCCGCACTTGCTAGTGCACAATCAGCGCTTGCTGATTCACAAGCTGCACTTAAGAAGGGTGACTTCACTGCATATGGCAAGGCACAGGATCGCTTGAAAGCAGCGATTGCTGCAGCGATTAACGCACAGAAATAGTAGAAAGTAGTTAAGTAATACTCCGTTTTGGGTTATTGCAGACTTTCTATTAAGATTGCAGAAACCGACGCGGGGTGGAGCAGCTCGGTAGCTCGCTGGGCTCATAACCCAGAGGTCATAGGTTCAAATCCTGTCCCCGCTACTAGCACTAAATAGAAGTTACTTATTCAGTAACTTCTTGCAATCTATGGCTGACTTCAAATGTGCCATACGCCAGGCCATCCACTGCTAATACATAAACGTTATTTCCTTTTGCTTGCGCGCTTGCAACAGCGGTCGATATCGATTCCAGAAAATTTGCAGTTGCTTTAGCCATTGCAATTGAAGGCCCAAGAATCACATTTCGAGGCTTTCCAGAAACGATGATTTTTGCGGCAATTCCTTGTACCGGCGATTGGCTCCACTGCGTAAATGCAATCGGCGTAGTTCCTTGTGCCGCCAAATGTGTTCCAACGGCTCGCATGCTCTTATGTTGATCACTTGGATTCTCGACACTTTTCGCTAAGAAATCAGCGAGCCCAACTAAAAGCGTTGCGGTGATTGTTTTAAGCGTTGCCTCTTCCATCAGGGCATCTGAATCTGCTGGGTAAGGATTCTCCTCAAAAACCTGCGTTTCAACTTCGAATACCTCTTCGAATTTTGGAACTGGTTTCACTTTAGGGCTGGATTTTCCTTCTTTTGGTTTCTTGAAAAGGATTACTAGCAAGACAATAACAAGTAGAAGCACCAGGGCTGCGAGGATATAAAGAATTTTATGCGTTGGGTAGTTATCTAAGAAGGATTGCCACTTGATTTTCAAATTACTTACCCGCAATCGCTGTAATAAATTCGGCTAGCAATTTCCCATTACTTGAAATTGCACCAGCACCATGTGGCCCAGGCTTGCCGGAAAGATCGGTGAATGTGCCGCCGGCTTCGCGAACAATTATGTCGAGAGCTGCCATATCCCATAGCGCAAGTGTTGGTTCTACTGAAATATCAACCGCGCCTTCGGCAACCAACATATGGGCCCAGAAATCGCCATGACCACGAGTACGCCAAACGTGTTCTTGTAAATCGATAAAGGCCGAACGTTTATTGCCCCAACCAACTAAATCAGAGTAAGCGAGTGAAGCGTCGGAAAGTTTTGCAACTTTAGATACGGAAATCTTCTTTGATTCGTTATTAAATTTAACAAAGGCCCCGCTACCCAAAGCAGCATGCCAGCGTCGCCCTAGAGCGGGTGCGCTTACAACACCTGCAACAACTTCATTTGCTGGATTTACTAAGCCAATTAAGGTGGCCCACGCAGGGACGCCTCGTAAATAATTCTTTGTGCCATCAATCGGATCGATCACCCAGTAATAGTTATCGCCATCTAAATCTGGTCTGCCAAATTCTTCGCCGACAATTAGGTCATTAGGACGCCGGCGGGCTAATTCTGATCGAATCGCGCTTTCAACTGCCTTATCGGCATCGGTTACCGGTGTTAAATCTGGTTTAGTTTCAATTACAAGATCGAGTGCTTGATACCTTGCAAGGGAGATCGCATCTGCAATATCGGCAAGCTCAATTGCAAGATTTAGGTCATCCGCTAAATCAAATTCTCGACTGGAAATCTTATTCACGGGGCGAGCCTATCAAGCCTGCATTAAACGGCGCAGGCTCTCCAATCGGGACTTACTTGTCGCATCAAGATCCCAAGAGTTAAGGGCGCAGCTCTCTTCATTGTGCGAGCAGTTCTTTGGACAATGTTCAATCGCTTCGGAGAATTCAGTAAAGGCGCCAATAACGCGCTTGCTATCAATGTGAGCAACGCCAAAGGAGCGCACACCGGGTGTGTCAATAATCCAACCAGTTTCCCGCAGACCAGATTTATTTTCTGCTGGTGATAGTGGATTTAACCGAAGCGCCAGTGCAGATGAAGATGTGTGACGCCCGCGACCAGTAACTTCATTAACAATTCCAGTAGCACGGTCTGCAGAATCAACAAGTGCATTTACCAAAGTTGATTTGCCAACACCCGAGTGACCAAGCAGAACTGTCTTCTTATTACTTAGCGCCCCTCGAATTTGTGATAAATCGGCACCGCGCTGGGTTTTTAGAATCTCGACCTCTAGATCATCATATGAAGTTAAAAATTCTTTGGCATCAGCAAGATCGCATTTAGTCACGATGATGATTGGCTTTATGCCTTGATCGAAGGCAACAACTAAAGCGCGATCAACGAATCCATGTCGGGGTTCGGGGTTGGCACTGGCAATAACAATCGCCATTTGCTCGACATTTGCAACAATCATCCGTTCCATCTCGGCGCTGTCATCAACCGTTCTTGTTAAGGAATTTTTTCTAGGTGAAACAGTGACAATGCGAGCCAGCGTTCCGGCATCACCGGTTGTATCGCCAACAATTCCAACTACATCACCGACAACAACAGATTTACGGCCGAGTTCGCGCGATTTCATCGCCGTGATTACTTCATCGCCCTGATTGTTTCCTGTCTGGCTGTTCCCTGCCTGACTGTTCCCTGCCTGCGAATCAAGAGTTATACAAGTTGTTCGACCACGATCAACTGCAATAACTAGTGCTTGTTTTGCTTTGCTGTAATCGGGACGATCTTTAGTGCGCGGCCGAGTGCTGCGTGCTGGTCTTGACCTAACATCATCTTCGTCGAGGTCGCGAGAGTTACTTGCCAAGGTTTTCCTGACTTTTATTAACCTGACTCAATAAATCCAGCCACGCACCAGGAAAATCTGGCAACGTTTTTTGGGTAGTTGCAATGTTCTCTACTTGAATCCCTTGAACGACCAGCCCAAGCATTGCTCCCGCAGTTGCAAGCCGGTGATCATCATAAGTATGGAAAATACCTGCGTGCAGCGGGGTTGGTGAGATGTATAGCGAGGTTGCTTCTTCTTCAACATCTCCGCCCAGTGAATTCAATTCAGTTGCAAGTGCGGCAAGTCGATCTGTTTCGTGCAACCGTAGATGCCCGATTTCGCGCAGCGTTGAAGGTGAATCCGCCAGCGCCGCAACTGCAGCAATTGAAGGAGTTAGTTCGCCAACATCATGTAGATCAACATCTATGCCGTGAATTGCACCAGTTCCAGTTACTTTCAAACCTTGGTCAGTAAATGAAATTTGCGCGCCCATCTGGGTAAGGATCTTACGTAATTGATCGCCAGGTTGCGCAGTAGATTTTGGCCAATCGGCTATTACAACTTCGCCACCACAGATCATCGCAGCTGCCATAAAGGGCGCGGCATTAGATAGATCAGGTTCAATCACTAAATCTTGGCCCTGTAATTCACCTGGCCAAACTTTCCATTGATGCGAATTTGCGCCATCGGAAATTACTTCAACTTTGGCACCAAACTGGCGCAACATAAGAATTGTCATTTCAATATGTGGAGCAGATGGCAACGAGGCACCGATGTGCTTAATCGTTATACCTTGCGTTGTTGCAGGTCCTATAAGCAATAGCGCCGAGATAAATTGGCTAGAGGAGGATGCATCAATTTCTAGATGGCCACCCTTTATTTTGCCATTTCCATTAATCGTTAACGGCAGGCGATATTGGTTTCCATGTTCAATCGTGATACCAAGATCTTCGAGCGCTGAAATGACTGGGCCAAGTGGCCGCTCGTGTGACCGTGGGTCGCCATCGAAATGAACTAGACCATTTGCAAGCGCAGCAACAGGTGGCAAGAAGCGCATTACAGTTCCAGCATTTCCAACATCAACGCTTGCCGGTCCTAAGAATTTTCCAGGTGTAACTTTTAGATCGCCATTTGGTTCTTGAATGATCTGGCAACCTATTGCGCGCAGACCTTGAATCATTAGCGCGGAGTCGCGCGAGTGAAGCGGCTTTCGCAGGATGGATGGCGTGGCGGCAAGGGCTGCCAAAATTAGTGCGCGATTTGTCGCTGATTTGGAACCAGGGATAACAATTGCTGCCGAGATCGGTTTAGCACCGCGAAAGGGCGCAGGCCAAAGTTCATGCGCACCCGATGTATTACCAGCTGTCATCTCTGCTGTTATTCCCTTCGTCCTAGTGCGCAAGCCTACCCGCTATTCTTGCGACCATGTGTGGCCGATACGCCCTCTCGAAATTGCCCAGTGAATTAATTGAAGAATTTGAAATCACCGCTGGCGCAACGGGAAGTGCGCTGCCTTTTGATTGGAACATAACCCCAACTCGGCAGATAAATGTCATTAGAGCTAATCAAGATCACGCGCGTGAACTTGCAAATGTTTCCTGGGGAATTATCGCGCCCTGGAGTAAAGATCGCACTGAGGCAGTGCGCTCACAATCTCAAGCAATTAATGCGCGCGGTGAAAGCGTTCACGAGAAGCCAACATTTCGAAATGCATTTAAATCTCGTCGTTGTTTAATACCGGCAACGGGTTATTACGAATGGGCAACTGAACTTGGTAGGTACGGGACTAAACAACCATTTTATATTCATTCGGCAACCGAAAATAAAACGTTAGCCATTGCTGGAATTTATGATCGTTGGGTTGATACAAATGGCGAAATATTTGAGAGCGCTGCAATCATCACCAGAGAAGCTGTTGGATTTTTGGCGACTGTTCATCATCGAATGCCCACATTTCTTCCGCCCGATCGTTGGGATCAATGGCTAAGTCCAGAGCTCACTGATGTAAACGAAGTTAGATCACTGATGGAGTTATCTGATCCAGCTGCCGGCCTAGCCGCCCATCCAGTTTCAACTCTTGTAAATGCCACCCGTAACAACGGCCCAGAATTGATCGAAGAGATTGAATTGGGGGAGCCGGAAACGCTTTTTTAGGCGCTGCGGCGTTTCAAGGAAGGGAATGGATAGGGAATAAAGGGAATAAAGCTCCAACCTGAGAGGTTGATTAGATAAGCAGCGTAGTGCGCATTTAATCAGGAAGGCAGGCATAGGTGGCGGTAGCCTTGTGGCCAATGGCCTCCAACAAATCTGAAAAGTCGGAAAAAATTGACGATTTAGAAAACTCTGGGAATACAGCCCAGGGCGCTCTAGAAGTTCGAGCACGCGCCGGCGCTCTTGCAACAGAGTCACTTAGTGATCGCACTTCACGCTTTGAGCGAGACGCCATGCAATATACAAATCAGCTTTATGCCGCAGCGCTTCGCTACACAAAGAATCCGCATGATGCGCAAGATTTAGTTCAAGATACTTATGCCAAGGCATTTACCTCGTTTCATCAATTCGAACCTGGCACAAATTTAAAGGCCTGGTTGTATCGAATTCTCACAACGACATTTATAAATACCTATCGCAAAGATCAACGCCGACCACAAATTTCTGATGGTGAATTAGAAGATTGGCAGATACATGCCGCTGCTAGCCACACCAGCAACGAAGGAAAATCTGCTGAAGATGAAGTACTTGAAAATCTTCCAGATGGCGATGTGAAGCGCGCCCTTCATGAGATTCCAGAAGAGTTTAGGTTGGCAGTTTTCTATGCTGATGTTGAAGGTTATGCCTACAAGGAGATTGCCCAAATTCTTGGAATTCCAGCAGGCACTGTGATGTCTCGGCTGCATCGTGGTCGCAAACTATTGCGTGAACTTCTAATGGATTACGCCAAGGACCGGGGCTTTCTTAAGAATTCGGAGGACAAAAAATGACTCCTAATAATTTTGGTCCTTTTGATAGCGGCAATTGCGAGAGCGTTATCCAAGCCCTTTTCCTCTTCATAGATAATGAAATTTCAGATATGAGTGAAGCACAAGCCCTTGAACTTCACCTGCAGCAATGTCCGCCATGCCGGACTGAGATGGAACACGAGAGCCGAGTTATAAATCAATTAAAGAACCTGTTGGCTTCAAGCTGTTGTGAAGAAGCTCCGGAGGAGTTAAACCGCAGAATTGCGGCTCAGACCGCTCTGCTCGCTGCGCAGATGTCGAATCCAACCCAAGTGATCACCGAATACCGTCGCACCGAGACAACAATCAATGGCGAAACACTTATTGAAATTGAAACGACTCACGAGATTAGGCGGGATTTCCCGCTAAGTTAACCGTTATGAATAGTGATGCAGTTCGCGGAGCCATTGGAATGGCATCCCTGACTGTTCGCCCCGGCGACACCTCGGTTGCCCAGGCGTTAAATGATTTACCGATTCTTGCAACACCAACACTCGTGAATATCTTCGAGGGGGCTTGTAGCGCTGCATTGGCCGAGCATATGGAATCTGGTGAAACTACGGTAACCGCTGAAATAAATTTACTTACGAATCTATCGGTTGGAGTCGGCGCCGAAATTAGAGCACATGCAACTTGTGTAGAGGTTGATGGATCTTTGCTTAAGTTCAGCGTTGAAGTCCATCACGGAAGTAAATTAGTCGCATCCGGCGTGGTACTTCGTAAACTTGTCGATCGAGTTTCATTTGGTGCCAGAGTCGCGGCCGAGAGCATTCTCGGGGAAACTCCTCCGGCACCAAACTAACTAATTACTTTTATTACTGATTATTTTTTAGTTGCCCAGAAAATTTCGGAGATCTCATCGATCTTTGCAAGCAACTTATCTGCGACTGCTACATCATTTGATCCCTTGGTTCCGCCAGCTCCAGCAAGCTTGGTTGCTTCGTTAAAGAGCACGTGAAGTTGTGGGTATGCCTCAAAGTGAGGGGCCTTGAAGTAATCAGTCCAGAGAACCCATAGGTGGTGCTTTACTAATTCTGAACGCTCTTCCTTAACAGCGACTGCGCGAGATTTGAAATCTGCATCAGTTGAAGCAGCATATTTCTCCATAGCGGCTTTAACTGATTGTGCTTCAATTTTTGCCTGTGCTGGATCATAGATTCCGCATGGAAGATCGCAGTGCGCAAAGGCAATTGCATCTGGTGCAAAAACATTGGTAAGGCTATTTGTTAAACTCTTAAACATCATTATTCTCGATTTCTACTAGGTTCTAAGCGGTTTACTAGTTTCTAATAGTACTTATTTCGACAACTTAATTCATCTCGTATCCTTACTGTGAGAGAGTACTACTCCTATGAAAAGCTCGCACTCTCACCCACGCCTCTCGTTTCTGCGAGTTGGGGCGATACGTGTTTCCGGAAGTTCTATGGCGCCTACCTATAACGATGGGGATTGGCTGCTCTTTAGAAATATTTCGATTCCCTCGATGCCCGCCATTCCCGCAATACCCTCGATGAAATCTAACGTTGCAGGCAAAGCTTCACGTTTAATTGGAAAAGTAATTTTGATACAACGCAATTCCGCTATCGGAAGTGATTTCGTACAAGTTAAGCGCGCGATCCGAATTGAAGCGCTCCCTGGTAAAAGCGAATTAGGAATTTGGGTCGAAGGCGATAACAAGATTCACTCAACAGACTCGCGAACCTGGGGGCCAATTACTTCAAGTGAAGTACGAGGAGTTCTTTTATTTCGTTATCGAAAAGGTGTTGCCCAACCCACCGGGCTTTAAAACTAGCTTGTCCTGCTAAATTATCTAGAGAATGCTTCAAACATTAAAGCGTTCTGCTCTTCTTCATGCAGATGATGAGATCCAGTAGCTGGACTTGCAGTAGCGCGTCTTGAGACTCTACGTAGCGTGCGACCATTTAAAATTTCTTGCGTATTTAGCGCAACAAATGGCCATGGACCTTGGTTAGCCGGTTCATCTTGTACCCAAAGAAGGTTTGCTTGTGGATGCTTGGCAGCAACTGCAGCAAATTGCTCGGCAGGGAATGGATAAAGTTGTTCCACGCGAACAATGGCCGTTGATGTTTCATTTAATTTAGCGCGCTCGGCGATTAGATCGTAATAAACCTTGCCAGAGCAGTAAATAACTCGAGATGCGTTAACAACGCTCTCATCATCAATTACTGGCCTAAATGTTCCGCTTGTAAAATCTTTCATGCCTGATGCGGCAGCTTTAAGGCGCAACATTGATTTTGGTTCAAAGACAATAAGCGGACGACGGGCTGGATTCTTCATGTGCCAACGAAGTAGGTGGAAGTAGGAAGCAGGTGTTGAAGGTTGGGCCACAGTCATATTTAATTCAGCGCACAGTGCGAGATAACGTTCAATTCGCGCAGATGAGTGATCTGGACCTTGGCCTTCATAGCCATGTGGCAACAGGAGAACTAGTGAAGAACGCTCGCCCCACTTTTGCAGCGCTGAAGATATGAATTCATCAATAATTGTTTGGGCGCCATTTGCGAAGTCTCCGAACTGGCCTTCCCACATTACAAGGGCATCTGCCCGCTCGGTTGAATAGCCATATTCAAAGCCCATGGCTGCATATTCAGAAAGTAGGGAATCGACAACGAAGAATTGGTTTTCATCAGAGATAAGTTCGCGAAGTGGTGTCCAAGTTGCGCCAGTGTTCTGATCAACAACTACTGCATGGCGATTGCTAAAGGTACCACGGCGGACATCTTGACCGGCAAGGCGAATTGGATGGCCTTCAAGTAACAACGAGCCCATTGCAAGTGATTCACCAGCGGCCCAATCGACGCTGCCTTCATCTAACATCTCAACGCGTTTTGCTAATTGCGGGACTAATTTCGGATGAATTGTGAAACCTGCTGGCGTTGCAATTTGGGTGGCAACAATCTTGCGCAACGTTGCTTCATCAAGTGATGTGTTAACGCTCTCTGGTGCTGGTGCCACTGGTACTGGCATCTTATTTGAAGTATCAGGTTCCACGTTATGAACCGCATTGAATGTTGATTCAAGTTGTGTTTGATAATCGCGCAGAACTTCTTCAGCTTCTTCAATTGTAATGTCACCGCGACCGATTAGCGCTTCGGTATAAAGCTTTCTAGTAGAACGCTTCGCCTCAATTAATTTATACATTAGTGGCTGTGTAAAACTTGGTTCATCGCCCTCGTTGTGGCCACGGCGACGGTAGCAAACCATGTCAATTACGACATCTTTGTTAAATGCTTGGCGATATTCAAAGGCGAGGTGGGCAACGCGTGCCACGCTCTCTGGGTCATCTCCGTTAACGTGGAAGACCGGAGCTTGAATCATCTTGGCAACATCGGTTGAGTAAGTTGAGGAACGAGCAGCGTTTGGCGAAGTTGTAAATCCAACTTGGTTATTCACAATGATGTGAATTGTTCCACCGGTGCGATAGCCCTGGAGTTGTGAGAGGTTTAGCGTTTCAGCGACTACGCCCTGTCCAGCAAATGCAGCATCACCGTGCATCAAGATTGGTAGTACGGTGTAAATCTCTTTGATATTTAACTTATCTTGCTTGGCGCGGGCAATACCTTCAAGAACTGGGTTAACTGCTTCTAGGTGTGAAGGGTTTGCAGCTAGATAAATCTTTGTTGTGGCACCAGATTCGGCCGTGAAGACGCTAGAAGTTCCGAGGTGATACTTCACATCGCCAGAGCCTTGCACTTGGTTCTCGGTGTAGTGGCCTTCAAATTCTTGGAAGATCTGTCCTTGGGATTTACCAGCAATATTTGCCAGAACGTTTAAGCGGCCGCGGTGTGGCATACCAATACAAACTTCTTCGAGTGAACTATCGGCAGCAGCCGAGATAATCACATCTAGCAATGGAATTACTGATTCTCCGCCCTCAAGTGAGAAGCGCTTTTGCCCCACATATTTAGTTTGGAGAAATGCTTCGAAGGCTTCGGCGCTATTTAATTTGCGCAAGATGCGAAGTTGTTCTTCGCGTGGAGTTCTAGGTGCACCGACTTCTACGTGTTGTTGAATCCATTCACGCTCTGCTGGATTCTCGATATACATATATTCAACGCCAATTGTTCGACAGTATGAGTCGCGCAGAATTCCTAGAATCTTGCGAAGTTTCATTACTGGCTTTCCACCAAAACCGCCGGTTGGGAATTCGCGATCAAGATCCCAAAGCGTTAAACCGTGTGTTGCAACATCTAAATCTGGGTGGCTGCGTTGGTGATATTCGAGTGGATCAATATCTGCCATTAAGTGACCAGTGGTGCGATAAGCGTGGATTAGTTCCTTAATGCTCTCGCTCTTACCAACCTGCGCGTTGCTTGGTGATTGAACATCAACCATCCAACGAATTGGAACGTAAGGAATGCGAAGCGCTGCGAAGATCTCGTCGTAGAAACCACCTTCACCAAGCAAAATTTCATGAATGCGGCGCAGGAAGTCGCCAGATTGTGCGCCTTGAATAATGCGATGGTCATAAGTGCTGGTAAGAGTTATGACTTTACTTATTGCAAGGTTTGCCAATGTTTCTTTATTTGCGCCATGGAATTCAGCTGGGTAATCCATTGCGCCAACGCCGAGAATTAAGCCCTGGCCTTGAACCAATCTTGGAACCGAGTGAACGGTGCCGATTGTTCCGGGGTTTGTCAGTGAAACAGTTGTGCCAGCGAAATCTTCAACGGTTAATGTGCCGCCTCGTGCCTTGCGAACCGTGTCTTCATATGAAGCCCAAAATTGTGCGAAATCTAATTCTTCACAGCCCTTGATGGATGGGACAAGCAGTTGCCGTGAGCCATCGGGCTTTGCTAAATCAATCGCAATTCCTAAATTGATATGTTCTGGTTTTCCAATTGCTGGCTTGCCATCAATCTCGCCATAAAAAGCATTCATCTCTGGCATCTGGCGCATCGCTTTTATCATTGCGTAACCGATGATGTGGGTAAAGGAAACCTTTCCACCACGGCCACGCTTAAGATTATTGTTAATTACAGTTCGGTTATCGATCATCAATTTTGCTGGAATTGCTCGCACACTTGTTGCAGTTGGTACTGATAACGAAGCTTCCATGCTTTGAACAACGCGAGCGCTAACTCCGCGAATTGGTTCGAGAGTTGCCGCGCCAGGAGTAACAAGTGTTGGAATCGGCTTAACGACTGGGTCTGCTGGCGTTGGTGTTGGTTTCGTAATTTGGGTATTAGCAGCAACAGGTGCAGCAGCAACAGGTGCAGAAGCAACAGGTGCAGCAGCAACAGGTGCAGAAGCAACAGGTGCAGCAGCAACAGGTGGTACGACTGGCGCAGGAGCAGCAACTTGAGTTGGCGCAGCAGGAGCCGAAATATTTGCGCTAGTTGCACTTGTTGAATTGGCTGCTGATTTTGGAATTGGTGGTGTGCCACCCTTTGGTGCGCTACTTAATGGCGGAATATTATTTGTTGGCGCAGAACCAGCTGGTGTGTAATCAGCAAAGAATTCCCACCAGGATTTATCAACTGAACTGGGATCTTTTTGGAAGCGCTCATACATCTCATCGACGAGCCACTCGTTTGGACCAAATGATCCGCCGAAGTGATTCGCTGGTGTATTAGCTCCCGTAGCTGACACTTGCGATGCTCCTAATTCCTAGAAACGATCAATACTGTTGCCCATTCTGTTGCAACGATTACGACCTAAGTCTAATAGGGCTTGCGAGCCTGGACTATTCCCATATGCGAGTGGATTATGTGATGCGGAGCGCAATATTCGTTGGATATTCGTTGGAACTACCCAGATGCTCTCCAAGACCGAGCCGCTAGCTCAACTATTCGCGATATCCAAAGAGCGCTGCCATAAAAGTAACCAAAGCGAGGATCGCAAGGGGAATTCCCACAACTAATAATTTTCCGGTGATCATGAAATAGGAGACTCCGAGGGCAATTAAGTTAGCGAGAACCGCTGGCGCTCGCCCGCGCGCACTTGCCTTGGCAAACTCACGTGCACAAATAAATAGCCCAACCGATCCAAGTAGCCCAAAAATCATTTCACCGATTAAAGCACCTGGTGCCGAAACCGTGGAAGTCAGCGCAGCAATACCAAGATAAAGAACAAGCCCAAAGAGAACGAGAGATTCCAGTCTGAGAAGCCAAATCGCGGCATTGCGGATTTGCTCAAAGCGGGATTGGTTCTTCAAGATTAAACCTCCAATAGCGCATTGCTGGTGATTCACTTTTAATAGTGCACCGAGAATACTTTACTTCGGTTGAAAACCTAAGTCCCCATCACGCTCAAAAGAGTTTTGCGCTTTGATTTTCAAATTACTCCGGTGAAACAATCCTTGAGAGGTAGCCTCTATTTAAGGCAAGACAAAAGGAATAACCTGCAAAGGTGCCTAACTTTGACGAAGTTAACAGTTCCAGCAAACTACAAGTGAACCATTTTATTGAGCCAAGAAATTGGAGTGATTCGGCTAAAGCTGGTCTTGAGTTTGCAAATAACGGAATTTCAGATTCGCTTACCGGTTCAAATGCGCCATCAGTTTTTATCCAAAACTTACGCCGAGCAGTAAGTATTGCAAACCGGAAACCAGAACCACTAACAATCGTGACAATTAAATTTTGTGAACCAGTAGCAACCAAAAAGCCTCGAACAGTTCCTGGGAAAATTGTTGCCGAGACCCAGTTATTAAATATCCGGAGCGAGATGGAACGCGAGTTATTAGCTGGCGCCAGAGCTATCTCCAAATCACTTCGAGGTGGTGATTTTTTTAGTCGAATGGCAGTGGCGGGCTTTTGGATCTGCTTGCATAGCGA
This sequence comes from uncultured Actinomycetes bacterium, assembly GCA_903842675.1. GTDB lineage: Bacteria > Actinomycetota > Actinomycetes > Nanopelagicales > Nanopelagicaceae > AAA044-D11. The sequence continues at coordinate 40,131 of CAIMMQ010000017.1, forward strand.
TTTGGCCAGCGCAGAGATTGCAGCGCGGCGATTTATGGCCGAAGTACAAGTAGAAATTCCGAACCAAATTTTGACCTTAGAAGTACAGCTATTTTCTAGGCCGGAACTAACAACTATGGGAAGTTGGGTTAGTGAAGTTGATGAAGGTTACTTTAAAAAGCCAACGAAATAACTCTATGTGTTTTTTAGTGCTTCCAAACTCGAACTTAGTGGATAAGCAAAACCCAATTTAGTAACTTGAGGTTTGATCAGCACGTGGAAAAAGTTGAAGTTAATGCGCGCACTATTGAATCTTCCGGCCCGGATCAAACCCCTTCGGTTTTTGGAAAACTTCAGCATCTGATGGATGACCCAGCGATAGAAGAAGTTTGGGTTAACTCACCAAATCGGATATTTGTCGCCAAAAGCGGCGTAAGTGAATTAACAAACACGACGCTTTCTGCTGATGAAGTACGAAATATCGTAGAGAGGTTGCTGATGTGGGGTGGACGCAGACTAGATCTATCCCACCCATTCGTGGATGCCAGGCTTCCAGATGGCAGTCGGTTGCACGTGGCGATACCGGAAATAACTGCACAGCATTGGGCAGTAAACATTAGAAAGCACTTGGTCCGTGGCAAGTCACTTACACAACTAGCTTCACTAAATGTTATGTCAATCGAAATTTCAAAGTACCTAACTCGCTGTGTGGAAAGCGGAATGAATATTTTGGTGAGCGGATCGACGCAAGCCGGGAAAACAACGCTTTTAAATGCGCTTGTAAGCGCAGTTCCACTCAAGAGTAGAGTCATAACAATCGAAGAAGTCTTTGAATTAAAGCCAAAATTACCGGACTGGGTTGCGATGCAAACTCGGCCCGCAAATTTGCAAGGCGATGGTGAAATTCCACTTCGCCGCTTAATAAAGGAAGCGCTCCGGATGCGCCCATCTCAAATAATTGTTGGCGAAATTCGAGAAGCGGAATCTCTGGATTTACTTATAGCCCTCAACTCGGGTCTGCCTGGAATGGCAACCATCCACGCAAACTCAGCACGGGATGCAATTGCAAAACTACAAACTCTTCCGTTGCTCGCTGGCGAAAATATCTCCCACAGGTTTATCACACCAGTTGTTGCAGCCGCAATTGATTTGGTTGTCCATGTTTCGATTGCAAGTGATGGTGTGCGCAGGATTCTTGAGATCGCACATGTAACTGGTCGGATTGAAGCAGAACGGATTGAACTAGAGATGCTATATAGGTTTATCGGCGCAGAAAATTCAGAAAGTAGTAATCATTACGAAAAGGGCCTGATCGATCCCGAACTACTTTTTACTTCTCGAGTTCGCTAGCATTATGAAAACAAAAATTAGCATCTATATCGCCGCCTTTTTTGTGGGGCTATTTGTTGCGACGATTATTACCGGATCAATCTCTATCGGAATACCCGTTGGAATAGTTTGCGTTGGCATTCCAGTGGCACTTCTTGCTCGAAAGGCAGAAGCAAGAAAATTGGAATTACAAAGCCTTTGGCCGGAAATTTTAGATAACCTGATTTCTGGTTTACATTCTGGGCTAGCACTCGCAGAAACCATCGCAAACTTGGGTAAGCGCGGCCCGGATCGCACGAAATCAATTTTTACATTATTTGCGCTGCGCCTTCGCGATGGTGCCACTTTTAGTTCGGCACTTGAAATAATTAGGGAAAGTTTCAATGAGAGTACAGCCGATCAAGTTTGTGAGGTCTTAGACTTTGCGAGGAGCTCGGGTGGGCGAGATACCGCACTCACACTTCGAACGCTCTCAAATTTTATCCGCGCCGATATTGCTCTTAGGAATGAAATAACTGCGAAACATAGTTGGGTAAAGAATTCAGCAGCTTTAGCCGCAGTAGCGCCTTGGGTCCTATTGCTTCTACTTGCCTCGCAGCCGAACACTGTCTCTGCATATTCAAGTGGCTCGGGATTAACTGTTTTATTAGCTGGCGCTGGGCTAACGCTGGTGGCCTATTTTTGGATGAATAAAGTAGGAACTCTCAAAACTGTTCCAAGGGTCTTCAAATGACTCCTTTCTCGCTCTCCCTCCTCTTTCTATCACCATTAATTTCCGTTGCCGTATACATTTTGGTTCAAGAAACTCAGAATCCATTAAGAGGATTTCATGAAGCGTTTCGGCGCGATCAATTGCACAAGGGACCAGCACAGGCTATTTCTTCGCAAATGAAGTTGAGCGCAGTGCGCCGGAAGCGAGTATTAATAGCCTCGACTTTTTTTGGAGCGCTGCTTGTAATTATTGGGGCAAGATTTTCAACGATTTTCGTCTTAGCGATCCTTGTGGGCAGTTATCTATTTTGGGAGAAAGAAGATTTAAGCAGAATCGAAAAGCGTCGAATAGTGCAAATTGATAATGAGTTCCCATCCCTTATTGAACTTTTCACAGTCTTGGTCTCCGCTGGCGAGAGCCCATCAACTTCTTTCGAACGGCTTGCTGCAAGAGCCCAAGGCGAGTTGGCAAAAGATTTTCAAAAAGTAGTAATCGGATTGCAATCTGGTTTGAATTTATCGCAAAGTTTAGAAATTATGGGAGCCGGTACAAAATCCAGCATCATAAGGAGATTTTGCGACACGCTAATTTTGGCGATCGAACGCGGTTCACCGCTTTCTGAAGTGCTTGTGCGACAAGTCGAGGAAGTTCGCCAGCAGCATCATGCTGCGCTTCTCACCGCAGCTGGACGCGCGGAGATTGCGTTGATGGTTCCAGTCATCTTTCTAATTCTTCCTATCTCTGTCCTGTTCGCACTTTGGCCCTCTTACCTATCGCTGGGACAAAGCATTGGATAAATCTAGAGTTATTAACAGTCGGAAGTTATTAACACGACGTTGATCTGGATTTAGATTGAAGTTCGAAAAATAGAAGGATCTAGGCAAGATCTTTTCATACGTCCGCAAAAGGAGAAAAAATGTTCAAAAAGCCGGTTTCCAACCTTAAGTTCAGTTTGCTTTTTTACTCTCTTATTCATCGAAATTTAATTAGAAGCAAGATTGTCAAGAAGATTAACGAAGCTTGGAGCGCGCGGGCGCAGCGTTTCGCCGAGTTGGCATACGGAGAAAAAGGTGACGTGCCCGGTTGGGTCCTGGTTGTTCTCATGACAACGGGACTAGTTACTGGTATTTGGACCGTTGCCCAACCACGCCTAAGTTCAATTCTTCGAAATTCGCTCGACAATATGAATTCTATTCGGTGATGGATTTTTCTCATCGTCCTGTCAGAACTAATTTGTTAGGCAAGAATAGTTTCAATTCGGTGATGGTTAATTATCGCTGGTTCAAGAAATTTCTTTGGCTGCGCCGAAATGAATCTGGGAATGTTGAGAGCGCGCTTGTCTTGATTCCGCTCATGATTCTTTTTCTGAGCGTTCTGCAGATAGCAGCATCTGTAATGGGACGAACAATTGGCGGGGATTTTGCACAAAGTCAGATTTCACGAACCGGGCTATACACCGATGGCCAGTTCTTAGCACCGCTTAACCCACCGACTTCGCTAATGGGTTCAAAAAGTTCTCGAGTTCAACTACCAGGCGGTGGAGCAGTATTAACACTCTCGCAAACCCACAAAATACCACTACTGACGCCACTGCTAGCATCGAATGACAAATTCAATGCAACCGGAATTGTTATTGATGAAAATTCCTAGCTTCACAAGTAAGAGAAATATTATTTATAGTCACCTTTTTCGTAAGAGCAATTTAGTAGAGAATGAAGAGGGAAGCGCGATAGTTGAATTTGTCATACTTGCACTTCCTCTCTTTATTCCACTTGCTATCTACTTGACGACCGTGAGCCAAACTTCACAAATTCAATTTGACGCGAGAAATTATGCGAGGCAAGTTGCAAGAGTTTATGTAACTAGCCCTTCTCAGAATTTAGTTGCTGATCGAATTTCTGTTGTTACCCAAACTTTTGCAGATAGCATTTTTCTCAAGGATAAAATAGCCATTCCGCCCGCTATAAATATCTGGTGTTCACGAACGCCTTGCTTGACACCAGGTGGAAAAATTCAAGTTTCAGTGCGTATTGATTCACTTGATTCGAAGAGGGCGGCTTCCGCTAGCGTGATAGAAAGTGTTGATGCGTGGCGAAGCAGTTGATGCGTGGCGAAGCAGTTGATATGCGATCAAGAAGTTATTGGGTGGAAAGGAATTAATATGCGCAGCAAAGTAATTGAAGTAAAACGAAGCCTTCAGGAGTCAATCTGGAAATTTTTCAACTTTGATTCGGAAAATGGCTCACTCTCCGTATTAATATCTGGACTTTTTCTCCTGGTCCTAACGCTTTCAATTGGTATTCTCGATATTTCTGATACATATTTGGCTAAGCGTGAATTAATTCAGATTGGTGAGGCAGCTTTAGGCCCTGCGGCTCATGCCATCGATTTGGCTCGGTATTATCAAGAGGGCGCGCTTAGCAGCGGACGCAGAGTTCCGTTAGATTGCACTGCTGCAAGGACAATCATTCAAAACGAAATTATGCAAAGAACTCTTAGGGATGCAGTAATCGATATCTCTAGCTGGCGATGTGAATCTGATCAGATGTCGGTAACCCTGCACTCATCAGTCTTGCCACTTGTAAATTTTCCATTGCTCTCCCAGATCACCGGACCGAGAATAAGCGTTGTTGCCACTGTCGGCGCCGGTTCCATCGTTAAATGATTGCCATTACCCTTATCCCATGGCAGCGCGCGAATACCTTGAAGAGGTATCTCAACTTAGAGTGACGCTATCCGCAATTGAACAAGTACTAAATCTCCCCAAACTTCATGCAGATTTTGCAACCTTGGAAGCCGAAGCAAGTGCACCAAACCTTTGGGATGATCCAGAAAAGGCTCAAATAGTAACAAGCAAACTTTCGCGAGTCTCGGCAACAATAAATAAGTCGAACACAATCCGCCGTCGCCTTGAAGATGTTCCACTTCTCTTAGAACTTGCACAAGAAGAAAAGGATTCATCAGCGCTGGCTGATGCTGGGGCCGAGCTTGATGATGTGACAAAAGCGATTCGCGAACTAGAAGTTCAAACACTTCTTAGTGGTGAATATGATGATCGCGACTGCTTAATAACAATTAGATCTGAAGCTGGTGGTGTAGAGGCCGCCGACTGGGCACAGATGTTGATGCGGATGTATCTTCGCTATTGCGAGCGTCATAATTTTAAAGTGGATGTCCTTGAAACTTCATATGCAGAAGAAGCTGGAATTAAATCAACTACATTTCGAGTGAGCACCCCTTATGCCTACGGAACACTTTCAGTGGAACAAGGGACTCATCGCTTGGTACGAATTTCACCATTTGATTCGCAATCTCGTCGCCATACTTCCTTTGCTGGCGTAGAAGTTGTTCCCGTGGTCGAACAAAGTGATCATATTGTTATCGATGAAAAAGAGATAAGAGTTGATGTTTATCGCTCATCTGGCCCGGGCGGACAAGGTGTAAACACAACGGATTCTGCAGTTCGCATTACGCACTTAGCGAGCGGAATCGTTGTCTCTTGCCAGAATGAACGTTCCCAAATCCAAAATAAAGCGACCGCAATGGCAGTGCTGCAATCCAAGTTATTAGAGCGCCGCCGCCAAGAAGAGCGAGCCAAGTTAGATGCGCTTAAGGGCGATAACTCCGGATCATGGGGAAATCAAATGCGTTCATATGTACTTGCTCCTTATCAAATGGTTAAGGATCTAAGAACAGATTTTGAAGTTGGTAATCCATCCGCGGTTCTAGATGGCGAGATCGACGGATTTCTTGAAGCTGGCATCAAGTGGCGCAAACGCCGAGATTAAAGTTCTGAAAATTGTTCGATAAATCACGTCACGCTTAAATCTCCAAAAAATCTTCTAAATTGCCCGAATCTCTCAGGTTTTTTTGCGCGTATTTCGCGTTGAATTACGCCTGCCCTCTCTAAACTTCCAACCATAGCCAATCCATAGTTAATCCATAGTCAACTAGATTGGTTGCAGGGCGGTCGCTCTACGGCGGCCACATGTAACGCATGATTTAGTTATGAAGAAGTAAAGGAGGTAGATGTGATTCGGTTTGAGAACGTAACAAAGATCTACCCAAAGCAAGAACACGCAGCACTCGATTCAGTCGACCTTGAAATCCTAAAAGGCGAGTTCGTCTTCTTGGTTGGCCTATCTGGTTCTGGTAAATCAACCTTCCTTCGTTTGGTTCTTCGCGAAGATCGGCCAACATCAGGAAATATTGTTGTGGCTGGCAAAGAACTTAACACCCTAGCGGCGCATAAGATTCCGGAACTTCGCCGACAAGTAGGAACTGTTTTTCAAGATTTCCGCTTATTGCCAAATAAAACCGTATCTGAAAATGTGGCCTTCACATTGCATGTGCTCGGTTATTCACAAAAAGAGATTGATCGTGAAGTACCAGAAGTTTTGGAACTTGTTGGGCTAGAAGAGAAGACAGATCGCAAACCTTCTGAGCTTTCTGGCGGCGAACAACAACGCGTTGCAATCGCACGTGCTTATGTGAGCCGGCCGGCAATTTTGATCGCAGATGAACCAACCGGAAACCTAGACCCAGCGACAAGTGTTGGAATCATGAAACTTCTTGATCGGATTAATCGCGAAGGCACAACAGTTGTCATGGCTACCCACGATTCTAAGATTGTTGACTCAATGCGCAAACGCGTAATTGAACTCGAAAATGGCCATGTAATTCGCGATCAAGTTCGCGGCGTATATGGGTATGCGGGATAACGGGGAGCAGATAGATGCGAGCAGGATTCTTATTTAGTGAAGTTCGTATTGGACTTCGTCGGAATTTAACTATGACATTTGCGGTGATGATTACCGTAGCAATCTCCTTGACACTGCTTGGTATTGGTTTGCTCGCCAATTCCCAAGTTCGCGTGATGAAAGATTATTGGTATGACAAGATCGAAGTTTCGGTCTTCCTCTGTGGTTCGCTATCGGAATCTGCATCTTGCGCGAGTGGGCCGGTAACTCCAGCGCAGCGCACCTCAATTGAATCAGATATTCAAGCCCTTCCAGCTGTCGCAAAAGTTTATTACGAGTCACAATCACAAGCCTTTGTTCACTTCCAAGAACGCTTTAAAGGATCTGCAATCGCGCAGAATGTTACGCAAGATCAACTTCCAGAATCTTTTAGAGTCAAATTAAAAGACCCGACAAACTTTGCTGTAATTCAAAGCGCTTTCTCCGGGCGTCCAGGTGTTGATTCAGTTCAGGACCAGAGAACCATTTTGGAAAAATTCTTTAAATTGCTTGGTGTCCTTCGTGATGGTGCACTCGCAATTGGATTAGCAAGTGTGCTTACCGCAGCGCTATTAATTAGCAATACCTTACGTATTGCCGCCTTCAACCGACGGCGTGAAACTGGCGTAATGAAGCTTGTTGGCGCTTCCTCATTCTCAATCCAATTACCCTTCTTATTAGAAGGTGTCTTCTCCGCGATTGTTGGTTGGATTGTTTCGACTGGGTTGTTATCCCTCTTTAAATTATTAATTGATGCAAAGGTTGCCCCGCTCTTGAGTTTCACACAATTCTTTAAGTGGTCCGATGTCTGGGTAGCATCAAGCCTTCTTTTGCTAACAGGATTTGTAGTTTCAACTACAGCGTCAATACTTACGCTTCGTAAGTATTTACAGGTTTAACTCGCATATAAGCGTTGCCTCACCCAATATTCAATAATATTCAACAATTTTAATGAGGCTTACACGCTGACTTTGCCAACATAGGGTCGAACGTGGAGAATTGGTCAATGCTCGCCAAGATCAAGTCGCTAATAAGCGCATGGCGAAACTCAAGTGTTAATTCAAGCGCTGCAATCTTTTCATTGCTGTTGATCTTAACTTTCGCCGTTGGCGATTATGTGGGTCAGCATCGACACAATTCAACAGTCGATGAAACAATTAGCAATGTATTAAAGAGAGATACCCGTGCCCCAGCAAAAGGCGTCCTTGAACGCGCGGCGATTGAAGCAGTCCTAAAAGCCACCGGCGATCAATGGGCAAACTATTTCCCTGGTAAATCGGTGCAATATTTAAACCAGAAACTGCAAGGCCGCTATAGCGGAATCGGTATTTGGCTTCGAAAGAACACGTCAGGTGTTCTAGAGGTTTCTAGCGTGCAACCACATTCACCAGCAGCCGAAGTTGGAATCAAGGTTTTAGATTCACTTGTTGAAGTTAATGGTGCCTCAATGGATGGTGCTTCGATAGCAACTGCCGTGGCTTCATTACGTGGCGCCCCAAATACACCGGTAATAATGCAACTTGAAAGAAATCAAAAACCATATCGAGTTAGTGTCCAACGCGCTGCAGTCTTAAATGGCGACGTCGTTGCCAGCCAAATTGCACCAAACATTGTCTTCATTCAAATTTCATCATTTAGTTCTAGTACCTCAAGTGACGTCGCCTTGGCACTTTCAAAATACCCACATAAGAGTGGGGTGGTTATCGATCTTCGAGATAATCCAGGTGGGTTAATTCAAGAAGCAGTGAACGTAGCTTCACAATTTTTAGATGAAGGGACTGTAGTTTCCTATTCTCGAAAGGGTGACTCTGACGTAGTTCTGCAATCAACAAATGCCAATCCGGATTCAGCCCCTGTCACAGTTCTCATTAATAGATCAACGGCAAGTGCAGCAGAAGTTCTCAGTGGTGCATTCCAAGATCGTAACCGTGCGGTAATTATTGGTGAGAAGAGTTATGGCAAAGGAACTGTTCAAGAAATTATTGAACTTTCAGATGCTTCAAAGTTAGAAATAACTGTCGGCCGCTATCGAACACCTTCTGGACGTATTATTGATCAGGTCGGAATTAGCCCAGATCTTTTGGTTCCCGATAATCAAGTTCTGACTAAGGCCGTTCAAGTTCTCGGTGGCTTAGCAACACTTGGCCAAAGTTCCGCATCAAATAAGTAAGTTATCTTCAAAAAAAGGTTATTTGTAAACTTACTCCCATCACTCCAAGTACCCTTGGCTATTAGATCTTTATAGAGCTCTCATAAATAGAGGAGGTGGTCACGATGGTTAAAGAGGTAGGACGCAAACTTATTGCGCAGAACAAAGCCGCTCGTCATGACTACTTTATCGAGGACGTTTTTGAGTGCGGAATAGTTTTAACGGGAACTGAAGTTAAATCACTTCGTGCTGGCCGAGCTTCACTTATAGATGGCTTCGCCATGGTTACAAATGGTGAGCTTTGGCTTAGCGGAGTTCATATTCCGGAATACACCGAGGGCACCTGGAATAACCACACACCAAGGCGCGAGCGAAAATTACTAATCCATAAAAAAGAGATTGATAAATTAAATGCAATCACAAAGCAGGGTGGTTTGACTCTTGTTCCGCTGTCGATTTATTTTAAAGATGGCAAAGCAAAGATCGAACTTGCTGTCGCGAAAGGTAAGAAGGCCCACGATAAGCGGGCAACGCTTATGGAGCAACAAGCAAACCGAGAGATTACTCGTGAGCTTTCTCGCAGGACGTCAGGCAAATCTAGAGATTAACTGAGAACCAAGTATTTCTTTAATTCCGCTGGTATCTCCGACGTTGATAACTTCCAAGATGAGTACTTTCCATCTTTAAATGCGATCAAAAAGCCTGGTTCATTTTTGTAGACTGCAATAAAACTCTTTGAGTCAAACCACCAAAATGTGCCAAGTGCGACGATAAATGGAATCGCAGTGCCAAACCTAAGGCCGCCAATCATTAATCTCTTCCAAAAATTCTTAACTGGAGTTATTGCCAAAATATGATCGATTTGAGCAACAGGTGACGCATGAATTGCGAAGATTGTTTCCAGCTTGGATAAACGCAAAGTAACTGACTTTCCGCTTACTTCAACTTGAGCCATGCCGAAATTATAGGCTGATTGTGATTTCTTCTGGCATCTTCTGGCATCTTCTGGCTTCTTCTGGCTTCTTCTGGCTTCTTCTGGCTTCTTGTGCCTTCTTGATCGGGGATTACTTATTCCCTCAAAGGTGTCTTACAATAAGGCACTGCTTATTTTTCATTTGAAAAACGAGCACCGAAAAAAAACTAAATATAGAAGAATAAAATGCTTCACACCCATGGGGGTGAACGGTCTCGACTTTAGATGTTGAGTCAGGTGAAGCGGGCCGAGGAAGCCGGGATGATCTCGTAAACCAAAAACCCTGGCAAAAAACTAAGCGCCAGTACAACTGCCGCTGATTTCGCTATCGCTGCCTAAGCGATCTAAGTGAATCCGTTAGCCCAAGGTTGCTCTCGACTTGGATGCTAGCGTCGCTAGAGAGCTCTACCTGATGATGGTGTTACAGACGCCATTGGGGAAACCAATCTGTAACTGAGTTCGTTGACTACATGTGTTTGTGAGAGTCAGGACTGAGAAAACGAATAGAACACTACGCCCGTAGAAGCCCTGTCTTAGTGCTAGAGGACCCGGGTTCGATTCCCGGCACCTCCACGACAAGTGAGCGAGTAACAAAGCTTGCTTTGATTATCGCGAACGCGAAGAGGAGGTTGAACTCTTTAACGCGAAACCTCCACGACAAGTGAGCGAGTAACAAAGCTTGCTTTGATTAAGCAACACCATTCATTGGCCTAGCTGGCACAAAGTATTCTTTGCCAGCAGGAGAAATCCATCTGCAAGAACCATCTGGAAAGCTTTCTAATTTCCAATCACCATGAGTCTTCATTCTGTGGTGTCTGCGGCAAAGCAGTCCCATATTTTCGGTATTAGTTTGCCCACCTTTATCCCAGGCAATTGCATGATCAATATCTGCAAGGTGCCCAGGAGCACGACAACCAGGAAATCTACAAGTTCTGTCGCGCGCGAGTAAAAAGTCTTTGAGAATTTGCGGCGGATCATAACTTTCACGTCCATAGTCCAAAAGATTTCCACTTTCGGGATGAGTAATAAATTTGCGCCACTTAGCATCGGCTGCTAATTCACGAGCAATCTCAGCAGGGATCGGGCCGTAACCGGTTAATTGCCCTGGGTTATTTTCGAAGCCAAGAAGTGTTGGTAGATCAAGCGTTAGGTTAAGAGTTATTGGTCGGCGGTGCTTTAAGTTGGTTTCACCTGATGTTGCCAAGTAAGTACTGGCAAATTGTGTTAACGCATCAGCCCGGAAAGCGTCTAATGAATTTAGCGGGCGAACTTGCGCAAAGTCACTTGCAAGTTTTGTAAATCTAGCCATCTTGTTTGCATCCCGGTTTGATTCACGTACTTCACCAGATGAAATTCGAGCCAATTTATCTATAGCGAGAAGCACAGTCTGAGCATCGGCAGCTGGTAAAAATGCAACTATTGTTGCCATGCCATCTTGTTCTGGAAAGTAACTAACTCGCCTTGAATCTTGGGCGCTTCTCGCGGCTTCGGCAAATTCTTCAGGAGCAAGTTTGGCAATTGCAGACCGCAATTGATTAGTAACTTGGGCAGGGGTGTGAAATTCCGCATGTGCAATGGCGCTGGATTCCAATTTTTGAATCATCTCGACGCTAGCGCCGCTCGCAATGATGTTTGCACTTTCCCGGGCGATTGCAGTTGCATGGGCCGCGGAAATCTCACCAGTCGCCAAGGCATTACAGGTTTCAGGTAGGTGTGCGGTGAGTGTTCGTGCAACATCGATCCGATATTGCGCAGTGTTCCCAGACATCCGCAGCGCAGCCCCAACTTCCTCACGATTTGCATCGTCAACATTTGAATATCTTGACTCCGACTTAGTGGGCTCACTTCCCGCGACGGCAACGATCGCGCGTTGCATGAGAGATTGCAGCCAACCCGATTGTTTTTCTAGAGCGCTTAGAAAATCGACTCGCCCACTTCTTGTTAGCTCCATTGGGTCAATTCCCACCAGGGCTGACAAAACTTCGATGCCGGCAGGGGAGTGTAGAAGTGATGCGACATGGGAAGCCACAGAGTCAGTCATGAAATCAGATTCAGCGGTCTCGGCGGAACTGTGCTGATCTGTGTTCATGTGAGGATAGTGTCAGGTGGCACTGACATCAGATTTGTTAAATTTTAATTTATTTATTTCGTTGTGTATAACTTAAGAGACGGTTATGAATTTTCAGTAAGTTTGGCATAATAAACCTATGAGTAATCAATCTGAAGTATTTGCCCTCGATGAATTACTTTCTGATATTAAATCCGCAACGCAAAAGCCACTGGCATTAGCAGGTATGAGAGATGAATAAATCTAAGGAATTTCTCCAAGATAAATCTTTGGCGGAAATCAAACTTATCTTTAGGACTCTGGAGCTTATGCAAAATAGCTCTAAGCAAAATAGTTCCAATAAGAATGATTTTGAACTAAACAGAATTTACGAAAACTCCATGCGTTTCAGTTTTCAACAACTAGCATCCTATTTGTCTTCCTTAAGTGACGTTACATCAGACAACGAGTTAATTCGTCTTTCTAGATTTTTAAATGCTGACGGCACATCGTTTGATCTTGCCGGCCTCGAACCCCAACTAACGTCACTTCAGAAATATCTATTAGCCACACTTCTTTGATGCAATTTGATGTAGTACCGACTTTTCCCCGACGGGGGGAAGCGAGCGCTTTAGACATTTCGCATAAGGGCGCATAAGGGCGCATAAGGGCGCATAAGGGCATATAAGGGTCTGAAGATGTGGGAGAAGCACACATCAGAAGCCCTTAGACTTTGCACATGTCTAAAGTCTTAGCGAGCCTCCCCAAAGGGGAACGAGTGGGCATTGCCTTCTCTGGTGGGCTTGATACTTCTGTGGCGGTTGCTTGGATGCGCGAGCATGGTGCAATTCCTTTTACTTACACCGCCGACATTGGCCAATACGACGAACCAGATATTGCATCTGTACCAAATCGCGCAAAAGAATATGGCGCCGAAGGTGCTCGATTAATTGATTGTAAGCAAGCGCTAGTCGAAGAAGGTTTCGCAGCAATCGCTTGCGGTGCTTTCCATATCCGCTCAGGCGGTAAAACATATTTCAATACAACGCCACTGGGTCGCGCTGTTACCGGCACGATGCTGGTGCGCGCGATGCTTGAGGATGACGTTTCAATTTGGGGCGATGGCTCAACCTACAAAGGCAATGACATCGAGCGTTTCTACCGTTATGGCTTGCTCGCTAATCCAAATTTGCGAATCTATAAGCCTTGGCTCGACAAGGATTTTGTTACCGAACTCGGCGGACGCAAAGAAATGTCCGAATGGCTCGTCGCCCACAATTTGCCGTATCGCGATTCAACCGAGAAGGCATACTCGACTGATGCAAATATTTTAGGTGCAACCCACGAAGCAAAACGCTTGGAACATCTCGATACTTCTGTCGAGCTAGTTGAACCAATCATGGGCGTTGCATTTTGGGACCCTAAGGTTGATATAAAGACTGAAGACGTGAAGATTGAATTTGTTCGGGGTCGTCCAGTCTCAATCAATGGAAAAGCACTTGATGCAGTTGCTCTTATGAACGAGGCAAATGCAATTGGTGGTCGCCATGGAATTGGCATGTCAGATCAGATCGAAAATAGAATTATTGAAGCAAAGAGCCGGGGAATTTATGAAGCACCCGGACTGGCTCTCTTGTTTATTGCATACGAGCGCCTAATTAGCGCAATTCATAACGAAGATACGATCGCAAATTATCATGCCGAAGGTCGTCGCCTTGGTCGATTGTTATACGAGGGACGTTGGCTTGATCCACAATCGCTCATGCTTCGTGAATCATTGCAACGTTGGGTCGCATCCGCTGTAACCGGAGAAGTAACGATTCGGTTGCGCCGCGGTGATGATTTTTCAATTATTAATACAACTGGCCCAGCATTTAGTTATCACCCAGATAAGTTGTCCATGGAGCGCACGCAAGGCGCTGCCTTTGGCCCAGAAGATCGCATTGGCCAATTAACTATGCGCAACCTTGATATTGCAGATACGCGCGAAAAACTTGAGTTATATGCCAGCCAGGGCCAACTTGGTGATGGCCAATTTAAGTTAATCAATGAATTGGAAAATAAGAACCCTAAAAAGAATAAATAGCCCTGGAATTTACGCTTATGAGCGTATTTCCTTTGAAATCCCACCAAGTTAATGAAAATACACCTGGTAATTCGAGTGGTGTAACCAAATTACTACTAAGTAAGCCCTTACCCTTTTTTTAAGCTTCCCCTCATTTAAAAGTATGTCTACCGACATATCTAAAGGCAATAAGGGAGGAATCAATGTCGCTTCTTACATGGAAACTTCATGGAAATGGCAAAACGATTAAAGCGGGCGAAGTCGTCTCGACCGATGAGCGCTTGGCTTGGCCACTAACAATTGGTGTTGGAATTCAACACATCTGCGCGATGTTTGGCGCAACATTCTTAGTACCAATCATCACCGGCTTCCCGCCAACAACAACGCTATTTTTCTCAGGTGTTGGCACAATTCTCTTTTTGATCATCACACAAAACAAAGTACCTAGCTATCTTGGTTCCTCATTTGCATTCCTTGCGCCAATCGCGGCAGCAATGACAAATGGCGGAATGGCTGTAGCACTCGGCGGAATCGTGGCAACCGGTGTAATTCTTGCCGTAGTTGGCCTCATTGTTCGCGCGGTTGGAATCGGTTGGATCAACTGGCTTCTACCTCCAGTAGTAACCGGCTCGATCGTTATGATCATCGGACTTAACTTGGCCGGCGCTGCAAAAGGCAACTTTGTAAAGGGACCAACAGTTGCAATCGTGACTTTGGCTGCCGTTGCACTAATTGGCGCAATGACAAAGGGCTTCCTAAATCGCATCAGCATCTTTGGTGGACTTGTTGTCGGTTACGCCTTCGCAATGATTCGTGGCGATATCGATACTGCTGGGCTACATGCAGCCAAGTGGTTTGCAATGCCAAGCTTCAATACTCCAACATTTAAGATGAGTGCAATCGTGCTCTTCATCCCTGTTGTATTGGTACTTATCGCAGAAAACGTGGGACACGTTAAAGCGGTTGCATCAATGACTGGAAAAGATCTTGATAATCAAATGGGATCAGCACTTCTTGCTGATGGACTAGCAACAACGCTTGCTGGCATCGGAGGCGGATCTGGAACAACTACTTATGCTGAAAATATCGGCGTAATGGCTGCGACCAAGATTTACTCAACTGCCGCATATTGGGTTGCAGCAGCAGGCGCCATATTGCTCTCACTCTCACCTAAATTCGGTGCGGTCTTGAGCGAAACTCCAGCCGGCGTGCTTGGTGGAATCGGCGTAATTCTCTACGGAATGATCGGCGTTCTTGGTGCCAAGATCTGGATCGAGAATAAGGTTAATTTCGGAAACTCAATCAACCTATTCATAGCTGCAACAACGCTAGTAATAGGTATTGCAGATATGTCATGGAGCCATGGCAAGTATTCATTTAACGGAATCGTTAATGGAACTCTTATGGCTGTTGTTGGCTACCAGGTCCTACGCGCTCTAGCGAAGGCCAGCGGTAATCATCAAGATTAGGAAAGAATAAGCACTAAATAATCACCAGTAAGCGAGTCTGGCTCTATCCCATAAATCGGGATGGGGCCAGATTTCTTTTCCCCTTCGTTACATGCAAGGGTACGAAAATTGTTCTAAAAGCATCTTGGAAATTTCGTCAATCTCGTTAGAGTTAGCCCATCACAAACACAACTGGGCATCAGTGCCCAACTGGCATCGAAACTAACTGGAGGAAAAATGGCTACCGAAACTTTTCGCTGGGGAATCTTAGGTGCCGGTGGTATTGCCGAACAGTTCGCACGAGATTTGATGCGTCTTCCAGACCAACGTCCGCATGCAATCGGTTCAAGATCGCAAGAGAAGGCCGATAAATTCGCTGATCTTTTCGCGATGCCAAATCGCCACGATTCCTATGCAAAATTAGTTGCCGACCCAGAGGTTGATGGAATTTATGTTGCAACACATCACCCGATGCATATGCGCGATACCTTGATGGCGCTAAATGCTGGAAAGCCGGTTCTCTGCGAGAAGCCATTTGCTATGAGTTTTCAAGAGACTAAAACTATGGTTGAAACTGCCCGCGCCAAGAATTTATTGTTGATGGAAGCAATGTGGGCCAGATTCCTTCCGCACATGATTCAAGTTCGTGAAATTATTAAATCTGGAGTTCTTGGTGAAATTATTCAAGTCCGCGCTGATCATGGTCAATGGTTTGTTAAGGATCCGGAATTTCGTCTATTCAAGCCAGAACTTGGTGGCGGTTCACTATTTGATTTAGGAATCTATCCAATTTCATTTGCGTCAATGGTCCTCGGAACTCCTTCGCGAGTTACCGCAAGAAGTACCAAAGGTTTCACTGGAGTAGATGGCCAGACGTCAGTGATTCTTGAGTACCCAACTGGCGCTCATGCACTGCTAAACATGACAAATTCTGCGGCAACGCCTAATCGAGCGCTAATTGTGGGAAGCGATGCCAGAATTGAAATTGATAGAACGTTCTATGCGCCAACTACATTCCGCGTTATTGATCACAAGGATCAAATAATTGGTGGCTCTGACAAGAAATATGTCGGCCACGGACTGCGCGAAGAAGCGATCGAATTCGTCCGTTGCTATCGAGCTGGCCTAAAGGAATCTCCAATTCTGCCGCTAGATGAAACGCTCTCAATCATGGGAACTATCACCGAAATCGCTGATCAAATTGGGCTGGTCTTTAAAGAATTCGCTAAGTAGCTAGAGTAGCTAGCTAAGAAATTAATGGCTATTTAGATATGAACCGGAGCGCGATTTTATTAGTGGGCGGAATGGGCACCCGCCTGCAACCGCTCACTCATAAAATTCCAAAGCCAATGCTCCAAGTTGCCGGTGTTCCATTTACCGAACACCAAATTGTTAAAGCTCGCGAGGCTGGAATTACTGAAATCGTTCTGGCAACTTCTTTTAAGGCTGAACTCTTTGAACCATATTTTGGTGATGGCTCAAAGTTTGGAATAAAGATGCGCTATGCCGTTGAAACACAAGCACTTGGAACTGGTGGTGCAATCCGAAATGCGGCAGACAAATTAACGGGAAGTGGTCCGGTCGCAATTTTTAATGGAGATGTACTAAGCGGCCATGACTTGGCTGGTCAATTTGAGGCACATAAGGCGAATTCGGCTGATGTAACACTCTATTTGACCGAAGTTGCTGATGCCCGCGCATTTGGCGCTGTTGAATTAACGAAAGATGGACGCGTTACGGCTTTTAACGAGAAGATGGAACGGCCTAAAACAAATATCATTAACGCAGGTTGCTATATTTTTAATCGCGCGATTATTGAAGAGATTCCCCACGGCCAAGTAGTTAGTGTGGAGCGCGAGACTTTCCCCAAATTACTTGCTCGACATGCCAGAGTCTTTGGTTTTATTGATCGCTCGTATTGGCTAGATATCGGCACGCCACAAGCACTTCTAAAGGCTTCGCAAGATTTGATTTCCGGAACTGTATATTCGCAGGCAACTCCAAAATGCTCGGGTGAGTTTTTAGCTCTCGATGGCGCGAAGATTAGTGCAACCGCCCAAGTTGGCGAGATGAGTGTTATTGGCCGGCGCGCGATGATTGGCGATGGGGCAGAAGTGCAGGGATCGATAATCGGCGATAGCGCCCAAGTTGGCTCTAGGGCCAAACTCAAAAACTGTTTTGTGGCCGAAGGCTTCCAAGTACCAGAGGCTGTAATTGCTGAAGGTAATTTCTTCGGTTTCTAGAATTTCTACATTTGCCCGTAAATATTTTCAAAAATCTTCTGAAAAATTGGTTTTTGACCAATTTCCGCACCTTTTCGCTACTTTATTGCGGATTTCTTCTCATATTTCCCTGATCTGGACTTGACTAAGAGGGATTACAAGCGTGTAATTAACCCATAAGCACCACTTGTTCGAAGTGGTCTATGGCTTTGGGGAGTTTTACTTATGAGCGATCCGCGCCCGGTTTCAATTGAAGGCGGCCTTTCAGCGCTAGCAAGTAATGAAGGTGTTGAACTATCTTGGCAAGAACGGGCACTCTGCGCCCAGACTGATCCAGAAGCATTCTTTCCTGAGAAGGGCGGCTCGACCCGCGAAGCAAAGCGCGTCTGCCTATCTTGCGATGTTCGCGGTGAATGTTTGGAATATGCCCTGGCAAATGATGAGCGCTTTGGAATCTGGGGCGGCCTATCTGAGCGTGAGCGTCGTCGCTTAAAGCGTCGCTCGGCCTAAGCCAACTGCTTATTCTGATATTTCTTTCTCTAGTCAATTAAAATTAATTAAAACTAGTCAATCTAGTAGAGGATTAGCCTGTGGCTGAAAACTTCTTTGTTACAGCAATCTTGGTTTCACACGATGGTGCAACTTGGTTGCCCGAAACAATCGCGGCGATATTTTCGCAAACTAGACCTGTTGATCGAATTGTTGCAGTTGATAACGGCTCGCTTGATAATTCAGTAAAACTAATTGATGGCGCTGGAATAACGGTTATTAAGAGCGAGCGCGATGCTGGATTTGGCGATGCCATTGACTTAGCCCTAGACCGAACCAAACCAATTCTGGACGGGGAACAAGAAGAGTTAATCTGGATTCTGCACGATGACTGCGCACCAAGTAGAACTGCTCTCAAATTTTTAATTGAAGGTTTGGAAAATAATCCACAAATTGCATATGTCGGTCCCAAATTGCGCGGATGGTATGACCGAAACCATCTGCTAGAAGTGGGAATTAGCATCGCAGTAAATGGTGCTAGGTGGACCGGGTTAGAGCCACGCGAAAAAGATCAAGGCCAACATGATCAGGCCAAAGATGTTTTAGCTGTTAGTACGGCTGCGATGTTGGCAAGACGGAAAATCTTTGAAGATCTGGGCGGCTTGGATCCAAACTTGGCTCTCTTTCGTGATGATATCGATTTGGGATGGCGTACTCGCGTTGCTGGTTTTGCGGTTGCAACCGCGCCCGAAGCGTTGGTATTTCACGCCGAAGCATCGGCATCGGAGCGACGCAGCGTAGATGTGGAAGAAGCTTTTCTTGGGCGACCTCGACTGCTTGATCGTAGAAATGCCGCATTCGTTCTCTTAGCAAATGTTTCCTGGTGGCTCATGCCTTGGGTTGCACTCCAATTACTTGGTGCGGCAATGATTAGAGCAATTGGTTATTTAGTCGCAAAACTTCCTGGTTATGCTGGAGATGAGTTAGCTGCCGTCGCATTGATCGTGTTGAAGCCGGCCGATTTAATCAAGGCACGGCGATCGCGCCGAGCGAAACGTTTGCTGTCGGTCCAAGTTGTTCGTCAATTTATTCCACCGCGTGGAAGTCAGGCGCGCCTAGCATTTGAAAAAGCATCTGATGCAATCTCTAAATATTTGCACTTCAATCGGGAGGATGATTTAGCGAGCGAACCGGCCTCCTACGCCGACATTGGTGTAATCGATGAAACTTTTGATGATCAAGATTCTCAGCGCGCGATAAAAACAAATCGCTTCAAAACTCTGCATAACCGACCATTACTTATTGGCTTAGGAATTATTACGTTAGTAACTTTGCTGGCAGCACGAAATCGTTACGGTGCGCTAAGTGGTGGCGCACTTCCAGTCTCACCAGAAGGTGCGAGTGATCTATTTAGAAAATTTGGCGAATCTTGGCACCAAGTGGGTCTAGGTTCAGCAGCCCCAACACCGCCTTGGGTAGGGATACTTGGTTTGGCATCACTCGTAACTTTCGGAAAGTTAAAATTCTTTATCGCCGCACTTTTTTGGGTGACTCCACCACTCGCTTTCTTCGTTATGTATCGCTCAATTAAGCGGACAGGTTTAACAATTCGATTTGCAGTACTTGGTGGTTTGATCTACGCGATGTCACCTGTGGTTTGGAATAGCATCGCCGAAGGTAGGTTAGGAACGCTGGTACTGGCTCTAGTTGCACCAACTTTTATTAGTTTGGCGCCACTACAAGCAGCGACGAAGGTTGGATCTTGGCGTCGCATCTACTTCTTAGCGCTCTTCGCAAGTTTTATCTCGGCATTCTCCGCACTCTTTATGACAATCTGGTGCGCAGTTTCGCTGTACTTTATCGTTACCGAACTCGTTAATCGCCTGGGCGAAATCAAGGAGTTATCGGCAGTTAAATTCCTGATGACCGCTGATCTCGCCCGAATAAAGCGGTTCTTTGCCTTCTTAATAATTCCCGTTTTGCTAAATTTTCCTTGGTCGGCATCTCTACTAGTGCACCCCACTCAAATCTTGCTTGATCCTGGGCTGCCAGTATCGGGCGGCTCGCTATCGCAAGTACTTCTCTTAAACCCAGGTGGTGCATCCGGAGTGCCAACTTGGTTGGTTGCACCATTCATAATCTTTTTGTTGATCGTCGTTTTCAGTAACCGCTATGTTGGTGAGTCGGTCACAGCTTTGGGACTTTTAGCCATCGCAGTGTCGGTTACGCAATTACATATATCAGGCCACGGCAGCCTCGGTACCGTTTGGACCGGAACATTATTATTATTTATCGAGATAATAATCCTGCAACCTGCCTTGAAAATTTCTTCAACCCTAATTCCAAATCTGCGCGGTTCCGCTCTGGGATTCGGTCACTTCGCATCTGCAATCACAGCAGTTGTTGTAGTTTTCGCTTTGGTTGGAACGAGCGCTTGGTCAATAACAAATGGTGCATCTTCTCTGGTGACCAGCGAGAAGCGGGCAGTTATTCCAGCATTTGTCTCCTCTTTAAGTGAATCACCTGCCAGACCAAAGACTTTGGTATTGGGCATGGAAGGCAGTGTTCTGAAATATTTCATTACTCGTGGTGGAGACCTTGAAATTGGTGATCCTGATGTAACTGTTGCAACGCCACCAGAAATCGAACTTGCAGTTGCAGATTTAATTAGTGGCATCGGCATCTCATCTAGCAAAGTTATTGGTGCCTATGGAATTCAATATATCTTTATGAAGACGCCAGTTGATCCCGGTGTTGTGCGAACGATCGATGGAATCGGTGGATTCACGAGAAGCTCTGCCACTGCAGATGGAGTTATCTGGAAGGTTGTCGGCAGTCGCTCCAGACTTTCTCTTTTTGATCCAGCAAGCGCCGTTACACCAATCGCATCAAATGATATTGGGGCGATGGCTGATGTGCAGTCCCCGGGTGTAATTACCTTGGCGGAAAAATATGATTCTGGATGGCACGCGTTATTTAATGGCGTTCCACTACAGTTAGAAAAATCAGATATCGGACTTCCAACTTTTGTGGTTTCTGATGCAGGAACTCTCACTATTTTGCACGATGGCACTAAACGTCGAGCGTTGGTCTCACTCGAACTTATCTCACTGTTAACAGTAATTGTCTTGGCTCTGCCAGCCGGCCGCCGCCGCCGTGAGATGGATGTTGAGGAGTTAGCATGAAGCTAAAACTCAATAAATTTACGCTAATTGCACTTGCCTTAGTTTTAGCATCCATTCTGACGACAACTTTTACGCCAAAAATAGGCACTGCCATAAAGCTTGTGCAAAATTTCCCGGCAACCGCTTGTCCCGGAAACTTAAGTGATGGAAGTGCAACCGCAGTTTTAGCGAACGCTAAAGTCAAAGTTCGTTCCATACCTAGTAAATCCAACGCTTTGACCAAAGCCGGGTCATCAAATATTTTGGTTAATAACCCATTGCTCGTTGATGGAGATCCATTAAGCGCAATTTCAGTAATTCGCGGGAAAAGCCCTTGGCTTGCTACTGCAGTCTGTGCAATAAGTAATGGCGATGCTTGGTTCGTGGGTGGATCCGGATCCCTCACCAGTAAAGGCGCGTTCGATATTGTTAATAGTGGATTGAGCGTTTCGGTAGTAGACCTCTTAGTTTTCACTTCAAAAGGTCCGGCGCCGCTAGCTTCGGTAACAGTTGCGCCAAATTCGCAAAAACGGATATTTCTAGATGCGCTAGCGCCCGGAGAAGACAGTGTGGCCATTCATGCGATCACTCGCTCTGGTCGAGTCAGCACATTCTTCTTTGATGAGCGGCGAAAAGGTCTGCGCTCCTTAGGTGCAGATTTTGTAAGTCCTGGGGCGAGACCGCAGAACCACGTAGTGATTCCGGCGATCTCAAACATCGTCGTAGGAAAAGGCAAGCACGCGACCCAGACGCTGCGAATTTTGGCTCCCGGAAATATCGATGCCACGGTTAAGGCAACGGTAATTTCAAGTGATGGTTCCTTTGCGCCAGTCGGCTTGGATGGCTTTTCAGTAACGCGTGGTCAAGTTACCGACATTAACTTTTCGCCAGTAATTTCTGCTGGGATTTATTCACTAGTACTTGATTCTGATCAACCAATTGTCGCCGCTGTTCAAAGCACCACAGGTGCTTTTGGCGCGCAAGATTTTTCTTGGTCAAGTTCAGCAAATCCGTTAACTTCAGTATCAATGAATTTCGGTGGCTTAACACCAAGCGTGCAGTTCACTGGAGGCAATATTGCCGTCCAAATTTCATGGATTGCAGTGGGCGGTAAGACTGGAACCAAAACTGTTACCGGGAGCGACTCGGCTACCTGGATTCCTAAAACGGGATTGATTCGCGCATCTTTCACAAATTTGGCTAATTCAACTAAGGCGACTTACGGATCGGTGATATTCCAAGGATCGGGTGGGCTAAGTCATTTACTTCTTGCACCGGGCGCCGTTTTGGAAAGTGCCAGCGTTCCAGTTCCCGACGCTGGAGTAATCGCCCGACGTTAAATGCCGTGTTTTTCACAACGCAGGGGCTAATCTCTAACTTATGACATCCCAGCAATCAGGTACGGCCGGCGCGGCACGCTCTGGTCGCTTCTGTTCACGTGCTGGCTGTCGCCACCTTGCAACTAAAACTCTTACCTATATTTATGCAGATTCCACTGCAGTGCTTGGCCCACTTGCAACATTTGCCGAGCCGCATGCATATGATCTTTGCGATCAACATAGCCAACGCATGAGTGCGCCAGTTGGTTGGACTGTTTTGAAAGAGGCGACACCTACTGAAGTTGCCGGACCAAGCAGTGATGATTTGATGGCTATCGCAGATGCGGTTCGTGAGGCTGGTTCAAAAGGCCAAGGGGAATCGCACTCAGGCCCAGATTCGCAGGGAAATCCACTCGGAGTTGCGCAGGAAATCGGCCGTCGAGGACATCTGCGCGCAATTCCAAATTAGAGTTACTAGACTTCTTTAGGTGTTCAAGCCTGAGTTTTTAAATTCAATTATCAAGGCCTATGACGTTCGTGGCTTAGTAGATAGCCAGATCACGCCAGACTTCACATTTGCTCTCGGTGGCGCTTTTGCAAAATTCCTTCAAGAGGAACGTGAACCTTCATCGATAGTTATTGGTGAAGATATGCGCCCATCATCCGCACTTCTTGCTACCGCATTTAGTGATGGTGCAACTTCGCAAGGTATGGATGTGGTTCGAATTGGCCTGGCATCAACCGACATGCTCTACTTTGCATCTGGCAAGTTAAATATGCCTGGTGCAATGTTTACTGCAAGCCATAATCCGGCGGCATATAACGGTGTAAAGCTCTGCAAGAGTGGCGCTCGCCCGATTGGCGAAGAATCTGGCTTACTTAGAATTAAAGATTTGTTGGTAACTGGTATTCCTATTGCAAATCGTCCAGTCGGCCACCAAGTGGAAGAAAATTTGCTGGACGATTATGTTGAATTTTTACTCTCACTCTTTTCAGAAATAAGTGACCCGGCCAAGAAATTTAGAAAGTTAAAGGTAGTAATCGATGCTGGTAATGGCATGGCGGGCCATACCGCCCCAGCCGTGATGGCACGGCTAAATGTTGAAGTCACCGAAATGTTTTTCGAGTTGGATGGCAATTTTCCAAATCATGAAGCCAATCCAATCGATCCAAAGAATTTAGTGGACCTACAGAAGAAGGTTAAGAAAGTAGGTGCCGATATTGGCTTGGCTTTTGATGGTGATGCCGACCGTTGTTTCTTGATCGATGAAAAAGGCGATTTAGTGAATCCATCCGCCCTAACTTCACTTATTGCCGTTCGCGAACTTGCACGCAAGCCAGGGTCAACAATTATTTATAACCTAATCTCCTCTAAAGCGGTTCCAGAAATAATTACTGAGAACGGCGGAAAGCCACTTAGATCAAGAGTGGGTCATTCATATATTAAAAAGATGATGGCGGATTCTGATGCGGTATTTGGTGGCGAACACTCCGGGCATTTCTATTTCTCTGATTTCTGGCGCGCAGATTCCGGAATGCTGGCAGCGCTCTTTGCGCTTACTGAACTTGCTGCAACCAAAAAAAGTTTGTCCTCCGTCTTGAAACCATTCAACCGATATTTTGCGAGCGGTGAAATAAATTCAGAAGTCAAAGATGTTCCTGCGGCCCAAAAAGCCATCCTCGAAAAATATGGGCCAGAGCACACCATTGATGAACTAGATGGCATAACCATCACTGGGCCTAAGTACTGGTTTAACGTGCGGGCTTCAAATACCGAGCCCTTGCTCAGATTAAATGTTGAAGGCGACACCGAGGCGATTATGGCTTCAGTAAGGGACGCTGTACTCGCAATCATCCGCGCGAAGCGATAACCTACGCTCATAGCCAGAACGAATGTCATTTAATAACCGAGTTAGATCATCAAATAAATAGGAGCCGTTTGTGACTGTAGAGACCGCCGTTAAACACGATATTGCTAATCCAGCTCTCGCCGCCGAAGGTAAGAAAAAGATTGAATGGGCCGAACGAAATATGCCTGTACTTGCACAAATTCGCGCGCGCTTTGAAAAAGAGAAGCCATTTACCGGAATTCGAATTTCCGCATGCATGCACGTGACTACCGAAACTGCGAACCTGATGCGCGCACTTAAAGCGGGCGGTGCTGAATTAGCACTCTGTGCTTCAAATCCACTTTCAACCCAAGACGATACGGCAGCTGCGCTAGTTCATGAATATGGAATTAGTGTATTTGCTCGCAACTCAGTGGACCGCGATGGTTATTACTCACACATCAACGCTTCACTAGATATAAAGCCACACTTGGTTTTTGATGATGGTTGCGATTTAGTTAACACGCTCCACACAACTCGTACCGAATTAATCGATGGCATTGTGGGCGGTTGCGAAGAGACAACAACTGGCGTAATTCGCTTGAGCCAGATGGCAAAAGATGGCGCACTCAAATTCCCAATGATCGCCGTTAACGATACTGATACCAAGCATATGTTTGATAACCGTTTCGGTACTGGTCAGTCAACTATGGATGCGATTTTCCGTTCAACCAACTCACTTGTTGCTGGAAAAGTTATGGTTGTTGCTGGATTTGGTTATTGCGGTAAAGGCGTTGCAGAACGTGCCAAGGGAATGGGCGCAGATGTAATTGTTACTGAAATTGATCCAACCAAGGCACTTGATGCTTTGATGCAGGGTTACCGCGTCATGCCAATGACCGAAGCGGCAAAGTACGGGGATTTCTTTGTAACTGTTACCGGAAACCGTGATGTGCTTCGTGAAGAACACTTCAAGGTAATGAAGGATGGCGCGATTCTTTCCAATGCTGGCCACTTTGATATTGAAATTGACGTTGCTTGGCTCGAACAGAAGGCTGCTAAGAAGAACGCCAAGATGCGCCACCAGACAGATGAATATGTAATGGCAGATGGCCGACGTATTTTGCTTCTCGCTGAAGGACGTTTGGTTAACCTCGGTGCCGCTGAAGGACATCCAGCATCTGTAATGGATATGTCATTCTCGGATCAAGCGCTGACTGCGGAATATCTTTTGAAAGCCGCAGCAGGACTTGGTGCCGGACTTCATAACGTTCCAACGCAAATTGATAAAGAAGTTGCCCGTTTGAAGTTAGAGAGCATGGGATCAACCATTGACAAACTAACTCCAGCACAAGAGCTGTACTTGAACTCTTGGGAGCACGGTAGCTAATGACCCTGATCATGGTTGTCGATGACGACCAAGATCTTGCCGAGATGCTCGGTATTGTTTTAACGGGCGATGGCTATCAAGTAGACCTAGTAAACCGCGGAGATGAAGTCATGTCCGCATTCGCTTTGCAAAATCCGGATTTAGTGCTGCTCGATGTCATGTTGCCAGGTATGGATGGCGTTGAAGTTTGTAAATTGATTCGGACAGTTTCTATGGTCCCAATTGTAATGCTCACCGCGAAGGGCGATACGCAAGATGTAGTTGCCGGGCTTGAAGCTGGTGCAGATGACTACATGGTTAAACCATTTAATTCATCTGAACTTTTAGCCAGGCTCAAAGTTCGTCTGCGCAGGACAGGTGTTGAAACAACCACTGGTCTTAGCATTGGAAATATCAAGATTGATCAGATTGCGCATTCAATAATTCGAGATGGCCAAAATATTCCATTGACTCGCTTGGAATTCGATTTATTAGTGGCACTTGCTAAGGAGCCAGGTCGCGTATTTAGTCGAGAGGCGCTTCTGAGCGAAGTTTGGGGATATCGACCAGCTACTGACACAAGATTGGTTAACGTTCACATTCAACGCTTACGTTCCAAAGTCGAACGCGATGCCGAAAATCCTGAAATTATTCTAACCGTGCGCGGCGTTGGATATAAGGCTGGTGTTCTAGGCAGTTCAGAGTGAGCCCAATATTCTCTCGCTGGCGTAGTTCGCTGGTAGTTCGAGTAACTGGAACCATCGTAATAATTTCAATCCTGATCATTTCACTTCTTGGAACGATTCTTTATAACCGAATTTCAACTGGAATTTTTGACGAAAAGCTCCACATTGCCATAGCTGATGCGCAATCCACAGCCAGATCAATTCAACTCCAACTTCAATTCGCAAAATATCAAGATAAAGCCACGGTAAAAATGGTTGCCAATGAAATTTTGGCAGTGCCAGATGCAACGGAAAATAATCCGGCTCGCGAAGTGGCACTTTTCGCATTTCCAGGAGTTAAATCAACTCTAATTGCGAGTGGAACTTCAAACCTGATGTTGGACACGAGTATTCCGAAATCCTTGCGCCTAGAAACTAGAAAATCGCCAAGTACAAAGTGGGAGCGCACAACAATTCTTTATGCTGATGGGCGTACTCAAGAGGCAATCGCTGTTGGCCATCAGATAACTGTAAGTAATTTCGGCAGGTATGAGTTTTATGTTGTTTATGGCCTATCGCAGCAATCTTCTACTGTCGCACTGTTCGCTCGCTCACTCTCACTTGCCGGCGGACTTCTTATTATTTTGATCGGCTTAGTTACTTGGTTTGTTCTTCGCAGACTTATTGGGCCGGTGCGCGATGCCGCGCGAATTGCGGAAGAATTAACTGCGGGTGACCTGGATCAGCGGATGGATGTTCGAGGAAGTGATGAAGTGGCGCGCCTGGGTTACGCGTTTAATGAAATGGCAGTTGCGCTAAAGCAACAGATTTCCAGACTCGAGAATTTATCCATGCTTCAGCAGCGATTCGTATCCGATGTTTCCCATGAACTACGAACTCCACTCACAACAATTCGAATGGCCTCTCAAGTTATCTACAGTTCAAAAGATGGCTTTGATCCTTCGACAGCCAGAAGTGCAGAACTGCTTATTTCGCAGATCGATCGTTTCGAATCATTACTTATAGACCTGCTTGAAGTGAGTCGATTCGATGCCGCAGCCGCAGTTATGGAGACTGATTCGATCGACCTAGTCAGTTTGGTTCGCGAATCAATCGATTACGTTCACCCAAGCCAAGAACGAATTATCAATCTGGTTGCACCGGCTGATGAAATTATGGTTGACGTTGATAAACGCCGGATTCAGCGCATCTTGCGCAACTTGATCACAAACGCCATCGATCACCGCGAAGGTCAGCAAATTGACGTAACAATCCGTGAAAATGAAACTGTGGTTGCGATTGGTGTTAGAGATTACGGAATTGGTTTCTCAAGCAAAGATCGAGCCTCACTATTTGATCGTTTCTGGCGCGCAGATCCAGCACGTGCCCGCACAAGAGGTGGCACGGGTCTTGGCTTATCTATCGCGATGGAAGATGCAAAACTCCACCAAGGAACTCTTGAAGCTTGGGGACAACCAAAGCGTGGTGCACATTTCGTTTTAACGCTTCCAAAATTCGCCGGAGGCGTTGTTGATTCTCATCCGATTTCAGTAGTCCCCAGAGGCGAGCAATTAACAGAGAAAGAAATCGGCGAGCTTTAGCAAGTAAATCTTTACAATAATTGGCCGGTGTTAAAATTTCTTTCACCGCTAACTTCACTTATCTACTCTCAAAGATGCATTTATTGCGGCCGGATAAGAACCTACATTTGTGAATCCTGTAACTCAATTATGAGTTCGGAACCCATCAACTTTCAAAACTTGGGGACTCCCATATATGCCGGAGCACGCTATTCGCCAGAAATGACCCGGATAGTTCTTGCCGCGAAAGAAGATAATGATAAAAATGCCAGGAAGGTACTAGTTGGATTTTTAAAGAGCGCCCTGCAATTAGCGCTAATTTCCCAGATCCAAACTAGCGGGATCACAGAATCTAGTGAATCAAGTGAATCAAGTGATTCTAGTGAATTAAAGAATTCAAAAAAGAATATCAGCGATACGAGTTCTACGATTTATGTAATCCCCATTCCCTCTCGAGCGTCGGCAAACCGAGTCCGTGGCTTTAAACATAGTTTGGTTTTAGCGCAAGTTCTGGCGACCACCTTCACCTCTCGAAAAATTATTATCATTGATTGCTTAATTTTGTCGAGGAGGGTACGTGATCAAGCAGGCCTCAATTTGTCGGCACGAAATAAAAATATGGCCGGTGCCTATAAATTGCAATTTTCCAGCACTCAAAGAATCTATGAACACATTCTCAGCCGAGGAAATCATGAGATTTATATCTTGGATGATTTGGTTACAACAGGGGCCACAATTGCTGCAGCAAAACTGGCATTGGCGAGCGGGAAAATTCCTGTTTCAGGCGCACTCGCTTCGTGTGCAACTCCTGGGTTTTACGCATTAAGATAGAGCCCTGTCCCACCCCAAGTAGGCCAAACCAAGGTCGTGCTCCTTTACCGGAATTGGCATTTCGAGAATTAAGCGAAAGAGGAACTGTGTCACCGCTACTAGACAAGATATTGCGAGCCGGCGAAGGTCGTCATATTCGCCAACTCGAAAAAATTGCGGAAAGCGTGAACAGTTTTGAAGGCAAGATTTCCGAACTTTCGGATGCCGATCTACGTGCCCAAACTCAAAAATTTCGGGAGCGCTTAGCGGCTGGCCAAACCTTAGATGATTTACTTCCAGAGGCTTTTGCAACAGTTCGTGAGGCTGCAAAGCGAACTTTAGGGCAACGTCACTACGACGTTCAAATAATGGGTGGCACCGCGCTTCACCAAGGCAATATTGCCGAAATGCGTACGGGTGAAGGTAAAACTTTAGTTTCAACGCTTCCTGCTTATTTAAATGCTCTATCTGGAAAAGGTGTGCACGTTGTAACGGTTAATGATTACCTAGCCGAGCGCGATAGCGAGTGGATGGGAAGAATTCACCGTTTCTTAGGTTTGAAAGTTGGCGTAATTCTCTCCAGTATGTCTCCCGCTGAACGTCGCGAGGCATATGCATCTGATATCACTTATGGCACTAATAATGAATTTGGTTTTGATTACCTACGCGACAACATGTCTTGGACTTTAGAAGATTGCGTCCAGCGTGAACATAATTTCGCAATTATCGATGAAGCAGACTCTATTTTGATCGACGAGGCCAGAACGCCGTTGATCATCAGCGGCCCGGCTGATAAGGCAACGAAGTGGTACCAAGAATTTGCAACTATTTCTGGAAAATTAGATCGCGACCTTCACTACGAAGTTGATGAAAAGAAGCGCACCGTGGGCATCCTAGAAGCTGGTGTAACCCGCGTCGAAGAACTCCTGGGCATTGAAAACCTTTATGAGTCAGTAAATACTCCGATGATTGGTTACTTAAACAACGCGGTTCGTGCGAAAGAGTTATTCAAGAGAGATAAAGACTATGTTGTGATGTCAGGCGAGCTTTTGATCGTCGATGAGCACACTGGACGCATGCTTGCTGGCCGGCGCTATAACGAGGGCTTACACCAGGCTCTTGAAGCGAAGGAACGGCTTGAAATTCAAGATGAGAACCAGACCCTTGCAACAATTACTCTTCAAAATTACTTCCGTTTGTATAAGAAGTTGTCAGGAATGACGGGTACAGCGATGACCGAGGCCGCAGAATTGATGCAGATTTACAGCCTTGGAGTAACTCCAATTCCGACCAACAAGCCAATGCAGCGCGTAGATGCCGCAGATCTAATTTATAAGACCGAGCGCGCAAAGTTCATGGCCTCTGCCGAAGATATTGCCGCGCGTCACAAGAAGGGCCAACCAGTTCTTGTTGGAACTGTTAGCGTTGAAAAATCTGAAGAGCTTGCAACGCTATTGAAACAACGTGGTATTCCGCATGAAGTTTTGAACGCTAAACAACACGAGCGCGAAGCCGCAATCATTGCGCGAGCAGGAACAGTTGGCGCAGTTACTGTCGCAACTAATATGGCAGGTCGCGGTACCGACATCATGCTTGGTGGTAACCCGGAATTTATGGCGGACTTTGAATTACAACGTCGTGGTCTAAACCCAGTAGAAACTCCTGAAGAGTATGAAGCAGCATGGGGCGCGGAACTAGCGAAACAAAAAGCTGCGGTTTCTAAGGAACATGAAGTTGTCGTAGAACTAGGCGGCTTGTACGTTCTTGGAACTGAACGTCACGAATCTCGTCGTATCGATAATCAGTTACGTGGTCGATCTGGCCGTCAAGGTGATCCAGGTGAATCCCGTTTCTACCTATCTTTAGAAGATGACTTAATGCGCCGCTTTAATTCTGGCTTAGTAGAGCGTTTCTTGGGGGCAGCCGGAATTGCGGATGAGGTTCCAATCGAATCTAAGATGGTTTCGAATGCTATTCGTTCGGCGCAAACTCAAGTCGAATCTCTTAACTTTGAAATGCGTAAGAATGTTCTTAAATATGACGATGTAATGAATCGCCAGCGCGAAGTTGTATATCGCGAGCGTCGTGAAGTTCTAGAGGGCGCTGATATCCAAGTCCAGGTACAAACCTTTATTCAAGATACCGTCTCGGCATACGTCATCGCTGCGACAAGTGATGGCTATAGCGAAGAATGGGATCTGCCTAAGTTATTTACCGCCCTCGGTTCACTTTATCCAATGTCATTCACTGTTGAATCTATTATTCAAGAAGTTGGTGGCCAGGCTGCCCTTGATCAAGATTTCTTACTTGATCGCGTTCTAACGGATGTAGAGAAGGCTTATACGTCTCGTGAAGAAACTCTTACGCCAACAGTTACCCGCGAGCTCGAGCGCAAAATCTTGCTCTCTGTTCTTGATCGCAAGTGGCGCGAGCACCTATATGAAATGGATTATCTGCAAGAAGGTATTGGTCTTCGCGCGATGGCGCAACGTGACCCACTAGTTGAATACCAAAAAGAAGGCTATGACTTATTCTCCGCGATGATGGATGCCATCAAAGAAGAGATGGTTGGCTTCCTATTTAATGTTGAGGTTCAAGTTGAAGAAGGTTCAGGAGATGTTGAAGCCAAGGGTTTAACACCTGAAGTTCAACAACCGGCCCAACTTCGCTATAGCGCGGCCGACGAGGATGGAACGCCAGTTGCTTCTGGTGGAACTTCGCGCAACTCACCTTGCCCTTGTGGTTCTGGAAAGAAATTCAAGCGTTGCCACGGTGCGGCTTAATTCAAAACTAAGTACAAACTTTAGTAAAAACTAGAGTAGAACTAATTCAGTACAGAGCCAACGCTTATCGACACCTTCGAATCGCAAAATGAGCGAACGCACTCGCTCACCAATTCGTAGCGTCACAGTAGTTTCAGCAACTCCTTCAATCGGTTGACTGATATAAATTTTTCGTATCTTTGGTGCCACGGTGATTGCAGCAGATCTGTTTACAAGTTGTTTGTGGACTTGCCGGTGACACCACCTAGATAGCTGCATTGCAGAACGTCTATCACTCCATATCTCAACAACGCTGACAACAAACTTTCCGACCCACTCTTCAATATCTGGCAATTCCGATTTAGGTGTTGGTTGTGGCAAAAATTCTCGATCACTTTTCTCGTCAAAACCGAGCCCAACAAAATCAAGCGTCGGGACTAAGTAAAGTTTGGTTGGAATTTCTTTATGTAATTCACGCTCCTCGGCTTGGTAAAAGGCAAGCAGGGGATGTTTAGAGTTATGAAATTCATCAAGTGCCAGATATTCCACTGGGCTAACTTCACCTGGTGCTTGGAAGGTCAAGTATTTGAAGCTTGCAACAAGTGATTCTGGGTTATTCGTATCTAATTCTATTTCGCTTTTCATGGGGCTACCTTGCCCATTTAAAGCTCGTGGGTAATCATCCGAAAGGGTTACTTTTGGAAGGAACTGAAGGTAAAAATCGAATACTAGGTGTAACTCTGTGGAGAGCAGATACCTGCTTGCGAGCCAAGTTCGCTATTAATACGACATGAGATTATCTAAGGTAAACATTCCTCCCATACGGTTCATGTCATCACTCAAGGGAAATCCTCGGGCGCTCTTTGCTATTGGGCTTTTATGCCTCTCGTTAATCGCAGCTATGGCAATTACTGGACAAGCGAATAGGTCCGTTTTAGTCTGGTCGGCAACGAGAGATTTAACAGTCGGTGAAATTGTTACCCAATCAGATATCGGAAAAACGAAGGTTATGTTGCCGCAAAATTCGCTGAAGTACCTAGCGCTCTCGGCAAAAATTGTTGGCTCAGTCGTAGTGCGCCGAGTAGGGATCGGAGAACTTATTCCTACTGCCGCACTCTCTGGATTATCAGGTTCTGGTCGCGCCCTAGATATGCGCAGCGTTCCATTTCGAATCACAAAAAATGATCTTCCCAATGACTTGTCAGCCGGACAAATCGTTGATCTGTATGCATTGCCAATAAAAGATCTAAATAGTTCGAAGGCAATCCCAACTTTGCTAATCGCACATGGTGTTAGCGTAGAAAGTATTGATACAAAGGCCCGAGATATTGGGGGAGATATCGGCATCGTACTTAGAATTCCAGATAAATCAGTACTAAATATTTTGGATTCAACTTCCAACGCTCGAGTTGTGGCGGTGCGAAGTGCAAACTGAAATCCCACAGCTTCAGGTAGTTACTGCAATCGCAGATTCGGATAGCGAAGACTATGTGTCACAACTTCTATTCTCACAAGGATGGAGCATTATATTTCGAGCCATTGACATGAATTCGCTCTCAGATTTCATTGCTAATCGTGGCGATATGCTGCGAACAGTAATTATTTATCAAACAGACCTGCCTGGTTATGATTCTGGAATTTTTGAAAATTTAACCACCACTACCACTACAACTATCTGCGTGGATGAGATTCCGATGAATTCACATCTGCTCATGACTCACATTCGAAGTCAATTGCGATTACCACTTTTAGTTAACTCCACTTCCTCCATTTCAAGAGTCGTCACCACCAATTCGCAAGGAATCGGTAGCAGTAGCGAATGGGCAAATCCAAGAACTCCAGACCCTAAGCCAAAAAAACCGAAAGTAATCGCGCTGAGCGGAACCAGTGGCGCACCTGGTAGAAGTTGTATCGCATTTAATATCGCGAGCCAATTAAGTGTTTCGGGAAGCGTTGAGTTAGTCGACGCCGATGTTCGAGCACCCTCGCTCTCATATTTCCTTGGGCGCAGTGAAATATCTAGCCAATCACTCAAACTACGAGAAATAGTGGGTGGCGCAGAGCAAGGCAAATTCGAGCCCACACAAAATATAGATTTCACCGTAGTTGATCTTGGTGCTCTGCCGCCACTTGGAGATGTTGTAAATGATCGAAGGTGGCAAGCAACCCTTATTAATAGTGTCCTGGAGGAGACAACTTCGCTTATTTATTTGTGCAAATCCTCTGGTTTGAGTTTGATCAGACTTGAGGCCTTCATAAGCCAATTTCCAATTTTGCTGCGCAAGATTCCTATTATCTACCTGCTTAATCAAGCCGGGAATTCCAGAGAAGATCGTGCGCTTGGTAAAGCTTTTCAAACCTTGACGAAAGGTGAAGTCAGTTTTGTGCTCCCGAGCGATCCCAGATCAACGGATGGTTATAACCCTGCAACTAAACGTGGGAGCCCCTTCACTAAAGAGATTGGTAAGATCGTCGCAGAACTCGGCTAAGTAGCCTGGAGCTATTGGAGCTATTGGAGCTATTGGAGCTATTGGAGTTATTAGAGTTTTTTTGAACAGGAGCAGCGATGCCATCGATAGAGGAACGCATCACGCAGCAAAGCGCGCTGACTCCTGCCGATCGAGCACGTTTGATGGAATTACTTGCCGAATGGCAATTGCTTTCCGATCTCTCTTTCGCTGATTTGATTCTTTGGGTTCCCAAAAGAAAAGATTATTTAACATGGCCTGACGGCCATATTGCTATCGCGCATATCCGTCCAACAACTGCCGCCACTGTCTTTGCCCACGATGTTATTGGTGAGGAACTAGCGTGGGGCGAGAATCAAAGAATTGATCAAACTCTTTCAACTGGAGAAATAAATCGTGATTCAGAGCCAGAGTTAGTTGGTGAGATTTGGATAAAAGAGGAGAGCATCCCGGTGCTCTTTGATGATCGAATTATTGCGGTTATTTCCCGCCATCGAAATTCTGAGTTAATGCGCTCACCATCACGACTTGAACTTAACTACCGAGAGATCGCTCATCGGATTTACCGAATGGTATCTGAGGGTACTTTTCCAATTCAAAATAGTATTTACCGTGCCGAATCTGCGCCCCGAGTTGGCGATGGATTACTTAGATTAGATTCTGCGGGACAAATCTTGTATGCCAGTCCCAATGCCCGATCAGCATTTAACCGTGCTGGGTGGAGCGGTGAACTAGAAAACTTTAATCTTGGTGAAATTATCGAGAGCGTGAAGCCAAGTGCCACAACTCCGACAGATGAATCCTGGCGCAGCATCATGAATGGCAAGCATTTGCGCCGCGAAGAATTTGAAAATGAAGCAGGAATTTTTGATCTTTTGGTTATCCCGCTTATTGAAAGTACGGATCAGATTGGCGCCATCGTTCTTGTGCACAACGTGACAGAGCTCCGTCGTCGAGATCGGGCGTTGGTAACGAAGGATGTAACGATCCGGGAAATCCACCATCGAGTGAAAAACAATTTACAAACAGTTTCGGCCTTGCTGCGTCTGCAATCTAGGAGAGTAGATGATCCAACAGCGAAAACTGCGCTCGAGGAAGCGGTCCGTCGAGTTGCTTCAATTGCCCTCGTTCACGAAACACTTTCTACAAGTTCAACCGAGACGGTTGCCTTCGATGAAATATTTGATCGAATCCTCCATAATGCGATCGAATTGAGTAACCGCAAAATTAAAGTGGCCAAGGTTGGCACTTTCGGAATTTTTGACGCTCAAATTGCAACACCTCTGGCTTTGGTCATAACCGAGTTGATTCATAATGCGCTAGAACATGGACTTGGCGATCAGGGCGATGAGTTGCGGGTAGAAGTTTCAAGGCTGGATGGAAATTGCACAGTAAAAGTTGTTGATAATGGGATTGGCTTGCCAGCCGATTTTGAATGGAGCGCTTCATCAAACTTAGGACTTCAGATCGTGCGAACTCTTACCGAAAATGAGTTGAAAGGTGAGATAACTTTGAATCGAGTAGGGGATGAAACCCAGGCTCTGCTGAAATTTAAAAGTTAGTAAATATTAAAAAGTGTTTTGATTTTCCATCATACGAGCGCGATTACGAGCAGCTCGACGTTTAAGTGCCCGACGTTCATCTTCTGACAGACCGCCCCAGACTCCAGCATCTTGACCGCTTTCTAGCGCCCAAGCAAGACATGGTTCCTTCACAATGCAACGGTTACAAACTTTCTTTGCCTCTTCGATTTGGGCCAGGGCGGGACCAGTGTTGCCGACCGGAAAAAATAGCTCCGGATCCTCATCGCGGCAAGCAGATTGATGTCGCCAATCCATAGTCCAGGTGCTCCTCTTTTATAAAAAATCTAGGGAAGTAAAGGGCACAATGCGCCGCTTACACGTTCTTATTCTCCCGCGTAATACTAAACATAACAAGGACATTATGAGTTTCATTTCCGATTTTGATCCGATATCGGCGTGATTGTCATTACTTAATTTCAGTTCAACTTTGATTTTGTGGAGTTGCTGGGTGCCCCCGGCAGGAATCGAACCTGCGCCCCCGCCTCCGGAGGGCGGTGCTCTATCCCCTGAGCTACGGGGGCGTGATAGAGATCTGTTATGGATTAAGCGAACGGGGCTAACTCTATCGTGCCAAAGATGGCAAGACCTGAGAGAATAACGCCGTGACTAACCAAACCAGCGAGATTAACGAAGGTATGGCGCGTGCATATTTTGCGACGGGCTGTTTCTGGGGTGCCGAGCGGCGCTTCTGGCAATTGAACGGTGTAATTGAAACAAGTGTTGGCTATCTCGGTGGAACTAAAGCGAACCCAACTTACGAGGAAGTATGTACAGGCAAGACTGGGCATGCCGAGGGCGTTGAAGTGATCTTTGATCCAAGTGTTATTTCTTACCGAAGATTGCTAGAAGAATTTTGGGTTATGCACGATCCAACATCGCTCAATAAGCAAGGTGGCGACATTGGGACTCAGTATCGAAGCGCTATTTTCACAACGAGTGATGAACAACAAACTATAGCTCTTGCAACAAAGTCGGAATATCAAGCGGCGCTCGCCAGTGTTGGACCTGACGAATTTGGCGAGATTTGCAGTGAAATTCTTCCGATAGGTGAACAGACATATTGGTTGGCCGAGGAATACCATCAAAAGTATCTTGCCAAAAATCCAAATGGCTACGATTGCCATTCAAGTACCGGGGTTGGCTTCCCAAGTTCAATGGTGGCAAAGTAAATATGAGCTTTGATGAAATTTCCGGGCTCCGTCCAGATGGCACGCCTTATCCAATTCAAGTTGATGAAGCAAAACTTGCCGAGCAGTTAGATCCACTCTCTTACGAAGTACTTCGTAATGCTGCTACCGAGCGACCTTTCACGGGTGAATATACTGATTCCGAAACTATTGGCGTGTATAAATGCAAAGCTTGCGGAACCAAACTATTTAAGAGTGAGACTAAATTCCATTCTGGTTGTGGCTGGCCATCTTTCTACGCACCGACAAAAGATGATGCGGTTGTATTGATTCAGGACTTCTCACTTGCGCCAAGAGTTCGAACTGAAGTTCGCTGCGCTGGGTGTGGCTCACACCTAGGCCATGTCTTTGAGGGCGAGGGTTATGACGTTCCAACAGATCAGCGTTGGTGTATTAACTCTGTTTCACTAATTCTGGAACCAAGACCAAATTAAATCTCTTTAAAACTTACCAGGTTGAACTATCTCCATCGGTGGCTCGCCAGCAATACCAGGCAACAACGCTTTGATACCCGGCAAAATTAGCGCCAAGTAAATCCAAATCTTTTTGAGAAATTTGTTCTGGGAGTTTGTGTAATTTCTCCCAACCGCGACGTACTGCTAAATCACCAACTGGCCAGATATCTAGCCGGCCTAAGTGAAAAATCAAAAACATTTCTACTGTCCAGCGCCCGATGCCCCAAATAGATGTAAGAGCTTCTGAGATCTCTTCATTGGTCATCTTTGGGAACTTTTTAAAATTTAGCGTGCCAGAAATAGTTGCTTCGGTAAGTTCGGCAATTGCTCTAGCCTTAGCACCAGAAACACCTGCTGTACGTAGGTCAGTTGCACTCAAATCCACAATGTTCTCTGGAACCAGCGCCCCATCTGCCAGAACCCGAACTCGGTTAATAATGGTGTCCGCTGCCTTAATGGCAAGCTGTTGTGAAATTATCGAATTAATTAACGTTTCATAATGTCCCCGGTTATATTTTTTAGATGCGATTGTGCAGAGTGGTGAATTCTTTATAACCGGAATGAAGGCTGGATCAGCCTTACGGAGCTTGCGAACAATCTTCGCCATCTCTTCGGGGGTCGTTAACGCCACGAGAGCAAACTACTGTATTTTAGCGACCATGAGCGCAATGGTTTGGGCAATTACATTGGTTGGTCTGACTCTCGTTCTGGGCTTTGATTTCATCTTTGCCTTTCGAAATCGGAACAAAATAACCACGATGAAAGCTGCTGCGACGTGGACAATCTTTTACCTCTCACTTGCTATTGCCTTTGGATTTTCGCTCGGAACTTGGGCAACCGAACAAGCCCGTAGCGAATTCTTTGCCGGCTGGCTAACTGAATACTCATTGTCATTTGATAATTTATTTGTCTTCATTTTGATTCTTGCTCGGCTTAAAGTGGCTAAAGAGCGCGAAGAGATAATTCTATTTATCGGAATTGTGTCATCACTTTTCTTGCGAGGTATCTTCATCGCGGCAGGCTCTGCCGTAGTAAACCGCTGGTCCTGGATTTTCTTCTTCTTCGGCGCCTTCCTTATCTACACGGCAATCACGTTAATCAAGGAGAGTGAGGAAGAAGAGTGGCGCGAGGGTCGGTTATTAAACTTCATCAGAAGTCGTGGTGCTTCAACATTTGTCGTTGCCCTGGTCGCAATCGCAACGACGAACGTACTATTTGCCTTTGACTCTATCCCAGCAATTTTTGGATTAACAAAGAATCCCTACATTATTGTTACCGCAAATATTTTTGCTTTGATGGGCTTGCGTCAGCTCTATTTCTTAATTGGCGGGCTTATGAAAAAGTTGGTTTATTTAACCGAAGGCTTAGCGCTAATTCTTGCCTTTATTGGTCTTAAGTTAATTATTGAAGCAGCCGCATCTCAAGGTTGGCATAAAATCGCCGGAGTGCACATTCCAGAAATTTCACTTGAAGTCAGTTTGATATTTATCGTTGGAGTGTTAGCCCTGACCGCCATTTTGAGTCTTTTCAAGTCAAATCGGGATGAAGCGAAGAAAGAGTCCTAGAATTTCATCGAACTAGGTGGAATACTGCACATATGTTTAATACCAATTCGCACCACCCAGTCGTAGATGGTTTGCCACTAGCCGCACTTAGAAATCGTAAAAGTTTCAAATGGCGTGGTTTTCCAGCAGATGTTTTGCCGCTGCCGGTTGCTGAAATGGATTTTGAAATTGCCAAACCAATTCGTGATGAACTAATTGGCATGTTGGAAGTTTCGGATACCGGTTACCTTGGCCCCATTCCAGAACTTGGTACCAATTTGGCCGCTTTTGCGCTGGCCCGCTGGAATTGGAAAGTAGACCCAGAACAAATCTTCACAGCCACTGATGTTGGTGTCGGAATGGTTGAAATGGGGCGCACAGTTGTTAAGCCCGGAGATTTAATTATGTATAACACTCCGGTTTATCACAATATTTTGAACTGGATTCATGAACTTAAATGTGAAGCGTTTGATGCACCACTTGCAAAAGATGGCGAGCATTACACCTTGGATTTATCAGTCGTGGAAGCCGGTTACAAGAAGGGCGTAAAGGCCCACTTCTTATGTAATCCACATAACCCTGTTGGAACTGTTTTTACAAAATCCGAATTAGCAAGCCTTGCCGAGTTGGCCAAGAAATACGGTGTTACGGTATTTAGCGAGGAGATTCACGCCCCTCTTGTTTATGAGAGCGGCGCCTTCGTGCCATTCTTATCAGTTAGTGAAACGGCACGTGAAGTTGGAATTTGTGTGACGGCAGCGAGCAAGAGTTGGAACTTAGCTGGGCTCAAGTGCGCAACTATTATCACCGCCCATCCTGATCAAAAAGCTCGGGCAGAGGCAATGCCGATGGCCGTTCATTATCGGGCTTCACTTTTTGGTGCAGTTGCTGCTGCAAGAGCGTATGAGTGCGTTGATTGGTTAGATGCGGCGCTCGTTACTTTGGATCGAAATCGCAAATTTGTTGCAGAGCAACTTGCCGAAAAACTTCCAACAGTTGGCTATCGAATTCCAGATTGTTCTTATCTAGCCTGGCTGGATTTAACTTCATTAAACCTAGGTGAAAATCCGACAGAAGTACTTATGGAGAAGGGCAAAGTTGCCTTTAACGCCGGAATTGATTTTGGTCCAAATTCAGGTCAATTTGTTCGGCTGAATTTTGGAACTAGCGAGGAAATAATTTCGCTTGCGATCGATCGGATTCTTGCTGCAGTGAATTCCAAGTAACAGATAAATATATGTCAGCTAAGATTAATTTTGACGTTGTAATTGTTGGCGCTGGCCACAATGCGCTAGTTGCCGCTTGCTATCTTGGAAGAGCTGGGCTCAAGGTAGCGATTCTTGAGGCCAATGACGCTATTGGTGGGGCCAGTGTTAGCCAGAAAGTATTTCCGGATTTTGATGCCAGATTATCCAGATATTCCTATTTAGTTTCACTGCTTCCAGATCAAATTGTTAACGATCTTGGCTTAAAGTTTCAAACGATACCTAGATCAGTTGCTTCTTTTACCCCAGAGAAAAAAGCTGGTAGCGATATTGGCTTACTTGTAACTACTGGATTGGTAGGAGATAGTAAAAGTGATTTTGCAAAACTGACGGGATCGGACGCAGAGTTTGAAGCGTGGCAGAGTTTCTATGGCGATGTTGAAAGAATTGCCAAAGTGATTGCCCCAACCATGCTTAGCAAACTTCCAACTAGATCTGAGTTAAAAAATCAGGTGGACCATCCAATATGGGATGAAATAATCGAACGGCCCCTTGGTGAAGTTATCGAGGCAAAATTTAGTGATGATCTGGTGCGCGGAGTTGTATTAACTGATGGCTTAATTGGAACCTTTGCTGATGCCCACGAGATGGCGGCCAATATTTGTTTTCTTTATCATTTGATTGGAAACGGCACCGGTGAATGGAAAGTTCCACGAGGTGGCATGGGAGCATTGGTTGCCGAGCTGCATGAGGTTGCTCTTGCTGTTGGTGTTGAGGTTTTCACAAATTCTCGCGTGATGAAAATCGAGCGAATCGATGGCACTTATGTTGCCAGCACCGAAGGCGGCAGCGAATTTAATAGCACTTTCTTGTTGGCAAATTTTGCTCCGCAGGCGCTTGCAAAGATCATGAGAACTCGTCCACCTGCCAGCCTAGATGGCAGCCAAGTGAAAATAAATATGTTGCTTACAAAATTACCTAGATTGAAATCTGGGGCTGATCCTAGGCAGGCATTTGCGGGTACTTTTCATTTTGATGAGCGATATTCCGATTTACAACGCGCTTATGCCCAGGCGAAGGAAGGGGTTATTCCGGATCGGATTCCTGCTGAAATGTATTGCCATACTCTGAGTGATCCGAGCATTCTTTCACCAGAGTTAAATGAGCTCGGATATCAAACCTTGACGCTCTTTGGAATTCATATTCCAGCATCACTCTTTGATGAGGATCATGACGCAACCAAGAAAATAATTCTAGATCGGCTTATGGCGCAATTAAATGAATACTTATTGGATCCAATCCAAGAGTGCCTTGCGGTGGCAAAAGATGGTTCGCTCTGTATCGAAATTAAAAGCCCGCTCGAGTTGGAGAAAGACATTGGTCTGCCTCGTGGAAATATTTTCCACAAAGACCTTTCGATGCCATTTAGAGAAGATGGCACTGAACCTAGTTGGGGAGTAGAAACGCAATTTCCAAATCTTTTCCTTTGTGGCGCGGGTGCAATTCGAGGTGGTGGTGTCAGTGGAATACCTGGCCACAACGCCGCCGCGGCAGTGCTGGAGCAATTAAGTAATAGGGTTGCGCCATGATGAATGAGAAAAATGGGAAAAATGAACTCGGCGACCTGCATCCGGATTCCCAAGTTGTCGCTGCTGGACGTCCGGCGCGCACACCTGATGCCCCGCTTAATCCACCAATTGAATTAAGTTCTACCTTTCATGCCGGTGGGGAAGTTGGTTATGGCCGCTTTGGAAATGAATCTTGGTTTGCACTTGAAGAAGCGATTTCACTTCTTGAAGGTGCCCCAACGTTAACTTTCGCATCTGGCATGGCTGCGATAAATGCGGCACTATCGATTCTTCCGAGGGGATCTGTAGTAATTGCCTCTAAGAATGGTTACACCGGGGCGATGAAAGTACTTCGCACACTTGAAGAAAGTGGCGCGATTGCAGTTCGGTATGTTGATGTTTCAAATACAGATGAAGTTTTAGCCGCGCTTCCCGGAAGTGCCATGTTATGGGTTGAATCTCCGACTAATCCTGCGTTAGAAGTTGCCGACCTTCCATTAATCATTGCCGAAGCAAAACGCGCCCAGATTATTGCTGCAGTTGATAACACTTTTTCGACTGGGTTGATTCAGAAACCAATTGAGATGGGCGCAGATATCTCAATGAACTCTGTAACTAAATTTATTGCTGGCCATAGCGATGTCCTCATTGGATCTCTCTCAATCTCCAACGCCGAGATATTCAATAAAATCAGCGATGCTCGTAAATTTGGTGGCGCAATCCCAGGACCATTCGAAGCTTGGTTAGCACTGCGTGGTGTTCGTACGCTCTCGGTTCGCCTGGAGCGCGCACAAGCGAATGCAATGGAACTTGCAACCAGACTTTCAAAACATCCGGCGGTAGAGCGAGTTAGGTATCCCGGACTTGCCTCTGATCCTCATCACGAACGGGCAGCCAAGTTCATGAAAGGCTTTGGCGCGGTTCTATCAATTGAAGTTAAAGGTGGCGCAGCGGCTGCCGACAAAGCATGTGAATCTTCCAAGTTAATTACGTACGCAACCTCCCTCGGCGGGGTGGAATCGCTCTGGGAACGTCGCCATAGGTGGGGTAGTGAGAGTCCTACCATCCCGATAAATCTCGTTCGAATCTCAGTCGGCATTGAGAATATCGATGATCTCTGGGCCGATATTAATCAAGCTCTAAGCGTTTCTCAGCGCTAGCAGGGAAAAAAATCAAACAGAAGTGTAGATTTAACCCATGATGAAAATCATCCGCCGAGCAATAGCAGTATTCGCTTTCATAGCGATTTTCTTCGGTGTGCTTAAATCTATGTTCCAGTGGTTAGCCCAAAGCGGCGATGACGATCACGAAATTTTTAGCGATGAAGAACACGAGCAGGTCTAAGCAATTTGAGCTCTGAAAGCGCAAATACAAATACTTACCAAGCCGGTAGTTGCAATATTGGCAAAGGTGAAATTAGACGTCGGCAATTTGTTGCTGCATTTGGGTTACTGCTAACAGTTTTTTCAACCGCGAGTTTGATCAGCAACCACGCAAGCCGAGGGGCTCGGTTCGGAGTGTTCCTGCCAGCTTTTGTATTTTCTATTGGTTGGATTCAATCTCGCCGCAAATTCTGCCTAGCGTTTGGTTTTATGGGCACATTTAATTTTGGAAAACTTGGCCAACTCTCGAAGGTAGCGAGTAAAGAGGATAAAGCGGCCGATCGTGCAACAGCAATCTCAATCTTGACCCAAGCAATAATCCTGGCTGCTGCAATTACTGGTCTTATTTTCTTTTTGCCGCTCTAGAAAGTTTGGCCGCTCTAGCAATTTTAGTTTTTATAAGCCACTTATAGGTAAAGTAAAGAATGGTTCCAATTGCGATTCCCCAGATTAGATCTACAAATAGCACTATTGCAGCAGTTATAAGCAGAATGCTGGAATCCAACCGAGTTGTCCGTAGCGCCTCTCGAAGGTTGGCTGGACTTGCAATTCGGTATGAAGTACCAAGAAGTACGCCAGCCAGCGCTGCAGTTGGGATTTTAGAGATGAGTGGCGAAAGTATTAGCACGACGACAATTAAAAATAGCGAGTGAACAATCGCAGCAAGCCTTGTTTTGGCACCAGATCTAATGTTTACCCCAGTTCTTGCGATCGCACCCGTTGCTGGCATGCCACCCACCATAGAAGCGACTAGTGATGCAAGACCTTGGCCAAACAATTCGCGATTAGGTTTGTAACGTAAGCCTTCTTCATGGATATGACCCATCTGATCTGCAACGCGAGCCGAGAGTAGAGATTCGATTGCTGCGAGTGCGGCGATTTCTAACGCGCCAATAATCAGCGACGAAATTCCTAATCCAGAAGTGTGCAAACTCGGCCCGGTAAAATTTGCAAATATTGATTTAGGAAGGGCGCCAACTTTAGGAATTTTGATATTTAATGAGAGAACAACAACCGTTGAAACTACAATGGCTAAAAAGCTTGCTGGTATATGGATCTTTATCTTTAACCTATGAGCAAGCTTCGGGTATCCAAACTTAACAATCAAAGTGAGAACCACAATGCTAAGTGCCCGGGCGTTAACTCCAGAGTCGATCGCCGATTTCAAAGTGCGCCAGGCAGTTTTAACCGTTGCGCCACCATTGACA
Organism: uncultured Actinomycetes bacterium; assembly: GCA_903842675.1. Lineage (GTDB taxonomy): Bacteria > Actinomycetota > Actinomycetes > Nanopelagicales > Nanopelagicaceae > AAA044-D11. The sequence goes on from CAIMMQ010000017.1 coordinate 84,381, forward strand.
GATGTGACTGCTAATGCGCTGGGAAGTTGTTGTAATGCAATCACAAGAGCAATCCCAAGTGTGAAACCCTCCATGACTGGCCAAGGAACTCGATTTATAACCGTCCCCATCTTTGTGATGCCAAGGAGAATCACGATTAATCCAGCGATAAATCCGAGAGGGGCGAGGCAAGCCACACCGTACTTTGCAACTATTGGAACTAGGACAACTGTCATTGCGCCGGTCGGTCCACTAACTTGATAATTGGAACCACCAAATATGGCTGCGATGAGGCCAGCAAATATTGCAGTTACTAATCCAGCACCCGCACCAGCGCCTGTGGTAATTCCAAAAGCCAGGGCCAGAGGTAGGGCAACTATTCCAACGGTTATTCCAGCAACTAAATCTGAACTCCAAGATTTTCGGAAATTTCGGTAGTCATTTTTACTTGGTAGGAGCTCCGTTAAGTCACTCATATCTAAGCACCATACCCGACTTTGCTGAGATTCTTTAGTAGATTGGGGCAATGGCGAACCCAAAGGCCCTTCATATCGTTTTGAATGGTGTTACAGAGGATTCAAGAGTATTGAAGTGTGCCTGGTCACTGGGAAATGCTGGTTGGGATGTAATTGTTTGTGGCGCAGCGCCCAAATTAGAGAGTGATAGTTTTGAAATTGGTTATGCGAAAGTAATTCGAGTTCCGTTAAAACCAGTATTTTCTTATACGTTTTTTGCGAAATTACTTCGCCGAGTTCGTCGATATCAACGCCGGATAGTGGCAAAATTTTTAGGAAACGCTAAACCAGCAGTTCCTAACTTGAAGCGGGCCGTTGCGTTGATCTCACCAATCGCACTTGAATTTAAACCTGATGTGATTCATGCCCACGATTACACGGCCCTTCCTATCGCGGGTGCAATTGTGGAGACGTTGAACAAAATCGGATGCAGCACCAAACTTATCTATGATGCCCACGAATATGTTCCAGGAGTTTCACATCTGACAAAGCCGTTGGTAAATATTTATACCGAGCAAGAAATTGCTTATGCTGCCAAGGCAGCGGCAGTTCTTTCGGTAAGTGAAGGGATGTCAGATCTTCTAATTCCACATTTGAAGATTTCTAAGCGCCCCGACCTGGTTCCAAATGATCCTTTAGTACTTGGCCAACAGCCGGCCAAGCGCAACCTTCGTGCGGATTGTGGAATTGGCGCCGATGTTCCAGTTCTTATTTATTCTGGTGCGGTCGCACCACAACGGGGCATTCAAACCGCCCTTGAAGCTCTGCCAGATCTTCATGGCGTTCACCTTGTATTGGTTGCTAATCCAGCAAACCAAACCGTAAAAGATCTGCAGAGCAAATATGCTCACCTAGCAGATCGTTTTCATATTCAACCCTATGTTCCAAATTCTGAATTAGTTTCTTACCTATCCGGTGCCACGGTTGGACTTATCCCAATTTTGCATAAGCAGAATCACGAGATCTCCCTAATTACTAAATTTGGCGAATATATGCAGGCGCGTTTACCAATCCTGGTCAGCGATGTGCGAACTATGGCGGCTGAAGTAAGGCGACTTGGAAATGGCGAAGTTTTTATTGCTGAAGATGTTGCCGACTTTGTACGGGCAGCCAAATTAATTCTGGAAAATCCAATTAAATATTCTGGTGTTTACACCGATGCGATATTGCGCGAACGCAGTTGGGAGCTTGCGGGCGAGAACTTATTGCGAATTTATAATGAGATTGCTGGAGTAAAGCCGGTAGAACGAGTACTAAAGCCTTTTACGATTAGCGATCCGCAGGCGCACCAATAACTCGAAAAGCCACACCATTAAACTTCGACTTATCTAAGGTACGACGCCCGTCAACCAGCGCCTTTACTCCCGGAAAATCTTGCGCTGCGAGCTTTTTGTATTCTGCATGATCAGCCTGCAAGATAACGCCATCAACTTTGCCACCGATCTTGTAAGGCGTAAAGCCTAATTTAGTTATCTCTTCATCGGTATACATCGGATCATGGACAACAACATCGGCTCCTAAGGCTTTTGCCGCAGCGACAGTTGGAAATACGCCAGAGAATGCTGATTCTTTAACGCCGCCTCGGTAAGAGATGCCAAGAACTGCGACGGTAGTGCCTTTAAGTGAACCAAGTTCATTTTCTAACATCGCAACTGCATGTTCTGGCATTCCAGCATTTGCTGCTCTGGCCGCGCGAACTACAGTCGCTTCTGGATCATTCCAAAGGTAGAAGCGTGGATAGATCGGAATGCAATGGCCACCAACTGCAATGCCTGGTTGGTGGATGTGGCTAAATGGTTGAGAGTTTGATGCCGCGATTACTTTAGCAATGTCAATATTGGCACCCTGTGCAAAGAGTGCGAATTGATTTGCCAGCGCAATATTTACATCGCGGTAGGTAGTTTCGGCAAGTTTTGCCATCTCACTGGCTTCGCAAGTTAATAAATCCCAGACGCCATTTGGCTGGGTTAAATCTGGCCGATCATCAAAATCAAGGACGGCTTGATAGAAATCAATACCAGCTTTTGTTGATTTCTCATTAATGCCGCCAACTAACTTTGGATATTTACGTAGATCAGCAAAGACGCGACCGGTTAAGACGCGTTCTGGTGAAAATACTAAATCAAAATCTATACCGGCCCCTAAGCCAGAAATTTTCTCAATTGCTGGAGCAAATCGGTTTCGGGTTGTTCCAACTGGAAGGGTAGTTTCATAAGAGACAAGAGTGCCTGGCTTTAAGCCAGCGGCAATTTTTTCGGTCGCAGCATCCATCCAACCAAAATCTGGAACACCATCGTTATCAACAAAAAGCGGTACTACAACAACTACTGCATCAGCCTCGGCTACGGCGCTTGTCGTATCTGTGGTGGCACGAAGATGGCCAGATCCCACAACATCCGTTAAATATTCGGCGAGGTGAGCTTCACCTGGAAATGGTTCACTGGCCGCATTTACTAAGTCCACCGTGTTCTGGTTTACATCGCAACCAATTACGTGGTGACCCTTCTTCGCGAATTGAACCGCAAGCGGTAAACCTATTTTTCCAAGGGCTACGAGGGCTATCTTCATAGCGTCACACTTTGATTGGTTTTAGCACTTTCCAACATAGCACTTGCAACAGCAACGGTAGCTTGGCCTTGTTCCATGGTCACAATGCGCTCGAGGGCACCTGGAAGACCAAGGACGGCATCACGAAAGGCTTCGTGTTCAACGCGCAGTGGTTCCGGCTTAGCAAATGCATATCGAACAACATCGCCTTCACTTACCCCACGAAACGCAGCAACCGAATCCCATTGGGTAGCAACTGATGCATTTGCATAAAAAGTTAAATCTGCAGTCAAAGTATCGGCCACAAAAGTCCCGCGTTCTCCAGTAACAATTGTCAGGCGCTCTTTAAATGGAGTGAGCCAGTTGACCAAATGGTTTGTGATGATGCCATTTTCTAATTCACAGACGGCGGCCACCATATCCTCATGTGGGCGACCAGATTTATGTGTTGTTTGCGCGCTCACTAATTTGTAGTTGGAACGAGATACCCAAGCGGTCGAATCAATATCGTGTGTTGCGAGATCTTTTATAACACCAACGTCAGCAATTCGAGCCGGGAACGGTCCTTGTCGCCTTGTCGTAATTTGGTAAACCGCACCAAGTTCGCCGGCATCCAACCTAGCTCGCAACTGTTGAAGTGCTGGGTTGTAACGTTCAATGTGGCCGACTGCGCCAACTAAACCCTTAGCTTTGAATGCCGATGTGATCGCCTTTGCTGCTGGCGTATCAACGGCAAGTGGCTTTTCGATTAGCGCGTGAACTCCGGCCCCCGCCAATTTAAGGGCAAGTTCTTCGTGAAATGCGGTTGGCGCTGCAACCATCGCATAATCAATTCCAACTTTTATTAATTCATCAACTGAGGTTAAAACTTCGCGCCCGCCAGCAACGCCATGTGGATCGCCGCCTGGATCAGAGACTGCAACTAGTTCTACGCCATCAAGTGAACCTAGAACGCGAGCGTGATGACGCCCCATCATTCCAAGGCCAACTAGGCCAGCACGTAAATTAGATTTTGCCATTTTTTTATAGCGCCGCCGCAACTTCATTTACAACTGAAACAATTGTTTCGAGTTCGGACTGGGAAAGCGCAGGGTGCACAGGAAGTGAGACACACTCTTTAATTACCAGTTCGGTCTCTGGTAAATCTAAATTCAAATTAAAAGAAGGCAAGCGATGAATTGGAGTTGGGTAATAAACACCAGATCCAACGCCTTTCTCACCAATTCGCTTCATAAATTCATCGCGAACTTTGGCATCGCCGCCAGCAATACGAATTGTGTATTGGTGGTAGGAGTGCGTGGAGTTTGGAGCAACGAATGGAGTTATGACTCCCTTTAGATTCGCATCAAGGTAAGCGGCATTTGCTTGGCGTTGTGCGGTCCAACCGGACAATTTTGCTAGTTGTACTCGGCCAATTGCTGCGTGAATATCTGTCATTCGAGTATTGAAACCAATAACTTCATTCTGATAGCGAATCTCTTGTCCTTGATTTCGAAGGAGTCTTAGCATCCGGGCGATTTCTGCTGATTCAGTAACAACCATGCCGCCTTCACCAGCGGTCATATTTTTGGTTGGATAAAACGAGAATGAAGCAACGACGCCAAATTCACCGGAGTTTTTTCCGTTTAGTGAAGCCAAGTGACCCTGAGCAGCATCTTCAATTATCGCCACACCATGTTTCTTTGAAATTTCCTCAAAGCGGTCCATTGCCGCGATATGTCCATAAAGATGAACCGGCATGATGGCTTTAGTTTTCTTTGTAATTAAAGATTCGGCATGATCTGGATCAAGGTTAAAAGTTTTTGGGTCAATATCTGCAAAAATTGGAACGCCACCAGCGAGTACAACTGAGTTTGCGGTTGCAGCAAAAGAAAATGAGGGAACGATTACTTCATCACCTGGCTTGATGCCAGCGGCGATAAAACCGAGGTGAAGTGCGGATGTTCCAGAGTTCATTGCTACGCAATGGCGGCCGCCAACGAATTTTGAGAATTCTTCTTCGAAGGCCGCTACCTCTGGGCCTTGTGCCAACATTCCAGAGCGAAGTACCCGATCAACCGCCGCGCGTTCTTCATCACCGATTATTGGTTTAGCTGCTGGAATCATTTAGGCGCTCGTCTCCGTCTTGTAAGTAAGTTGGTCTGGTCAGGTCTGGTCAGGTGGGGTCAGTTCAGTTCAACAGTTCTTCTAAAACGTTTGGTGAAACCTCTTGGTAGATTGAATTGGTCACTGGACAACGGAACTTATTATCTCCAATTGATACCAATGGTTGGCCGGCACGACCCACCCATCCGACTCTTTTTGCTGGGACTCCGACTACTAGCGCAAAATTTGGCACATCTTTAGCCACAACGGCGCCAGCTGCGACAAGTGCCCAAGCTCCGATTGAAATAGGTGCGATGCAAACCGCGCGGGCGCCAATACTGGCGCCATCACCAATCTTTACTCCTACTGCTTGCCAATCTGATCCACTCTTTATTGAGCCATCAATATTTACTGCCCGGGGGAATTGATCATTAGTTAGAACTGCTGCCGGTCCGATAAATACGCCGTTACCTAATTCTGCTGGTTCATAAACAAGTGCGTAATTTTGAATTTTGCAGTTGTCGCCAAGGCGAACGCCAGATCCTATGTAAGCACCACGGCCAACGATGCAATTCTTGCCAATAGTTACGCCATCTCTAACTTGAGCCAGATGCCAGATACTTGATCCATCGCCAATTATTGCGCTGGAATCTACATCTGCGCTTTCAACAATTTTTGCGGCCACATCGGAAGTCTACCTTGAGGTGGTTGTTGGAAAAGTCAGCTTGCCTACTGCGTGCGCAAAGGCGGCGTATTGCTCATCACTATTTAGCGCAGATTTTGCCCAGGAGAGCGCACTTTCGCGGAATTTAACCAATTTAAGGAATTGCTGATTATCCTCGCTCCATCCATTGAGAATTTTTGCGACATCACTTGCGCTATCAGCAGTGAGACCGCCACCGCTTTGCTTAAGTAGTTCAACGCACCTTGGCAACGAAGTTGAAATTGTTGCAAGCCCGGTTGCGGCATATTCATAAAGTTTGCTTGGAACTGCTTCAACAAAAGCTGGCGTCGGCTCTAACAGAGTTAGCCCAACCCACGCACCTTGCGCAAACTTCCAAGATTCTTGCGGTGCTAGTCGGCCGTGAAAAACTACCCGATCTTTTGCCGAACTCACTTTGAGCCAGTTAGCTACAAACTCACTGTCAGATTCTGAAATGTTTCCAACAATGTCGAAGTGCCAACGGGGGGATAGTTCAGCAGTTTCTAACATCATTTGCAGGCCACGACTTTTGCGCACATCACCAACATAAATCGCACGTGGCTCTGGCGCCATATCGCCACTATTTGTGAGTAAGGAATAGTCCGGCAAATTCTTTAAAACAAATCGATTCTTTGCCTTTTGCGGCGGCACTTGTGAATCAGCAACTGTAGTTAGGTCGGCGCGCGCTGCAGCAACGGTAGCCAACTTTGCAATAATTTTTGCCAAAAAGCCGACAAGCCCTTTAGCCCAACTTCGATCCTTTAGTAATTGCACGTAATCTTCATGAACATCAGCGATCATTTTTTGGCGGCGCAATTTAGTAACTAGATATGTAATTGGAAGTAAATCGGGAGCAACAACTAGTACGACACTTCCGGCAGCTTTAAAAGGGAGAATCAAATCGCGCATAACTCTCGCGAACTTACGTTTTCCGCCTGGAGCGCGGTGAAAGGTTGCACCTTTAGGCGCATCATTAGAATGTCCCAAAGCCCAAATATCTACCGAAATATTGGCGCGTAATAGCGAATTTGTTAAGCGATGCATTCGAGCATCTGCGACGTTATCTGCCGAGCTTAAAATCGTAACGTGGCCACTTAGTAGTGCCATTACATATCCTCAAAGTTTGATGGAAGCGCACCAACATCTAAGAATTTTAGATACTGATCGACAATCGCATCTGGTTTACCCTTCGCCAACATTGTTCCCTTGTGCATCCAAATTGCGCTGTCACATAGCTCGTTGATGGTGGCAAGTGCGTGTGAAACAATCACAATAGTGCGGGCTTCTTTGCAGAGTTCGCGCATTCGATTGAAGGACTTCTCCTTGAATGAGGCATCGCCAGCAGATAGCGCTTCATCCAAGAGCAAAATATCTGGCGTCATATTTACGGCAACGCTAAAAGCAACGCGGCCATACATTCCACTGGAATAGGTGCGCACTGGCATATCAATAAAGCCATCAGGAAGCGCCGCGAAATCCGAGATCTCCTCAGTCTTGGCTTCGATCTCATCTCTGGTCATACCGGATGCCAAGCCACCTAAAATAATGTTATCTCGCCCAGAAAGTGCCGGATTAAATCCAACGCCAAGTGCGAGCAAGGTTGAAATCTTTCCATTAACAATTATGCGGCCTTCGGTAGGTGGCAAAATTCCAGCGATAGAACGCATCAGAGTTGATTTACCAGCACCATTAGCGCCGACTATGCCGAGTACCGAACCGTGTGGCACATCAAGAGTTAAATGTTTAACCGCTTCCACAACTCGAGTGCGGACTCGTTCGCCTTTACTTGCGCGCATCACCGCATTTTTTAGCGTGCGCTTTGTATCAACATTAATTTTGTACTTAATCGAAAGATCTTCGATTCGTACTGCTAGTTCCTCGGGCATTACAACCGGAGCTTTAGATGCGTACCGCAAAGTCGCGCTCCCTTGATATGAAGAAATAACCGCCAAATAAGATTGCGAAAGCGGCCCAGAAAAGTGAACCTAAAATTATGGTTAGCGAAGGCGATTTACCGTTTATCCAGACATCAGAGGTAGCCGACAAGACTGGCCCAAGTGGATTCAAGTAGATTGCCATTTTATGCCAGCCGTGGAGCATGGATGGTTGCCAAAGAATTGGTGAGAGATAGAGCCAAATTCTGGTCATGTAAGTCAATAATTTATTGGTATCTCGAAAGTAAACATTCATTGTTGCAAATAACAACGCTAAGCCAAAACCAGTTAGGCCAACCATTAAGACTATGAACGGAACCCAAAGATAATTCCAGGTCAGTCCAGGCACTTGGGTTGTTGGGAAGAAGTGTTTACCGACCACAATTACAAATATGTACACCGGAATTGTTGGAAGAAATTGTTGGAAGGCGGAGATAGTGCTTGAAAATGGCAGCAACGCTCTTGGGAACGCTTGGTTGAGAATTAAGCGCCCGCCAGCCGTAATTGATTGAGCCCCAGCAGAAATGCAATTCTGGGCAAAGTAAAAAGTGAATAAGCCAATCAAAATATGTGCCAGCGTAGTTAGTCCAAGATTTTTGCTGCTGCTCCCGCGAATCACTGTTACCAATAAAAAGTAAACCATTGCCAGTAATAGTGGATTTAAAACGAGCCAAACTTTTCCAAACTTTGAATCTAAATATTCTGCCTTGTCCGCGAACCTGGCAAGTTCAGTTGCAAAAGTCCGGCGTTTCCAGAACTCCTTGAAGTAAGGAACCAGCGGAGGTAGGGCTGCTTTATGTGGCTCGAAGACTTGAATCTTCGACACGAAATCTGAATTTTTAACTGGCCCCGGCATGCGGCTAAGTCTGCCATTAACAGGTCAAGTAATGCACAGTTTCGCCAACGCGTCAGGCGCACACCGCATGGATACGGGCAATATTCGCGTAATTGTTCAAGTACTAGCTAGCAGAAACTCTGCCGGCGTTGGAAATTAACTTGAATAAGATAGAAAAGGCTAAAAAATGAAGAAGTTAATCATCGCATCTGTGATCAGTGCGTCATTAGTGATCCCAGCCACTGCTGTGTTCTCTGAAAATATTGCACTTGCAGCCACTGGCGGAGTAAAGGCAGTAACTCCAGCCAACCCATTAACCACAACAGGCTCTCTTACAGCACCTGTCACAGCACCTGTAACACCAGCAATGGCTGGCGAACTAACTACAACACCAATGAAGGTTGTTGGAGTCTCAGCGAAGAAAGCTGCGACCAAAAAAGTTGCAGTGAAAAAGTCTGTTGCAAAAAAGGCTGTAGCGAAAAAGGCTGTAGCGAAGAAAGTAGCCGCAAAAAAGACTGTCGCCAAGAAAGCAACAGTTCGTAAGAGCGTGGCCAAGAAGCGGATCCGCAAGAGCGCGCTCCGTAAGTAAATCAAGTAAATCAAGTGAATCTAGTAAATACAGCTAAGAAGTAAATAAGCAGATTCAAGCGATGCAATCGAGGTTGGGCGTAAGTGCTAGCCCTTCCTCAGATTGCTAGCCAAATTCAGGTTCCTTGTATTTGAGAGTTATCGGGTGTAACTTCAATTTAGCAGGGCAAATAGTCAAGTTCTAAAAATTGATTAGCGGCAATTGTGAAGTGGATCGGAGAAGTAATGGAGATCGTAATTCATGCAAGAAATGCCAACCTAGCCGAGGACTTTAGGGAGATAGTGAAAACAAAACTTCTATCACTAGACCGATTTAAGGTTTTAATTGAAGGAATAAAGTTAGAAGTTCGTCACGAATCAAATCCAAGATTTGGAAAGAGTTCCCATACCGTTCTCTTAACTAGCCATGGCGCTGGACCATTTCTACGCGCCGAAGGTTCTGGGTTTAATGACCTGGCTGCCTTTGACGCCGCTGTAACAAATTTAGAACTGCAGATTCGCAAGGTTCACGAGAAGTCCAAAGATATTGACCACCAAAGCGTGCGAAAGAGTAAGTAAAAAATTATTTAATTTTTACCGAGACTTTGGCAAGTGCATCAAGAATGTCGGTCGCTACGACCGGAGCCAAACTCTTTGCGGCTAGCGCGCCGGCCAAACCATGGAGTTTCACCGATTTTGCAACAACTTGAATAGTCTCTGCCAAATTTTCAGGGTGCCAGCTGGCAAGCATTGAACCAATGAGACCGGCCAAAATATCTCCAGTACCAGCAGTTGCTAACTCACTGCCACCAGACGTATCAACTATCGATGTTCCATCTGGCCCAGCAATCACAGTGTTATGACCCTTTAGAACAACAATCACATGTAACTTCTTTGCCATCGCAATAGCGGCATCTTTGCGAGCTAGGGCAAGCTTGCTTCCAGTGCCAGTAATTTCAAATCCAAGTTTCTTTGCCTCGCCTGCGTGTGGCGTGATGATCGTGAAAGGGGTGTTGGAATTTGTTGCGATTCCCATTACTTCGCCATCTAGAACTAAGAACTTGGATTCTGGAAAATCAAAACTTCGACTCAGCTTTGGTGCGCCAGAACCAATGACCCAGCAATCTCCATCAAATTCCGAAGCTTTTGTAATCGGTACAACATCGGGATAAGCAGAAATTACTAAGCGCGAAGGTTCATCTTCACGTCTCAAATAATTTATATAGCCAGCACCACCACGTCTTGCCCCGCCAACACATAGAACTGCCGCGCCGGGATATTTGGAACTGCCAGCAAGAATTGCCACTTTCCCGTGCGAATATTTTGTGGCAGCGCTATCAAGGGCGCGCAGTAAGCGTTTTTGCTGGATGCTCATACCGCAACAATGCCATACTCGGTTAGTGAATTGGTTAAGAACACAACGTCGGAAATATCGCAGGTGGCGCCAAGAAGTGCGCGCTATGCGTGAAGTCGTTGCAGTAGCAAAAAGTGCACGCAGAAATTTAAGTGCCAACCCTCAAATATTTATTGGTCCAACAAATTCTGCCGGCCAAGCAAGTAGTTGGGCGAGTGCGCTAACTTCAACTGGAGTAAGCGCGAAATCAATGCGAATTGTAAATGCGGATGAAGAGTTCTTTAGGGCAGATATAAGTTTGGCACGATTGGATTGGGTTAAGTTTTCCAGTCGGTTAAAGTTAGCGAATCAGATCGGTGCAGAATTTTCTGCCGTTCTTTTAGAATCAATCAGACCACTATTTGCACTTAAAGTTGATAGATCATTTAACGCGGTAAACGCTATCCAAGATTTAAAGCTTTTAAAGCGAGCCGGAAAAAAAATTGCAGTTGTGTTTCATGGCAGTGACATCCGAGATATGGATTACCACGCCTCAGTAAATCCGTTTTCGCCATATCGCAATGCAGGATCAGATGCTGATGCCGTTAAAGTTCGTTCGGCCGAGGCAAGATCGGTAATTCCAGCGCTGCGCAGAGCAAAAGTGCCTATTTTTATTACGACACCAGACTTATTTCACGAAGTCCCAGATGCAACTTGGCTTCCTCTGAGCATTAATCTCGAACCATATTTTAAAGTTGCCGAAGAATTTCCAGCCTTTGCCCATAACGCGCCACCTCGCGTTCTCTACCTTCCTAGTAAGTCCTGGGTTAAATCAGCTGAAATTATTGAACCAATATTAAGAAAATTAGATGGTGAAGGAGTAATCCAATGGGTTCGCTCCGAACGGGTAAGCAATGATGCGTTGCCAAAATTACTAAGTACCTGTGATGTGCTTGTCGATCAATTTATCGGAATTGTTGGCGCCCTTCCAATAGAAGCGATGGCAGCCGGTCGAATGGTTCTTACGCACCTAGAAGAATGGGCTTACGAAAAAATAGCGAAGCCACCCGTGACTGAGATAACTCCAGAGAGCCTTGAGCGTGTTTTGCGGGAACTAAAAATTGATAGCGAGCAAATATCTGCTGGAACGGCCTACGTTACAAAGTGGCACGACGGAACCATGAGTTCTAAATTGCTTCGCGAAAAATTGCTCCCTAAAAAATAGCGGCAATTTAGTAAAGAAGCGTACGATGATGAAGTGAGCAAAATTGGAAGTGGATTGCTTGAAGGTTGGTGGATGTTCTTTGACACCTTCTGGGCTTTGGTTTTGGGATTCACGCTATCTGGCTTAATCCAAGCTTTTGTATCTCGCAAGCGAATGCGTGAGTTATTAGGCGACCACAAACCTAGAACAGTGGCCCGGGCATCAATCTTTGGCATGGTTAGTTCATCATGTTCATATGCCGCAAGTGCGCTAGCAAAGAGTTTATTTGCCAAAGGAGCGGACTTCACGGCCTCGATGATATTCATGTTTGCAAGTACAAACTTAGTTATAGAACTTGGTTTAGTAATTTGGATATTGATTGGTTGGCAATTTGCAGCAGCTGAGTTCGTTGGCGGCGTAGTCATGATCACTTTGTTGGCGTTACTAATTCCAAGGTTGATACCAACTCAAATGATCGCCTCGGTAACTCAAAGTTCAATGGAAGTTGAAGATACTGGCGAGATGGGTGTTGCTTCGAAAGCAAATATTCGAGACGCGGCCGGTTACACCATTGGTGATTTCACGATGCTACGAACTGAACTTGTTATCGGCTTCATAGTGGCGGGCTTGGCATCGACGCTAATTCCAACAAGTTTTTGGAATCGCCTATTTCTCACTGGTCATGGCTTTATAGCTTCAGTAGAAAATGTTGTAATCGGACCAGTCATCGCATTCATTAGTTTCGTTTGCTCGGTTGGAAACGTCCCACTTGCTGGTGCGCTTTGGAATGGTGGTATTTCCTTTGGTGGAACAATCTCATTCATCTTTGCCGACCTGGTCGCTCTTCCACTTGTGCTGATCTATCGCAAGTATTACGGCACCAAATTAGCCATTCGCCTCACCTTGGTCTTTTGGCTTGTAATGTCACTAAGCGGCCTTATAACAGAGTACTTATTTAAGTTAGTGGCCGTAACACCACAGATGCACACAATGGTTATGGGTCAAAAGCACTTCGGACTTAATTTCACTACAGTTCTTAATTTCATAGCCCTTGCGATTCTAATTCTCGTTTTCTGGCTCTATAAGACTCGGGGCAATGCTGATTTAAATAGTGGATATGCCAAGGATTGGGTATGTGGCATGCAAGTGGAGATCGCAAATGCTGCAGCAACATATGTTTATCAGGGCAAGAGTCACTATTTTTGTATGCCTGGATGTATGGAGAGTTTTGCTGCTGAGCCAGAAAAGTATTTGGCGTCAATCAAATAATCGAACTACTTGCCTGGGCAAGTAAAGCCAAATTCCTGCTGCACCGCCGCTGGTGTAATTCCACAACCAACAGTTGCAGTACCGAAATCGCTGATTACCCATTTATTGTTTACGTAATGCGCCCAACCATAGGCTGGATCGGTAACTGGTAGATACGGAATTGATGTAAAAATTATCCAAGTTCTATCCACCTTAGAGAATCGAGTATTTACTATTGCGGCAAAGTAATCATCAACACCTTGTTGCAGCCGAGATATTTGCACCGCTATAACACTTGGAACCGGCGAACCGCCCGAATAATTATTTACATCTTGTTTGAACTTAGTTGGGTATTGACCCAGAATCGTCCAAGGAACAACTACTTGCGCAAATTCACCAGGTGCGTAATTTGGCCACTTAACGCTCCAACCAGCTTCGGTGGCAACACCCAGCGGGAATGGCCGATCTATTTGGGCAGAAACTTTTGCGAAATCCCAATTTATTAACTTGGGATGCTTGGCTTCAAATTGCGTCATAAGAAGTTTTACACCGTCGCGCAATTTTGAATCATCCGGGCGCTCATTACCTGTAGGCAATCCGCAACTAGTTAGCACCAGTGCAAGAAGTACGACTGGAATAATCCAGCGTGATTTATTTTTCGTTTTCGCTCCCATTTGAGGTGAATGCTACGCCTTTTGATGCAATGTGCGGTTTTCCAGGCTAATTAGCGATCACTAGATCACTAGATCACCCGATCAGATGGAATCGTGGAATAGAAACTTTAGATTTATGGTTCTATAATTACGCTTAATACCCATCTTCCACAAAAGGGGAACACACTCGTGCCAGCAGTAACCGTTTCTGACATAACCGTGTTGCCGCGGGTAATTTCGCAGCCCAATTCCCGCCCTCGCCGCGTAATCAGCGTAACCACTGCGCCGCAAGGTTTTGAAGGTGAAGGCTTCCCAGTTCGTCGAGCATTTGCCGGCGTCGATATCGCGCTGCTTGACCCTTTCATTCACTTAGACCAAATGGGTGAAGTGGAATATGCGCCAGGTGAACCAAAGGGAACGCCATGGCATCCACATCGTGGCTTTGAAACAGTTACTTACATTATTGATGGCATCTTTGATCATAAAGATAATCACGGTGGCGGCGGAACGATTACCAATGGCGATACCCAGTGGATGACCGCGGGCGCTGGAATTTTGCATATCGAAACTCCACCAGAACATTTAGTGATGAGCGGTGGCTTATTTCATGGTTTCCAACTCTGGGTAAATCTTCCTGCAGTTAAGAAGTGGTCCACTCCGGGTTATCAAGATCTGCGTGCATCAGAAGTTGCACTACTTGCTTCACATGATGGTGGATCCTTGCTTCGAGTTATCGCTGGTGAAGTTGCTGGACATGTTGGACCAGGATCTACCCAAACACCTATGACAATGGTTCATGCAACTATTGCGCCCGGGGCCGAACTTCGCCTGCCTTGGAAGAAGAGTTACAACGCGCTTGTTTACACACTTAATGGTCACGGAACTATTGGCGATGCCGGACAACCAATTCACTTTGGACAGCTTGCAGTACTTGTTGATGGCGATGATCTAGTAATTCGGGCCGATGAAAATCAGGAATCTCGCTCACCACAAATGGATGTTCTGATCTTGGGCGGGGAACCAATTCGCGAACCTGTTGCTTGGATGGGGCCATTCGTTATGAATACCAAGGCCGAAGTTTTGAAGGCTTTTGACGACTTTCAAAAAGGTTTACTTGGAACTGTTCCAGCAGAACACATCAAGCCAGTAAAGCCACTTATTAGATCTGGTGAAGGCTCAAAGCTAAGTAATAACTCCGCAAATAACGCTGACATTCGTGATGTGCATGGCGCACCCAAAGAAGTTGTTGAAGGTAATAACTAACTCATTAATTAATTAATAACCAAACTTAATAACTTAAAGGTTCTTAAGTGCGCTCACTACTTTAGTGAGGGAATCCTTAGCATCACCAAAGAGAAGTGTGGTTTTTGGCTCGTAGAGCAAATCATTTTCAATTCCAGCAAAACCTGGGCGCATCGAACGCTTTAAGAAAATTACATTGCCAGCAAGTCCAACATCCAGAATTGGCATCCCATAAATTGGGCAACCAGGGGTGGTCTTTGCTGCTGGGTTAACGACGTCGTTTGCACCAACAACTAGAACAACATCTGTTTGTGGGAAGGTTGGGTTGATCTCTTCCATTTCAACGAGTTGCTCGTAAGGAACATTTGCTTCTGCTAAGAGGACGTTCATGTGTCCAGGCATACGACCTGCTACTGGGTGAATGCCATAGGCAACATCAATACCTTTAGCAGTCAAAAGATCGGCAAGTTCGCGAACCGTATGTTGTGCTTGTGCAACAGCAAGTCCAAAACCAGGAACTATTACTACGCGCTGGGCATAGTTAAGAAGAATTGCCACGTCATCTGGTGAACCAGATTTAACTGGACGAGCTTCACCGGCCTCAGTAGCTGCTTGCGGCTTTGCAGTGAAAGCACCAAAGAGAGTTCCGAAAAGGGAGCGACCCATTGCTGCTGCCATTAAGCGCGTAAGAATTGTTCCGGAGGCGCCAACAAGGGTTCCAGCAACAATTAGCAAAGTGGAATCCAAAACATAACCACCTGCAGCCACTGTTAAACCAGTGAATGCATTTAGAAGTGAGATGACGATTGGAACGTCGGCACCGCCAACAGGTAGCACGAACAGAACGCCAAATAGCAAGGAGAGCACGCCCATAATTGCAAGCGGTGTATTGCCGCCAGAATTTACAACCCAAACTCCAGTACCAAGTACGCCGACCAATGTTGCTGCGATAACAAAACGTCCGCCTGGAAATACAACTGGGCGAGTGGTCATGATTTCTTGAAGTTTTAAGAAAGTAATTACTGAACCAGAGAAGGAAACCGAACCAACTACAACTGTGAAAACAGTGGCAATGGTAGATGCGGTATCTCTAGCGCTGTTATTGCTTAATGAAAGGTATTCAACGATCGATACCAGCGCGGCTGCCCCGCCACCGACTCCGTTGAAAAGTGCAACAAGTTGTGGCATCTGGGTCATCTGAATACGACGAGCAGCTGGAACACCAACAATCACTCCGAAGGCGATTGCACCTAATATTAAAAAGGTATTGTGGTGAACTTTCTGGGCCGGATCAAAGAAGACAACAATTGTGGCGAGAGTTGCACCTGCAGCACCGATCAAATTTCCCCGGCGAGCAGTTTTTGGTGCAGATAGACCTTTTAGCGCCATGATGAATGAAACTGCAACGGCAAGGCCGATTAGTGCATAGAGATTGTTATTCACTTCTTGCCTCCTTTGCCCTTGAACATCTCGAGCATGCGGTCAGTAACGACAAATCCGCCGACCATATTTATTGTCGCAAGAACGATTGCAGCAATCGAGAGTGAGGTGGAAAGAACTGTTGTGCTCTTGTCGGCCACCATAATCGCGCCGAAGAGAATGATTCCGTGAATCGCATTTGCACCAGACATCAGTGGTGTGTGAAGCGTGGTTGATACTTTAGAGACCACTTCAAATCCAATAAATATTGAGAGTACGAAAATTGTTAAAATGACGATGGAGTGACTCACTTCTTGGCTCCTAGCTCTGGTGTGCGACGCGCGCCATTGAAGGTGAGGGTTGCAGCATCGATAATTTCATCAGAAAAGTCTGGAATTACCTCGCCGGTTGGTTTTCCATCCACCGACTTGGTCATCAAGAGCAGCAAGTTCACGACATTTCGTGAGAACAACATTGATGCGTGGTACGGCAACTGACTTGGTACATCTTTACCGCCCCAAATTACGACGCCATTTGAAGTAGTAATTGTTTCGCCAGGCTTTGAGCCTTCAACGTTGCCACCAGTTTCTGCCGCAAGATCAACAATCACTGCGCCAGATTTCATTGCGCCAACCATCGCACCAGTAACGAGTCTTGGTGCAGCGCGACCTGGAACAGCCGCTGTAGTTATGACAACATCTGCTGCAGCTAAATAAGGGGTAAGAAGTTCGCGCTGCTTGGCCGCACGTTCTTCAGTCATCTCGCGGGCATAACCGCCAGCACCTTCGAGTGCTTCTAGTTCAAGGGTAATAAATTTGGCACCCATGGATTTAACTTCGTCAGCAGATGAGGCGCGCACGTCATATGCACTAACAACTCCGCCGAGTCTTTTTGCTGTTGCAATTGCTTGAAGACCAGCAACACCTGCACCGAGCACAACAACTTGTGCTGGAGTAACTGTTCCAGCAGCAGTCATAAGTAATGGGAAGAAACGTGGCGAGAGTTCGGCTGCAACGAGAGAGGCCCGATAACCAGCGCAAAGAGCTTGTGAAGTGAGGGCATCCATTGATTGCGCGCGAGAAATGCGAGGAACTAGTTCAAGGGAGAGCGCAGTAACACCAGCGCTAGCAGCGGCTTCAATTGAATCAACCGA
This sequence comes from uncultured Actinomycetes bacterium, assembly GCA_903842675.1. Classification (GTDB taxonomy): domain Bacteria; phylum Actinomycetota; class Actinomycetes; order Nanopelagicales; family Nanopelagicaceae; genus AAA044-D11. The sequence continues at coordinate 101,798 of CAIMMQ010000017.1, forward strand.
TGTGGTTGGTGAAAGGAATGAGATTGTTAGGGCGCCTTTTTTCAGCGACTTCATCTGTTCTGGCGAAAGGGCGGTAACCGATGCGACAACATCAGCATCTGAAATTACATTGCCACTTTTTACAGTTGCTCCGGCCGCTGTGTATTCAACATCGGTGAATCCGGAGGCAACGCCAGCACCGGTTTCAATAACAACTTCCAAACCAGCCTTGGTTAATTTAGAAATTATGTCTGGAACAAGTGCGACTCGGGCTTCGCCTGGTCTGATCTCTTTAGCTACGGAAATTCGCATTTGCGTAGGCTATCGCGAGAGGCGCACTCGAGCGCGCTCTTTTTTCCTGTGAATTTGTAGATACGTAAAAATTAAAGCGCTCCCACTAGTTCCCCACGCACCAGGTGGTAGAGGATTGCTTGGATTGTTGTCCGGCGGTGAAAGGCCTCGCGCCAAATAACCGACTTTGGACCGTCGATAACTTCAGAAGCAACTTCTTCGCCTCTGTGGGCTGGAAGGCAATGCATAAATATTGAATCCGAGGCGGTCTGGGCCATCAGATCATTAGTGACGGCGTATGGGGAGAGCGCGGCAATCTTTTCCTTGCGCTCACTTTCCGCATCGCCCATAGACATCCAAACATCTGTGTAAAGAACGCTGGCACCTTGGGCCGCAGCAGCGGGATCGGTTAGAACTTCGATCTTGCCACCACTCTTATTTGCAATCTGGGTTGCGCGCGCAACAGCGTCGCTATTGGGAGCCCATTTTCCTGGTGGTGTCGCAACAACTACATGAGCACCAAGAATTGCTCCCATGGTTAGCCAAGCGCTCGCCATATTATTTCCATCACCGACATAGGTAAATTTACGGCCAGCAATATCTTTTCCAAAGACTTCACGAATAGTTAACCAGTCTGCAAGTAATTGAGTTGGGTGGTCGGTGTCAGTAAGGGCATTGATAACCGGGATTGTTGAATGCGCACCGAGTTCATCCACATCGGATTGCGCAAAAGTTCTAACTATTAGCGCGCTCGCAAAACCGCTAATTATTTTTGCGGTATCTGAAATAGTTTCACCGCGCCCAATCTGAAGATCATCGCCGCGCAAGAAAATTGGTGTTCCACCCAAGTGAGCAATCGCCGTTTCGGATGCTAACCGCGTACGTGTGGAAGGTTTCGTCATATAAACGGCAACGCTTTGGTTTGCTAGCGCATCACGCGAACGAAAAGGATTCTTGGCAAAGTCTGCAGCGGTATCGAGTAGTAGTTCGATATCAGCGCGAGATAGGTGCTCGGTGCGTAGCAGATCTTTCATTGGCAGATAATAACCAATATCAGCGTTCTGATATAGCCAGTAACTATGAGCGCGATGGCAACAATCGGCGCTAAACGGAAGAAAGCTGGTGGATATCGGTAGAATTTAAACATGGGGATCTTTACTCGGAAATCTGACGGACTTGATGGAGTTGGGATCGAACCATTCTCGGATGTACTCACAAAGCCAACAACAGATGAGACACACCAGTCAATTGATGAAGGTGATCACGAACGTTTTGCCCATTATGTTCGTAAAGAGAAGATTGTTGAATCAGCCGTATCTGGCAAACCCGTACGTGCGCTGTGCGGCAAGAAATGGGTGCCTTCAAGAGATCCTGAAAGATTTCCAATCTGCCCTACTTGCAAGAAAATATATGACGGCCTCAAAAAGGATTAGTAAAGAATTTCGCAGGTTCTTCTTTTTTCCAGCACTAATTTTTAGCTTAATTATCAGCGCCCAAGTGGCAGTACCCCAGATGGCACGTGCCGATAATCCGCCTAGGAAAATTCTTACAGGTTGGTTGGCTTATTACGGAATGAAAACCGGCCTTCCCTCGGCTGTTACAAATTCAGATTTGATCTCAGATATTTCGCCGTTTTGGTACACCCTAAAAGATGAAAATACAATTACCGATCTCTACACACCTGCAAATCCCAGTGTGCCAATTTCGGTACCCATTGCAACTTTGCAGAGTATGAATTTTACGATTATCCCAACTCTCACAGATGGTACAAATAAAGGCGTTCTCGCTGGGTTAATTTCCAATCAAACTTCACGGGCTAATTTGGTAAAAACCATTACTAACTTGGTAACGACAAATCAATACAATGGAATTGATTTAGATTTTGAGAATTTTGCCTTTGTTGATGGAAATACAACTTGGCCAACAACACAGCCACTTTGGGTGCAATTTATTTCAGAACTTTCTACAGCGCTTCATAACCAAGGAAAATTATTATCAGTCACAACCCCCGTATTATTTGATCCAACAACTGGCAAAAAAGGTTATTACGTTTATGCCTGGTCACAAATTGCGCCAGCAATTGATCGGCTTCGAATAATGACTTATGACTATTCGACGACAACGCCAGGCCCGATTGGTCCAATTAATTGGACCGAATCAGCAGTTAAGTATGCAATCTCAGTTATTCCGGCATCCAAAGTCTTTGTTGGAGTTGCTGGTTATGGTCGAGATTGGGTGACCAATGTTGTTGGAATCTGTCCTGCTGATGTTGCAGCAACGGTTTCTACCAAGGCTAAGGCAGCGACCTTCGTTATGCGAGATGCTGCGAAACTTGCTTATGATTATGGGGCAACACCAACATACGACAAGAGCATGGCGGAAAGTACTTTTACTTATCAAAAAATATATAACGGTTTAACTGCCAGCGGTCTTCCAACTACTTGTACTGCAACAAGAGTTGCTTGGTATCAAGATCCCCAGGCTTTCATAGCTCGGGCAAATTTGGTTTCTAAGTACCGAATCGGTGGCATCGCACAGTGGACTATCGGCATGGAAGATGCGTTGGCGGCTTCGGGTATTCGAGACTTCGCAAAAACAATTGCGCCAGATCAAGTTTTGGGAACGCTCAGTACTGATCTTTTAAGTACGCCTTTGGGTGGCGCAGTATCTATCTCTGGAGTATTTAAATTACCCGATAGTCGACCAATTGCGAGTCTGCCAGTAATTGTTGAAGTCAAGAATGGAACAACTGATTGGCACCAAGTCTTTAGTGGACCAACCAGCGCCGACGGCACATTGGCAACAAAGCTGCTACTTGGACAATCAACTTCAATTCGTATGCGCAGCGATGGAACTTGGGATCGGCTGGCGAGTTCTACCGCAGAAAAAGTGATTGCGGTTCGTCGCCTAATTTCGTGGAGCGCGCCCACATCAATAAAGCATGGCGTCAATTATGTGATTACCGGACAAGTACAACCAAAAGTTGCTGGTGTAACAGTAATTCTTGATGACGGCTCACAAGCAAGCGCCGGTATATCAATCAAAACACCAACGGCACTAACTGATGCAGATGGAAAATTTTCAATAACTTTGTCGGTGCCAAATGTAGGAATAAAGCGTTATCGAGTTGTAACGACTCCCGATAGTAAATTAGACGCTGCAAATTCCGAGTTCATAAATATTTTAGTACGGTAGTTTCCTTATGGTAGATACTCTGACAGACACTCAGTTATCGATTGATCAATTTCTGGATCGGCCTTGGGTCACAATAGTTTGGGATGATCCAGTTAATTTAATGAGTTATGTAACTCATGTGTTTATGACACTCTTTGGTTACTCGAAAGAGCGCGCCCACGAATTAATGTTGCAAGTCCACAATGAGGGTCGGGCCGTTGTTTCAAGTGGAACTCGTGAAGAGATGGAACGAGATGTCCAGCGTTTACATGAAAGCGGTCTCTGGGCCACGCTGCAACGAGATGACAAAATTTAATGTCTAATTTTGAAAAGATCGGCGCGGGATATTCCCTAAATCTCACACTTGATGAAGCACACATACTTATTAACCTCGTTGAGCAGTTACTTGAACTACTTGGCGAAGGAGATTTCTTCCACCATTACGATTCCAGTGATCCGCTTGCGCAGTTGCTCGCAATGCCTTCTGAGATTGTTACGCCAGATGATCCAGTTTTATTGCGACTCCTACCAAATGCTTATGCTGATCCAGAAGCGGCTTCTGACTTTCGCCGCTATACCGAGCCACAAATTCGCAGTTCCAAACAGCGCAACCTTCGCTTGATGCGTGAAGAGTTAACAATCTTGGTGGATGAAAATCAGGGTGGTGTAATTGAAGAGCTAGATGCGAAGATCTGGCTTAAAGGGTTAAATGATCTGCGTATTGCGCTCTCGGTGCGCCTGGAGATTGATGAGACAAGTTTTGAAAAATTTGAATTGTTGTCGGAGGATGATCAACAGAAACCGGTCTTTGCCGTTTACTTTTGGTTAGGTTGGCTGCAAACAAATCTCTTAGATGTTCTATAGGTCGAAATCGATTAAGATTTAAATATGACACTGCAAATTTCCCAAGCGATAGTTAACGCTATTTTGGAGCAATCGCGCGTTGAATATCCTGACGAGTGCTGTGGCGTCATTTTGGGCAAAATTGGGTCTGATAAACCAGAGCGGTTAAAACCAATGATTAATGCGGCCCACTCACCAACCTTTTATGAATTCGATTCAAAGGACTTGCTGGCCCTTTACCGAGAGCTAGATGATAACGATGAAGAGATAGTCGTGATTTATCACTCGCACACTGAAACCCAGGCTTACCCATCTCGCACAGATATCTCCTATGCAAGTGAACCGGGCGCGCATTACGTGCTGGTCTCTACCCGCAAAGAGATTGCACCTGAGAATGAATTTCGTTCCTATCGGATTATCGATGGCTTAGTTACTGAAGAGGATGTAGTAATCACTTCAATTGGTAAGTAACGCGCTCTTTTAGGATAATAGAGCCATGTCAAACCCAACTGTTGAAGTTCGAATCCCGACTATTTTGCGTCCTTATACAAAAAATGAAAAGTTAGTTTCGGCAGATGGCGCTTCGCTTTCAGAAGTAATCACATCACTGAACACAAATTACCCAGGTCTAGGTGAGCGTTTATTGGAGAATGGCGAACTGCGTAGATTTATTAATATTTATATTAATGATGAAGACGTTCGCTTTATGGGAAGTCTTTCAGCTACTTTAAAAGCCGGAGATTCAATAACAATTCTTCCCGCAGTGGCTGGCGGTTGCATGTGACTCGATACGAGTCGCTAGAGGATTCACTTGGGCATACGCCATTAATTGGCCTACCAAAGCTCTCGCCTAAAACTCCAGCCGGCGCCCCAAGAGTTCGACTTTGGGCAAAGTTAGAAGATCGAAATCCGACAGGTTCTATTAAAGATAGAACTGCAATCGCGATGATCGATGATGCGGAGAAATCTGGAAAGTTAAAACCAGCTGCAACAATTCTGGAACCAACAAGTGGTAACACAGGTATCTCACTTGCAATGATTGCAAAGGTACGTGGTTATAAGTTGGTTTGTGTGATGCCAGAGAACACCAGTGTGGAGCGGCGCCAACTACTTGAAATGTGGGGCGCAAAAATTATTTATTCACCAGCAGCTGGTGGTTCAAATGAAGCTGTTCGGATGGCAAAAGAAATTTCGGCGCAAAATCCAGAATGGGTTTTCTTGTATCAGTATGGCAATCCGGCAAATACTTTGGCACATTACCAAACTACTGGACCAGAAATTTGGGAAGACTTACCTGAAATAACTCACTTCGTTGCTGGGCTTGGTACCACTGGAACTTTGATGGGTGCTGGAAAATTTCTGCGCGAGAAAAATCCAGAGATCGCAGTCATTGCAGCCGAACCACGTTATGGTGAAGTTGTTTATGGACTTCGTAATCTTGATGCTGGTTTTGTCCCAGAGCTTTACGATGCCAGCATTTTAACTCGGCGATTTTCTGTTGGCGCGGAAGATTCAGTAAAGCGCGTTAAAGAATTATTGGAAGTTGAAGGAATATTTGCGGGAATTTCTACCGGCGCAATTCTGCACGCCGCGATTGGAGTTGCAGGCGAATGTGTCGCTGCTGGCATCGGAGCGGAGATTGTTTTTATTGTCTGCGATGCGGGCTGGAAGTACCTTTCCACGGGAATTTATTCCAATGATGGCGATGCTGATGTCCTTGAAGGCCAACTCTGGGCCTAATGTTCGCGATCTGGCTCTAGACTTCGGGAGTGAGCGCACCACAGGTCAATCCAAAATCATCAAGTTCGGATTCCCCAATTGGAATCTTTGATTCAGGTGTTGGTGGATTAACAGTTGCGCGTTCGATAATTGATCAACTGCCTGGCGAATCTATTCTCTATGTTGGCGACACTGCCCGCGGACCTTATGGACCGAGACCACTTGCTGAAGTTCGCACTTTTGCATTAGAAATTTTAGATGACTTAGTTGAAGCTGGCGTGAAAGCGCTGGTAATTGCTTGTAATACTGCAAGTGCAGCAATGCTACGTGATGCACGTGAACGATATTCAGTTCCAGTTATAGAGGTCATCCAACCTGCAGTACGTCGCGCCGTGTCTGCAACTCGAAGTGGTCGCATCGGAGTAATTGGAACCCAAGCAACGATTGATTCGGGTGCCTACCTTGATGCCTTCGCTGCCGCACCGCAATTAAATATAACTTCCATCGCCTGTCCATTATTCGTCGAATACGTTGAGCGTGGTGAAACCTCTGGTGCACAAATTACCGATGTTGCGCGCAAATATTTAAGCGAATTACAAGGCGCAGATATCGATACTTTGGTTTTGGGTTGTACCCACTATCCATTATTAACTGGCGTTATTTCATACGTTATGGGCAATGAAGTCACCTTAGTTTCAAGTGCTGAAGAGACCGCCAAGGATTTATATCGCACTTTAGTCGAACACAATTTGCTCAATACCTCTGGCAAACCAACCCACAAGTTTGTTTCAACCGGCGAAAGTGAATTGTTCACAAAGTTGGCAAGGCGCTTCCTCGGTCCTGAAGTTACGAGCGTTTCCTCAAAAATTTAATAGTTCAATCCAAAACAATAGCCATCGCAAATAGAGAATAGGGTACTTACTTGAGTAATAAGAGAATTGATGGACGCGAAGCAAATCAACTGCGGCCAATTAGTTTTACCCGCAATTGGTTAAATAATGCAGAGGGTTCCGTCTTGGTTGAATTTGGAAACACTCGCGTTCTCTGCGTTGCATCATTTACCCCTGGAGTTCCACGATGGCTAACTGGAAAAGGTAAAGGTTGGGTGACCAGCGAATATGCAATGTTGCCACGTGCAACACATACCCGTTCAGATCGTGAGAGCGTTAAAGGAAAACTTGGTGGTCGCACTCAAGAAATTTCCCGATTGGTTGGCCGATCACTTCGTGCAATTGTTGATATGGATGCACTCGGTGAAAATACAATTGTTATTGACTGCGATGTATTGCAGGCAGATGGCGGAACTCGTACTGCAGCGATCACAGGTGCATACGTTGCACTTACCGATGCAATCAACTGGGCGAAGGCGCAAGGGCATATTCCTGCAACTAGAAACCCAATCACCCAAGGAGTATCAGCAGTTAGTGTTGGAATTATTGGTGGTGTTCCCATGCTTGATCTCTGTTATGAAGAGGATGTAACAGCCGATACCGATATGAATATTGTTTGTACTGCAGATGGCAATTTTGTTGAAGTTCAGGGTACCGCCGAAGGTAAGCCTTTTGATCGGGCACTTTTAAACAGTTTGCTTGACCTGGGCTCAGGTGGTTGCTTAGAGTTAAGTAAGTTACAACAACAAGCACTTGCAAAATAATTTAAGGTAGTGCTGATGCGACAACTTGTTCTCGCGACCCGAAATAAGGGAAAGATCGCTGAATTCGAGCGAATGCTAAACGCTTATTCCAGCGATATTCAGGTTCTTGGTCTCGCTGATTTTCCAGATTTGCCAGATGTTGATGAGACTGGATCCACCTTTATCGAAAATTCTTTATTGAAGGCACGCGAAGTTAGTGCCTTCACACAACTGCCCGCGCTTGCTGATGACAGTGGTCTTTGTATCGATGCGCTAAATGGTGATCCCGGAATCTTCTCGGCAAGATGGGCTGGTGTTCATGGAGATGACGCGGCAAATATCGCCAAGGTATTGGCACAATTGAGTGAATTAGAAAGCGCTGGAAAGTTAACCAACCGAAATGCAAAATTCAGATGCGCGGTGGCACTGAGTTTCCCAAGCGGAGACCAACGTTCTGCTTCGGAGGTTTTAGAAGTGAATGAAGTGATTGAAGAGGGTGAACTTTTAGGTTCGATCACATTGGCGCCTCGCGGCACAGCCGGTTTCGGTTATGACCCAATCTTCCAACCGAACGGCTACGAGCTAACGCTGGGGGAGTTTGAACACGGCGAGAAAGATCGCATAAGCCATCGGGCGCAGGCGCTGGCCAAAATTGCACCAAAAATCACTTCACTTATTTAGATAATTTAGGCGCAATTTCTATTAGCCCCTGGGGTACCCTTTACTTATTGGATTTAACGAAATACTAATCAAATACTAATCGAGGAGTAAAACGTGGCAGTTAAGAAGACCGCAAAGAAATCAGCCAAGAAGGCTGTAAAAAAGGCAGTTAAGAAAACTGCTAAAAAGTCAGCGAAGAAAGTTACCGCAAAGCGCGCCGTAAAGAAGAGTGCAGCCAAGCGCACAGTTAAGAAGGCAGTGAAGAAATCTGCCAAGAAATCTGCCAAGAAATCCACTTCAACTTTTATAGTGCCACCAGTTCCAACTGGCGCGCTTCGTCCTGGTGTTAATGCGGTCAGCACAACACCTGCTCCTGCTTCTTCAAAGTCATTTGCTTCAAAAGCCACGACAACTAAAGCAGCTTCCGGAAAAAATTCTTCAAACCGAGTAGTACTTACTGTTTTGGCTGGAATTGTTGTTCTTGCGTTGGTCGTTGTGTCACGCAACTCTTCAACTACAAAGAGTGCAACAACTGAGCCAACACCAGCAGCATCTTCCGCAGCAGCAACTACACCAGAAGCTTCTGCGCCAGCATCAACAGAGGCATCAACACCTGCCTCACCTTCAGCACCTTCAGCTGGTCACGCAGAACCCGTAGGAATTGTTGCCCACTACACAGCAACTGGCGCCACCATTTTTTGGGTAGCACCAAGTGATGCAACCGGAATTACAAATTACAATGTAGAAATTCGCGCAAATGGTGGAACTTGGAAATTAATTTCGACAGTTCCAGCATCACAACTTTCAATGGATATTACAAAAGGCGATACCGCCGGTTGGAGTTCATTTAGAGTTTCATCAGTTTATTCAGATGGCACAGTTGTAGGCGGAAAGGTATTCGGTCTTCCTGGCCAATATGCTTAATAACTAAGTAGTAACTAAAATCTAAAGCCCCCTTCTAAAAGGAAGGGGGCTTTTTAGTTGCCGAAATTATTTATTTAGCGCATCCAATATTGCTGCCACATAAACATCACTGCCGGCATCAATAAGGTGCACACCATCAGGTGCAAAAAATTCTGGATGGTTAGCAGAGATGCCAGACCAATCAACCAAAGTGGTCTGTGGATAGCTCGCAATAACTTCTCGAATGATGCGGTTATTGTCATCGCGCCACAACCTAGGTACTGCAGTATTAACTAGAACAATTTTCGGCTGGTTCTTCAAAAGCTCCATCAAGGTCGTCATATCTTCCTTGGTGATTCGATTATTATTTCCAACATCTAGCACGACCGTTGCGTGGGCAACCATTGGTTGATCAGTTTTAACCGCATCAATTAGCTCGGGTAGTTGTCGGCCAATGCGCGCATTGATCAACGCTATATCTTGCTTTTTAGCCAACTTACTTCGGATTCCCAGGATTACGGAATCTCCCGTGACCCAAAGCCCCGTCTTGGCAGTATTTATTTGGCTTGGAACTAAAGTCAATTCATTTTTCGCAACTATTGTGGTGTGCGTATCTCGATACCAGGCTGTTGCCGTTGCTCCACTTGTGATTGCGATTGCAAGAGTGAGACAGGTAGCAACGAATATACGTTGTCGTCTGCGCATAATCGTTGTTCGGTATTTCATGCCCCGAAGCCAATTTTGAACAGTTCCTCGCCTGATCGGGATTTCAATATAACGAAGTGAAATATCTGCACAAATTAATACAAGCAACGTACGTGCTAGATCTAAGGCAATTTCAGAACCGGCCAAATCAATCGAAGGTCTAGTTACTTGAAATATAACCCAGTGCCATAAGTAAATTCCGTAGGAGCGTTGTCCAATCCAAAGTATTGGCCTGGTGCTTAAAATCGGCGCAAATCTTGATGCGGGATGAACGATTGAAATTAGTGTGGCACAGCCAAAGATTCCGGCAAGTGGAAAAGCCAATCGGTAGAGAGTTGCATTGGATTCGGAGATAAAGAGGAAAGTACAAAGGATGCCAAAGAGTCCAAACATTCCGATGCCATCAATAAAATCTTGTGCTCGCTTACTTATTGCACCAGTCAGATTTTGTGGAATCCAACTAACCCCAAGAGCTGCGCCTAGAAAAAGTCCTAGACTATGTGTGTCGCTGCCGAAGTAGATATGGCTGATGCGACCCGCGGTGGCGTTATCTAATTGCAGCGAGAAGGCAAAGAGTGCGGCGCCTGAAATCATGGCGATAGCAAGTGCAACTCGGGCGATTCTGCCCTTGCCATTTCGCTTCCAGATTGCAACCAAGGTAATTGGCCAAATTAAGTAGAACTGTGCTTCTACTGCAAGTGACCAAGTGTGTTGCAACATCGGTGCGCGCCCGACAGTTTGGAAATAATCCTGATGGATTGCGACCAAATGCCAGTTATTTGTGCCAGTTAAAACGTATGGAACATCCTGAACAATTCTGCGAATTGCATCCGGCGCAATCGTTGCAGCTAGAACGGTGGTGACCATTATTAATAGGAGTAAACCCGGATAAAGCCGGCGCACTCTTCCATAATAAAATTCGCGTAAGTCCAAGCCGTTTGCACTTTGAATTGAATCTAAAATCACTCGCGTAATTACGTACCCTGAAATTACAAAAAATAAATCTACGCCAAGAAAACCACCGGGCAACCATTTAACTCCCAAGTGATAAAGCAGAACCGCAAAGACCGCAACTGCGCGCAGCCCATCAATTGCTGGGATGTATGTTGAAGCTAAAGTCGCGCGCGGGGAGGACATTACTTACGTTTTTTACTCGTGACCTTTTTTGCACTTTTCTTTAGTGGCTTCTTGGTAACTTTTTTAGTCGACTTAGATGCTGATTTTCTCGCAGCCTTCCGGATTGGTGCCGGTTCGCTTGTTAACTTCTCTTCAGCACTAATTGAAAAAGATTTCTTTACTGGGCGATTCTGGTCATCAAGATTGGAATCAATGTCGCTTTGCAACGAAGCTAGCCGGTCAAATGCAGTTTGCAGGCGAGATCTTGTTTCAGAAATTGCCCGCTCGGCAGCAGATAGTGATTGAGTTTGAATTCGATAAAGGCGTTCGGACTCTGAAATTGCAGAGGTTAACCAAGTTCTAAAGTTTCCAACCTCGCTACTTGCGGCGGTGATTATTTGCTCAGCTTGTTGCTTTGCAGCAGATGCGAGTGCAGCAGATTCACGCTTGCTCTGGGTTAAAAGTGATTCGGCCTTACGAATAGCTTCATCCTTCAATTCATTAGCTTCAACTTCGGCCGCCTCAATATATTTACGTCCGCGAGATTCCGCACCAGAAAGAATTGACTTCGCCTTAGCCTCGGAACCGTCAAGCTTCTCTTTCGCAATACGTACTGCTTCTGCAACATTTCGCTCGGCTGATGCAATTGCCCGAGATTCGCGTTGCTGTGCTGTCTTGATGAGCGACATTGCAGTTTCAGTTGCAAGGATTTCAAATTCTTCTTTGGAGAGCGTTGTTATATCGCGACGTGAGCGCAGATCGGCGAGTTGGGATTCGAGTTGGCGAATTCGTTCAACAGCGTTTTCAGTCGGCACAGTTTCAACTTCACCTTTGAAACCAACCCAGCTACGAAATCTATTCTCAGCCATTTAGCCCTTCCCCCACTCCTATTTACAATTACAGGGAGCCTATCTTAGGAGCCAGATACCTATTAAATCTAGGTTATATCTGGGGTGAGTGGGTTTGCAGGCTGGCCAATGACCTTGGGAATTTATCCTGCTGCAAAGGGGTTTAAGATTTACCCACAAAGACTTTCAACCGGAGGTGGCTTTCCATGTCGGAGAATTCAAGCGCAAATAGCAAATTGTTGGCTGAACTTAAAGCTAACCACAATGATTTTTTTGCAGTTGCTAAGTCGATTGCACCAGCGAAAATGAACGCTAGCCCAAAACCAGGTGAATGGTCGCCGGCTTTTGTGCTCCACCATATGGCGGATGCCGAACTGCACTTTGCAACGCGCTACCTATTTGCTATTGCCGATGACAAGCCAACGATAGTTCCGTTTAACGAGGATGTTTATCCAGAGCGGGTGAGCTATGCCGATCGCAATCCACTTGCATCACTTGCCGCGCTCGAAGGCGTATCTCAAGTGGTCATCGATATTCTCACAGTGATCCCAAGTGAAGATTGGTCTAGGACTTCGATACACATCGAAAAGGGTCCAGTCACTCTTACCCAGATTGTTGAATTAGCAAGTGGTCACTCGAAGGCTCATGCAAATCAAATAAAAGAAATTCTCGCAAGCCTTTAATACTTATTTATAATTTTTGATGAGCCCTAAATAACTTATAGATAACTGGGTGCGGGAGGCGGGACTTGAACCCGCACGTCCGAAGACACAGGTTCCTAAGACCTGCGTGTCTGCCATTTCACCACTCCCGCTGGAGAGATGAGGGTAAGGCTAAGGCAATACTTGCGAAAGCGCCAAATGGCCTTCTCACGCTAGAAAATCTAAATAGATGGCACAAATGGATGGGTAATTTACGCCAAGCGGTAAACTGCATTCAATGAGCGCCGAGATAAGTATTCAGGATTCGATCAGCGCCGCGATTATTGAAATTTTGCAGGGCGCCAAAGGCGAACTTAATTGTGATCTTCCAGAGGCCATTACTTTGGATCGGCCGAAGAATCGTGACCACGGTGATTATGCAACTGGAATTGCGCTCGCACTTTCAAAGCCTTCAGGTAAACCACCACGTGAAATTGCAGAATTAATTAAAGCCGGCCTAGCAAATCGCCTGGAGATAACAAAGGTAGATATCGCTGGTCCAGGATTTATAAATATAACTTTGGCAAAGGCAAGTCAGGGTGGGGTAATTGCAAAAATTCTAAGTGACGGTAAGAAGTTCGGACATGGGAAAGTATTAGATGGAAAATCAATCAACTTAGAATTTATTAGCGCAAATCCAACTGGCCCGTTGCACTTGGGACACACGAGGTGGGCAGCGGTCGGCGATGCGCTAGGTCGAGTTCTTTCAGCAGCCGGCGCCAAGGTGACGCGCGAGTTTTATATAAATGACCGTGGTGTTCAGATGGATTTATTTGGTGCATCACTTAGAACATCAGCGCAAGGAGAACCGAGGCCGGAGGATGGTTACCACGGAGCATATATAGATGATCTCTCCAAAGAGATTGTGGCCGCACACCCAGAGATTTTGAAATTAGCCGAACCTGAATTAACGCATGCTTTTCGAGATTATGGTTATCAGCTTCAACTGGATCAGCAACAATCGGTCTTGAACGCATTTGGTACGAAGTTTGATGTTTGGTTCTCTGAGAAGAGTCTTTATGAAGGTAATTTCTTTGCTCATTGTCAGGAAGTATTAAAAGCTAAGGGCCACGTATTTGATTTAGACGGTGCAACTTGGCTACGCACAACTGATTTTGGCGATGACAAGGATCGCGTAATGGTTAAGTCCGATGGGTCACTTGCATACTTTGCATCAGATTCGGCTTACTACATCTCAAAGCGGGAACGCGGATTTGATATTTGCATTTATATGTTGGGTGCGGATCACCACGGTTATGTTGGAAGATTGAAGGCGCTTGCTGCATGCAACGGCGATGATCCCGAGTACAACATCGATGTAATGATCGGTCAGATGGTAAAGATCATGGAAGGTGGCGAAGAAGTAAAACTTTCTAAGCGCGCCGGAACAATTATTACCTTAGAAGAATTAGTTGAAAAAGTTGGCGTAGATGCTGCTCGTTACACACTTATTCGCTATCCCGTTGAAACTCCGATGGTGATGGATGTTGATATTTTACGTAGTCGCACAAATGAGAATCCGGTTTACTACGTGCAATATGCACATGCCAGAATTTGTGGCGTACTTCGTAATGCCGCAGAACTTGGAATCAAATATGGCAGCGATCAGATCCATCCAGAATTGCTGGTCCACGAGCGAGAACGCGAATTAATCGGACAGCTAGGCGAATTTCCTCGAGTAGTTGCGGGCGCCGCCGAATTGCGCGAACCACATCGAGTTGCCAGGTATGTCGAAGAATTGGCCGGTGTTTATCATCGCTTCTATGCCGATTGCCGTGTTCTTCCACTCGGCGATGAAACTCCAAGCGAACTTCATGCAGCTCGCGCTACCTTATGTTCAGTAACTGCCCAGGTTATTTCAAACGGCTTAGAACTCCTCGGTGTTAGCGCACCAGAAAAGATGTAGGGATGAAATTCTTGCAGGAAGTCTTTTCAATTAACTCCAAGGTCCAAGCCGGGGAGTTAGTTATCGCTGGCTGCAAAGCAACATCTCTTGCCCAAGAATTTGGAACACCACTATTTGTCTTGGATGAAGGCGATTTTCGATCGCGGGTGCTTGCTTGGAAGTCCGCACTCGAGCGCCACTTTGGCAGCCAATCAGGTCAGGTCTATTACGCATCAAAATCTTTTATCTCGGTCGAAGTTGCAAAGTGGATTGCCGAACTTGGAATTGGAATCGATGTTTGTACCGGTGGCGAGCTGGCCGTCGCACTTGCCGCACAGTTTCCACCAGAAAAGATAGAAGTCCACGGCAATAACAAATCAGAGTTAGAAATTTCAACCGCAATTGCTGCTGGTGTTGGCAAGATAGTCATTGATTCCAGCCAAGAAATCGAGCGAGTTAATCGCTTGGCAAAATCTGCTGGTGTTATTCAATCTGTTTTTCTCCGCTTAACACCTGGCGTGGAAGCACACACTCACGAGGCCATTGCAACTGCACATGAAGACGTAAAGTTTGGCTTTTCAATTTCAAGCGGCGCAGCTTGGCAAGCAGTACTAGCAGTTGAAGAGGCAGCAAACCTTAAATTGGTTGGGTTGCACTGTCACATCGGATCACAAATCTTTACATCAGAAGGTTTTGAAGTTGCAACAACACGATTGATCGAAGTGCTTGGAAAATTCCGAGATAATTTCAATCGCGAACTTCCTGAACTTGATATGGGTGGCGGATATGGAATTGCATATGTTGGCGGTGAGCAGACTTATGATCCAGATCTAGCGATGGCAAGTTTGGCAAAAGTTATTCATTCGCAATGCACCCAACATAAAATCTCGGTCCCAATAATTTCGATCGAGCCCGGGCGTGCAATTGCTGGACCGTCTACGACAACTCTTTATGAAGTCGGAACAACGAAGAATGTATTGCTGGATAGTGGTGCGAGCCGGTTATATGTTGCAGTTGATGGTGGAATGAGTGACAACATCCGCCCTGGACTTTATGGTGCGATTTACACCGCCCTACTTGCAAATAGAGAGTCGAAGGCAGCCGGCGTATCGGCACGCATCGTGGGCAAGCATTGCGAAAGTGGCGACATCATTATTAGAGAGATTGATCTACCCAGTGATATTGGGCCAGGAGATTTAATTGCAATTCCAGCAACGGGTGCTTATGGCCGAAGCATGGCGAGCAATTACAACCACATGCCACGTCCAGCAGTAGTGGCGGTTACCAATGGAACTGCGCGCCGGATCCTGCGCCGAGAAACTCAGGCTGATTTACTTGCGTTAGATGTAGTTGAAGCGCCTAAAACGCTCTAATTCGTACGGCACACCACAATAATTAATTGAAACCAAGCGCGGAAAAAATAGGGGAGAATAAGCCAATGAACGCGGAGCGCAAATCCCTGAAAGTAGGCATGCTCGGCTGCGGCGTGGTCGGAAGTGAGATTGCAAGGTTGCTCGTTGCCAATGCCGATGATTTAGCGGCTCGTTCCGGCGCAAAATTAGATTTGGTAAAAGTCGCAGTTCGCGATTTAAATCGTAAGAACATCGCCAAAGAATTACTTACTACCGATCTGATGTCGGTCGTTAATGATCCAAATATCGATCTGATCATTGAAGTTATTGGTGGGATCGAGCCCGCTCGCGCACTAATTCTTGCCGCGTTGGAATCTGGTAAATCAGTAGTCACCGCAAACAAGGCGTTACTTGCAAAACATGGTGGTGAGCTTTTTGCCGCCGCAGATAAGTTCGGTGCTGATTTGTATTATGAAGCTGCAGTTGCTGGTGCAATTCCAATCTTGCGTCCGCTTCGTGAATCACTCGTTGGTGACCATATCCAAAAAATTATGGGAATTGTGAACGGTACAACTAACTTCATTCTGACAAAGATGGATGAATCTGGCGCCGCCTTTGGTGATGCACTCGCCGAGGCACAAGCTCTTGGTTTTGCCGAAGCCGATCCAACTGCAGACGTTGAAGGTTTTGATGCCGCCGCTAAGGCTGCGATTCTGGCTTCACTGGCCTTTCACTCTCGCGTTACCGGTGATGATGTATTTCGTGAAGGTATAACAAAAATTACTTCAACCGATGTTGCTGTTGCGCGATCACTAGATTTAGTTATCAAATTACTTGCGATTGCTGAATTGAACTCCGATGGTCAAATTTCAGTCCGCGTACATCCAACACTTATTTCTCGAAACCATCCGCTCGCTGCAGTACGAGAATCTTTTAATGCAGTTTTCGTAGAAGCCGAAGCAGCTGGCGCGCTGATGTTCTATGGCCGCGGTGCCGGTGGAACTCCAACTGCATCTGCAGTTCTGGGTGATCTAGTTGCCGTTGCTAGACATCGAATCAGCGGCGGTCTTGGTCCGCGTGAAAGTGATTATGCAGATCGTGCTATTGCGACAATTGGAAACACACGCACTCGTTATTTGATTCGCCTTGAAGTTGCCGATCGCCCAGGCGTTTTGGCTGCTGTTGCACAAACATTTGCAAAGCACGACGTATCAATTCAAACTGTTCGCCAAACCGGCCGCGGTGAAAACGCCGAATTAATTGTTATGACACATAAGGCCACTGATGGCGCTCTCTCCGAAACTGTTGCTGGGCTAAAGGCGCTGGACTCGGTAAAAGATGTTGCCAGCGTGATTCGCGTTGAAGGCATGAGTTCATGAGTATTTTTGGCAAGAAATCTGGCGCGCATCAATGGCGCGGTGTTATCGAGGAGTATCGCGATCGCCTGCCTGTCTCTAAGAAGACTCCAGTAGTTACCTTGCTTGAAGGCGGAACTCCACTTGTTGCTGCCTGCATTCTCTCTGAAATGTTGGATAACGAAGTTTGGTTAAAAGTTGAAGGCGCAAACCCAACTGGTTCCTTTAAAGATCGCGGAATGACAATGGCGATTTCAAAGGCCGCCGAAGATGGTGCGCGCGCCGTTATTTGTGCATCAACCGGAAATACTTCAGCATCTGCCGCGGCGTATGCAACCAAGGCCGGCATGCGTCCGGTTGTCTTAGTTCCTGAAGGCAAAATTGCGATGGGTAAGTTAGCGCAAGCAATTGCTCATGGCGCAACGCTGCTTCAGGTGCAAGGAAACTTTGATGATTGTTTAAATTTAGCTCGCGAGTTGTCGGATAATTATCCAGTCTCACTTGTTAACTCGGTAAACCCATTTCGAATCGAGGGTCAAAAGACTGCGAGTTTTGAAGTCGTTGATGCCCTTGGTGATGCGCCAGATTTACATGTTATGCCGGTCGGTAATGCTGGAAATATCACGGCATACTGGAAGGGCTATAAAGAGTATTACGCTGATGGCCTTTCAAAAAAGTTACCGCAAATGTGGGGCTTTCAAGCAGCTGGTGCGGCGCCAATTGTTAATGGCGAGATCGTAAAAAATCCAGAGACTATTGCAACCGCAATCCGCATTGGCAATCCTGCCTCTTGGCAGCAAGCGGTTGATGCCAGAGATTCCTCTGGTGGACTTATTGATTCAGTAACTGACGAAGAGATTTTGGCTGCCTACCGTTTTGTTGCTTCTAAAGAGGGCGTCTTTGTAGAACCATCAAGTGCCGCGGGTATTGCTGGTTTAATTAAGAAACAATCTCAAGGAAAACTCCCCAAAGGTAAGAAGATTGTGATTACAGTTACTGGTAACGGGCTAAAGGATGTTCAATGGGTGCTAAATGAGGCCGGCGAACCAACTGTTATCCCGGTAGATGTGAAACGAGCAGCACAAGTGATTGGACTCGCATAAATGGCAGCGGTGGGCGCACGTTTAAGTTTCAAAGCCGCGATGGCACAAGTTAGCGTGCCTGCGACTTCAGCAAACTTAGGTTCAGGTTTTGACACCTTTGGGCTCGCTTTGGATATTCGCGATCGCTATGCCGCACAGATTTTGGATGAGAATGAATTTGATGTTGATGTAACCGGTGAAGGCAGCGATGATATTAAGAAGGATCGCAGCAATCTGGTCATAAAAGCCATGATCCGCGGTTTTGAACATATGGGTTCTAGAGAATTTAGCGGTGCTAAATCTCGTGGAATTGCCCTTCGTCAATTAAATGTTATTCCACAAGGTCGTGGTCTTGGTTCATCCGCCGCGGCAATTGTTGGTGGCTTGGCTCTTGCTCGCGCACTTGTACTTGGTGGCGAATTTTTATTAACAAATGAAGCGATGATTGAAATTGGAACAGAGCTCGAAGGACATCCAGACAATGTTGCTGCAGCCGTTTTGGGTGGCGCAACCATTGCTTGGACACAAGGCGAAATTGGCCGCGGTGTTGGAATAAGAGTTGATCCAAGGATTAAAGCCGTTTTATTTATTCCATCAAGCCATCTGGCAACTTCAAAGGCTAGAAAACTACTTCCTGAAACAATTCCACATCGCGATGGTGTGCTTAATGCATCTAGAGCTGCGCTCTTAGTTCACGCATTACAAGAACGTCCAGATTTATTACTTGCAGCTACGGAAGATTTATTGCACCAAAATTACCGAGCTGAAGCGATGCCCAAGTCGATGGCACTGGTTAATAAACTTCGCGCAGCAGGAGTCCCAGCAATGATCTCCGGCGCTGGACCGTCAGTTTTGGTTTTACATACACTGGATGAGATTGAGGTTGAAGAGTTCATCAAAGTCGGGGCGCCATCATTTGCCGCACAGAAGGTGACTATCTCCGCTCGCGGTGTTGAATAAGAGGCGAATAAAAGCCGAATAAAACCCCGAATTTTTGCACATACGCTTGGGGATATGCTAAGTTTTACTCATCTGGTAGCCGAGAAATCTTCGGCGGATATCCTGGATAAATATAAAAAATCAAAAAGCTAAATTAAATCCTTTTTTAGCATACATAGAAATGAAGAAATCAAAAAAACATGGCTGATACTAAATCTAGCGCAGCAAAAGAATCCGGTGAACTTTCCGCAATGCTCCTTCCCGAGCTAAAGAAAGTTGCTGGGCAACTCGGCATTGAAGATGCAACCACAATGAAGAAGGGCGATCTCGTCCAAGCCATTGGTGATCTGCAAGCCGCAAACCGCGAAGCCGCCAAGGCTGAACGCGAAGCTCGTCGCGCCGAGCGCGATGCCCGCCGTAAAGGTGGCAATAAGGATTCAAATAAAAACCAGAACCAGAATCAGAACCAAAATAACTCTGAAGATGACGATGGTGAGAACCAAGGTTCTAATCCAAATGATGCATCCGACGCGGATGTTAATAAAAAGGAATGGACTGGCGGCGGCAATGGCCGTAGCGATAGAAATGATCGCCACAATAACCGCCGAGATCGTGGCGACCGAGGCGACCGTAATAATCGGTTCCGTGATCGTGGCAATCGCGAAGAGCGTGAAATTCAAATTTCGGAAGATGATGTATTGCTTCCAGTCGGCGGTCTCCTAGACATTCTAGAAAACTATGCCTTCATCCGCACAGGCGGCTACTTAGCAAGTCCAAATGATGTTTATGTTTCACTACAACAAGTACGTCGCTATGGTCTTCGTAAAGGCGATGTCCTAACTGGTTCGGTTCGCCAACCACGTGAAGGCGAGCGTAAAGAGAAGTTCAATGCCCTCGTACGCGTTGAAACAGTTAACGGAAGCGATCCGGAAACCTCAAAAGATCGTGTTGAGTTTGCCAAGTTAGTTCCGCTCTATCCGCAGGAACGTCTGCGCCTAGAAACTGAGCCAAATATTCTGACAACAAGAGTTATTGATTTAATTTCACCTATCGGTAAGGGACAGCGCGGACTTATTGTTTCGCCACCTAAAGCCGGTAAGACCATGGTTCTTCAATCAATTGCTAACGCAATCACAACAAATAACCCAGAGTGTCACTTGATGGTTGTTCTGGTTGATGAGCGTCCAGAAGAAGTTACCGATATGCAGCGTTCAATTAAGGGTGAAGTTATTGCTTCGACCTTTGATCGCCCAGCAGATGATCACACTTCGGTCGCCGAACTGGCTATCGAGCGCGCAAAGCGTTTGGTTGAACTCGGTCACGATGTTGTAGTTCTCCTAGATTCGATTACTCGTCTTGGTCGCGCATACAACATTGCAGCCCCAGCCTCTGGACGTATTTTGTCTGGTGGTGTGGATTCCGCAGCGCTCTATCCACCAAAGAAGTTCTTCGGCGCCGCTAGAAATGTTGAAAATGGCGGATCGCTAACAATTCTTGCGACAGCACTTGTTGATACTGGATCCAAGATGGATGAAGTTATCTTCGAAGAGTTCAAGGGAACTGGAAACATGGAACTTATCTTGAACCGTAAGTTTGCAGATAAGCGCATCTTCCCAGCTGTTGATGTTGTTGCCTCCGGAACTCGTAAGGAAGAAATCCTTATGGGAACTGAAGAGCTAAATATTGTTTGGCGCTTGCGTCGCGTACTGCATGCACTTGAGCCACAACAAGCACTTGAACTTCTACTCGAGAAGATGAAGGGCACGAAGTCGAACGTTGAATTCTTGATGCAGATCCAGAAGACGACCACGAACGAGGGTGGAACTTCCACAAACGGTTCCTGATCGCCCACAATTAAGCAGAGTTTTGCAGGGTAGTACCCAGACGGGCTATCCTTCATTCCGTTCCAAGAGATCCAAAAGTTCCACCGCTGGTTCACGGCAATCCCGCCGACCCAGCTCCGCCATATGCAAGATGAACAGAAGTAATAGGAGCACTAAATGAAGTCCGAGATTCATCCAGAATATTTAGAGACCACAGTTACTTGTGGTTGCGGTGAAGTTTTCACTACCCGCAGCACAAAAGTATCTGGCTCAATTTATGTTGAAGTTTGTTCAGTTTGCCATCCGTTCTATACCGGCAAGCAACGTATCCTCGATACTGGTGGCCGCGTAGCTAAGTTCGAAGAGCGTTTCGGAAAAAAGGCTGACGCCGCAAAGTAGCTTTCTAAAAAAGACCGTACCGTGTTTGCCCTGCGCAAGCACTGCGGTCTTTTTTTATTTGGTTTAAAACGTTAGTACCAGGGCTCAAATCGAGTTTTAGAAATGTCTTAGAAGTGGAGGAGTGAAATGGCAACAGATCGTTTCGCCTCCGTGCACGAATTATTAAAAGAGTATGACGTCCTTGAAGCTGCCATGGCAGATCCTTCAATTCACTCGGATCAAGGAAAAGCCCGTCAACTTGGAAAACGTTATGCCCAACTTGGTCCAGTTATTGCTGGCTACCGCGCTTGGAAATCTGCCCAAGATGATTTGGCTGCCGGTAAGGAGATGGCCGCTGATGATGCAGATTTTGCCAGTGAGATTCCAGCACTCGAAGCCAATTTGCAGGTTGCCGAAACCAAACTTGAAGAGTTGTTATTGCCACGTGATCCAAATGATGATCGTGATGTAATTCTTGAAATAAAGGCTGGCGTTGGTGGCGATGAATCGGCGCTCTTCGCTGGCGATCTGTTGCGGATGTACCAACGTTATGCCGAAAAGCATGGTTGGAAGACTGAAATTATTGATTACGCCGAATCTGAAATGGGCGGCTACAAAGAAATTTCGATGGCCGTTAAATCAAAGGGAATTGCCGAACCTGGGAAATCACCTTACGCACGATTGAAATTTGAAGGTGGCGTGCACCGAGTCCAGCGCGTTCCAGAAACTGAATCGCAAGGTCGTATCCATACCTCAGCTGCCGGAGTTCTTATCTTGGCCGAAGCCGATGAAATTGATGTGGAAATTCGCCAGCAAGATCTGCGCATCGATGTTTATCGCTCATCGGGTCCTGGTGGCCAATCAGTTAACACAACTGACTCTGCGGTACGGATCACGCACATTCCAACTGGTGTTGTGGTCTCCTGCCAGAATGAAAAATCACAGTTACAAAATAAGGATTCTGCAATGCGTATCTTGCGCGCAAGATTGCTGGCACATGCCCAAGAACAAGCAGATGCCGAAGCAATGGCGGCACGTAAATCTCAGGTCAGAACTGTTGATCGTTCCGAGCGCATCCGAACTTACAACTTTCCAGAAAACCGCTTGAGCGATCACCGCGTTAACTTCAAATCAAGCAACTTGGATTCTGTCCTAAATGGTGAATTGGATCCGGTAATCGAGGCACTCTTGGAAGCAGATAAGACCGCGAAGTTGGCTTCAGGTGAGCGTTAAAGATCTACTTAAATTTGGTAAAGAACAACTCGCTTCTAAAAATATCGAAGCCGTTGAAGCCGAATTATTACTCGCAAACCTCCTTGGAATAAATCGCATGGAATTGCATGCTCGGGTAATTGATTTAAATAACGAACAAGGTGAAACAACAAAAGAACTTTATTCACAGGCAATTGCCGAGCGCTTAACCGGCAAACCAACTCAGTACATCGTGGGTTCGGCGCCTTTTCGCTATCTCGAATACGAAGTTGGCCCAGGTGTTTTGATTCCCAGGCCAGAGACTGAATCATTAGTAGATGAAGTTCTGCATCAATTAAATACATTTGCTGACCCCGTCAGCTTGGTAGACCTGGGATCTGGCACGGGAGCGATTGCAATTTCTATTGCATCGGAAACCGCCGGCAAAAAGCAGGTGACCGTGGTTGCGGTAGAAAAATCACCAGAGGCGTTGGTTTGGTTAAAGCAAAATATTGCAAAGCATGATGTTGATGTACGTGTGGTTGCGGGTGATGTGGCAACTGCGCTTGTTGGTGTGAAATGTGATGTTGTGGTTGCTAATCCACCTTACCTGCCAGATGGTGCACAAATTCCGCAGGAGTTAAATTTTGAACCATCCATGGCACTCTTTGGTGGCCCTTCCAATGGAATGGCAATTCCAAGAGAATTCATCACTACTGCAAGTCGCCTATTAAAGAGCGGTGGTCTATTTGCAATCGAGCACAATGAGTTACAGGGTCCGCTGATTGCCAGCGAACTGGGCCAAGATTTTGAGGCCATCGCGCTTCACATGGACCTAACCCAACGGCCTAGATTTACAACTGCAAGACGCAAATAATCCCAACCGATAGAGTTAGGCCATGACCACAACATTTCAAGCAGTAGATCCGACCACTGGCGCAGGATTTGGCGATGCAATCGCCGAGATGAGCAAGGCCGAAGTTGACTCCTTAATTACCAAAGCAGCCGCAACCGCGAAAGATTTTGCTGCAACCTCACCAGCAAAGCGAGCTGCAATATTGCGCGCTATCGCAGCTCAAGTTGAAGCATCACGCGAAAAATTAATTGAAGTAACAATGCGCGAAACCGCACTTCCAAATGGCCGCCTCACTGGCGAGCTTTCACGAACAGTTTTTCAGTTAGAACAATTTGCAAAAATGGTGGAATCCGGAACGCATTACCAAGCAGTCATTGATCTTCCTGATGCAAATTGGGTACCTGCCGCGCGACCAGATATTCGCAAAGCCAATCAAGCACTTGGTTTAGTTGGAATTTTTGCCGCAAGTAACTTCCCATTTGCCTTCTCTGTTATCGGCGGTGATTCGGCATCCGCACTTGCTGCAGGTTGCCCAGTAGTAGTTAAAGCACATCCATCGCATCCAAATACCTGCCGAATTATTCACGAAGCAGTTGTTGCTGGTTTAGTTTCGGAAGGCATAAGCGCAGATGCTTTTGGTATGGCTGAAGGTTTAAATCCAGAGATTACACATTGGATTGCAACTGCTCCTGCAGTAACAGCGATTGGCTTCACTGGCTCTGGAATGGTTGGCAAGATTCTGATCGATATCTGCGCAAAGCGAGCAAATCCGATTCCAGTCTTTGCCGAAATGGGAAGTCTAAATCCAGTTTTCTTCACACCAAATGTTTTAAGCGAAAAGGCAGTTGACCTAGCGAAGGCAGCAATGGATTCTGCGCTTCTTGGCTCAGGTCAGTTCTGCACCAAGCCAGGTATTTTGGTTATTCCATCTGATGCAACCGGGGACGCCTTCCTAACCGAAGTTGAAAGTTACCTCGCAACTCTTGCCGTAGCACCTCTGCTCAACAAGGGAATTGCGGATCGATTTGGAAGCGCAATCTCAAAATTGGCGAGTGCTGGTGGTATCAAAGTATTAACTGGTAAGCCTTCTGATGCTGGTTTTGGTGTTACGCCAACCGTTTTCATCGTTGATTGGAAAGATACGAAAGCAAATCACGAATTACTAGAAGAGCACTTCGGACCAACCACAGTAATTATTCGTACCGATTATTCGAATTTCACTGCAGTAGCCAGTGCCATGGAAGGTCAATTAACAACGGCAGTACATGCCACTGGCGCAGATCAAATTTCTGATTTGGTTGACGTTCTAGCAAATCGCAGTGGTCGCGTAATCATGAACGGCTTCCCAACTGCAGTCGCTGTTACGGCAGCGATGCAACATGGTGGTCAGTGGCCAGCTTCATCTAGCCAGACAACTTCGGTGGGGTTGGATTCGATTTATCGATTCTTACGTGCCGTTGCACACCAGAACTTCCGCGATGACTTACTTCCACCAGCGCTGCAAAGTGCAAATCCGTGGAAGATTTCCCGGAGCGTTAATGGCGAAGTGAGTAAAGGCGCTCTCTAATGTCAGAATTTTCTAAAGCAATTGCTTCGGCCGAAGCCGCACTCGATATTGAAATCAAAGCGCTGCAAACTTTTCGTGCCCAAATTGCTGGCCAATTGGAGCCCGCACTAAAGATTCTTGCTACTTGCAACGGCCATGTTGTTGTAACGGGTCTGGGCAAGTCCGGACTAATCGGTGCAAAAATTGCTGCAACTTTTGCCAGCACGGGGACACCATCATTCTTTCTACATTCTGCCGATGCGCTGCACGGCGACTCAGGCGCACTAACTCCAGGTGATGTTCTAATCGCAATCTCAAATTCGGGAAAAACCGCTGAGGTGTGTCAGATCGCTAACATGGCTAAGAGTTGGGGCAATCGGGTAATTGCGATCACCGCAAAATCTGATTCGCCACTGGCATCATCGGCCGATGCGCTGTTGCATATTGCATTTGAAAAAGAGGCTGATCCACTAAACCATGCGCCAACTACATCGACAACTCTGACTCTAGCGCTCGGTGATGCTCTCGCAGCTGCGCTGATGACTCACAAAGATTTCACTTCGAGTGATTTCGGTAAACGCCATCCAGGTGGAACCCTCGGGAGCACAACAAATAAATGAGCGGTCGCGTAACAACCTTCGGTAGTTTCATGATGGATCTTGTGGCATACACACCAAGGCGTCCAGCAAGCGGTGAAACTCTTCGCGGAGATAGTTTTGCAATTGCACTTGGTGGAAAAGGATTCAATCAAGCAATTTCAGCGGGTCGCGCCGGCAGCATCAGCGCGATGCTCGGAAATCTAGGTACTGATGGTTTCGGCGATGACTTTATGAAAGCCTTTGTTGCTGAAGGAGTTAATTCGAGTGATATCGAACGCAGCACCGAACTCGGTACAGGTGTTGGTCATATATCTGTTCAAACTTCGGATGGCGATAATTCAATCATCATAATTCCGCAATCAAATGATTTAGGTGATGGCGCATACATTGCCCGCCACGCTAAGACAATTACCGAATCTGATATTTTATTGTTGCAACTTGAACTTCCAATCGAAGGAAATTTAGCCGCTGCTAAATTAGCGAAAGATAACGGCGTTAAAGTTGTACTAACACCGGCACCAGTAGCGCCACTTACGCAATGGGTTGGCTTGGTCGATGTTTTGGTACCAAATGAAGGTGAAGCCGCAGCTCTAACTGGAATTGATCAAGGGGTCGAAGAACAAGCAAAGGCACTTGCCAAACTTGTTGGGTGCAAAGATATTGTCATCACACTTGGACCAAAGGGTGCATATGTAACTGATGGCACGAAAAGCGAATTTATTTCAGCGCCACCCGTAGATGCCATCGACACTATTGGCGCAGGTGACACGATGTGTGCAAATCTGGCAGCCCGGCTTGCCCAAGGCGATGATATTTTCAAAGCCGCAAAATTTGGAGTTTATGCCGCAACGCTAAAGGTGACACGTAAGGGTTCTGCTATGGCATCACCAACACCACTTGAAGTA
>CAIMMQ010000018.1 GCA_903842675.1 uncultured Actinomycetes bacterium
ACTGAAGTGAATTTGCATGGCAGATATCAATTGGTGATGATGTTGGATTCTGGGGATCATTAAAGAGAGTCATTGCATCCAAAATTGGCTCACTTACAGTTTTATTTGCGACAGCCCAATCCCAGAAACTGAACTCCTTGATCGCAACGCCATTTTTAACTTCAGCGATATCGCAATCAAGAATTGGAAGCTTGTAACTGCGCTTGAGCCATGAACTATCAACCGTCCTAGTCACGGCCGTGATCACTATTGGATTACCGGAAGGCGCGATAGTCATTCCATGTCCTTCAGGCAGGTAAGGTCCAAATTTCGTCTTTACTTCATTAATTCTGGAAACTAATTGGTACTTAGCATCAAGCAAACGCCAGACTCCTGGAGATGTCGCACTTACGCTGAAATCTTTCTGCTCTAGATAGCCATAAACAGGTGTTCCGCTAAAAGTACTGCTTGCCTTGGCATCGGTTAATTTTCTAAATCCAATTAGGTTATTTGGGGATTTTAAGAAGAATTTAATATTGGTTCCGCTAGACCCAATCGCATACGTTCCATCGGCCACCACCGGTGTTGAAAGTATTTCCTGATTTTTTATTAGCGAGGTGTCACCTGTATAACTTATTAGTGGGAAATCTGCGGGGGCGGGAAACAGTTGGACCAGCGGGTTGCCATTCTCATCATCTATCTCACGAATCGTCTTTGTAATAACTGATTGGCTCAAAACTGCGCCAGTCGTCAGAGCAAATTGCAGGCCACTATTTATCGGTACTGTCATTTTGACTGAGTCATTAATAACTGGAAGTGCCTCGGTGTTATGGAAAATCACTTTAAACGAGACGACATCATTTGGCCGGAAAGTATTTAAATAGACTTTGAGTACGTTATTGGAAACTTCCGTGCTGATATTTTCCGAGCTTAAAACGGTAATCGTTGATGGGTCCACCGCATGTGCTGCGGAAGTAGCCGGGCCGATCAATAAGTAAGCCATTAGCGCAACTATCGCTAGGAGAGAACTAGTGAAATTACTTAGGATCTTTTTCCGCAACCAACTCATTTTTTGAGTCTATGCCCTAACCCAGCCAGATCACCCCGTATATACCTGTGAATATTCTTAGGAATCTGCCGAGCGAAAGAACCCGATAAAGAGTGTTGCCCATAGAGCTGCGGCAATCGCGACGATTACTTGTTCGATTGATTTGGAGGTTTGCGTTATGGCAATCGAGCAAATGGCAAAGACGCCAGAGAGCGCCCAGAGCGAAATAGCTGCGGTACGTCTCGATACACCGGCGCGAATTAGGCGATGTGAAAGATGATCGTGGCCACCTTGAAATGGTGAGACGTGACGGCGCAGCCGCGATAGCACTGCAACGCAAGTATCAAGAATCGGAACTGCAAGTAATAAAACAGGAGTCGCAAATGAAGTCCACTTGGTTTCAGCATCTGGCCTTAGTCGAATTGTTAGTGTTGCAATTAGTACACCAAGAAATAGCGCACCGGCATCGCCCATATAAATCCGTGCCGGACTCTTATTCCAAAGTAAGAAGCCAATCGTTGCACCAGCGGTAACTGCCGAGAGCGCCGCAATTAAATATTGCTGACCGGTAAAACCAAGAACAAAGAGTGCGAGGGAGGAAACGGCGACCGTACCTGCGGCGCCACCATCCAAGTTGTCAAAGAAATTGATCGAGTTACAGATTCCAACCACCCAAATTATCGTTATTACAACATCAAAGAATTTGGAACCAGTTGGAGTACCCACGGTATTTCCGGCAACCAATATCCATGCGGTGAAGATTCCGGCAGCCGATTGAATCGCGAATCTCGGCGCTGGCCGTAAATTTCGCATATCGTCCCAAATGCCAATAAGGCCAAGGATTAACGCGGGTGCAAGAACTGAGGTTTCTAGAAGTAAATTTGTGGCTGAAAAGTCTTTATAGATTGCAGTTGCGTAGGAAACAAGGACAACTCCAATAATTATTGCTACCCCACCAAGGTATGGCACCGGTTCTTTATGAGTTTTGTGGGCGGCATTAGGTGCATCAAAAATATTATTTGAAATTGCGACCTTGCGCATAACTGGGGTTAGAAATCCAACAAAAACAAAAGTTACTGCAAACAATAAGAAGTATTGAAAGTGTGTAATCCCCATAAGGAAAACTAAAGATTAACCAGCAGAGCCAGATGGACCAGATTTGCGGCGGAACATCTTGGGCGCATTCGCACCGGCTTCGCCAGAAACTTTTGAGCCATTGACCGGTCCGGCCTTAACGCCAGAATTATTTCGGCCCTGCTTTTTTGCCAGCGCCTCTAACATCTTTGCTTTGGCATCATTAGCTGGCTTATCGCCTGGGGACTTCTTGGCTTCGCTCATTTGATTTCCTATTCATTTGGTCAATCAATTTCTATGGCTTAACTTTACTCGTATTGCTTAATTCTTATTACTCCTTAAGTCGCCTGTTCAAAGGCAGATACCCGGCGCCATCTAGAAAT
>CAIMMQ010000019.1 GCA_903842675.1 uncultured Actinomycetes bacterium
AGGGAGGTTTTCCCAGAACCAGCGGGACCATCTATTGAAATCAATACCGACTTCCCGCATTTAGCGGAGCGGGTCGCAATTTGTGAACTAAGTTCGGGGATTTGCTGATTCATTTGATTCCCTTAACCAACGCTTCCATCCTGCAACAGCAATCAATACAAATATGAAATACAGAATTGCAGTTAGATAGGAACCACCGTGCCAGAACTGATAGGTGTAGACCGTATCAACGAGAAACCAAAGCGGCCAGCTCTCGTACTTTTCAAGAACCATAAGCACCTGGGCGATACAACTTCCAACGAAGCCAAATGCATCGGTCAATGACGCTGCGGCACCGATCTTCTTCAGGATTGGGTATAGCGAGAACCAGGCGATTACAAACGCTAAGAACCAAAATTGCTTCTCGCGTTTTGTTAATTTTTCAGGTTGGGCGCCTTTCTTGCCCCAACCGAACCAACCCCAAAATCCGCCAGCGATGAAGATGAACTGAAGTGCGGCACTTGCATAATATTTTTCTTGAAAGAATAGTCCTGCGTACAGCAGCGAGCTGACATTCCACCAGGGCCAGGTCGATCGCGGCCCGTAAACACCAAGTCCGACGCCCACCACCGAAGTTATAAATGCGAGTAATTCAAGCAGTGAAAGGTGATAACCCCAGGCGGAAAAGATTGTGACCATGATATTGAAATGCATATCTACCCCTTTCCAATTCGCATTACCGAACTGGTACTACGGTCGATCTGAATTTCAGATCCTCTCAGCCCTGTGATTGGCTCCCGTTAGTTCTAACGCTAGCAAACTATCTAGCTTTACGCGCCCTCACGTAGGCAGGGGCGGCAACTTTAATTCGACGCCAGGTTGATGTTTTGGCGCGCTTATCAAATATTTGGTAATCAATTTTTTCAACTTCGTCAACGATTGCGCAGTAGAGCTCACTTGCCGCCTCGATACAGGCACGACTCTCTGGTGCCAGCAGTTGAATTCCCGGTGTTGCTTGCTTCTGTAGATTGCGAACGCGCGCAATCTGTTCTTTAAGCGCAGATCTAATCTGCGGTGTTACTACTCTTTCCTCCAACATCTGTGAGGAAACTCCGTGCGAGCGCAACTCTTCGATCGGTAAATAAACGCGGCCACGTTCGAGATCTTCTCCAACATCTCTAATGAAATTTGCTAGCTGAAATGCGGTGCCCAGTTTTTCGGCGCAATCAAGTGCGCCTTGATCATCCGCACCAGTCATTCCAAGAATCGGAACCATTTGTAATCCAATTACTGAGGCTGAGCCGTAAACATATTCCATCAAATCTGCATAAGTTTGATATTCACCAACTGTTAGATCCATCGTCATGGAATGAAGAAAAGCTTCAAAGTAAGAGATCGGGATATTAAATCTTTTAATTGTGTCCACCAAGGCGCGGCCGATGTGATCGTTGCTGGTACCGGATTTAATATCTGACAAAACTCCGTCGCCCCATTTTCCAAGTGCCTCAGCTTTTTCATCCTCCGTCAATGGTGAAGCCAGATCATCAACGATCTCATCGGCAAACCTTGCAAAACCGTAAAGGGCGTGGACGAATGGCCTTTTGGCTGGGGGGAGTAGCAGGGTGGCGAGGTAGTAGGTCTTGCCGTGTAGCGAGTTCAAGCGCTTGCACTCCGCGTATGAGGCACGCAGGGCTGGGTCGATAATCCCCGCTTGGGTCAGTTCATCCATTTAGAAAGTCTACTTCCGAGCGTGGCGAACCTCTCGGTAATCGCAATCAACCATTAGTTTCTGGTTATTCCCTCGGCTTTGTGAGCCGTTACTTCACACGGGGTCGCAAACACCCCCGATAACAAAATCAGAAGGGTCCCTCATGCTCGATTCATACTTCAAAATAACTGAGCGCGGTTCGACCGTTGGCCGAGAAATTCGTGGTGGTTTCGTCACGTTTTTCACAATGGCATACATCGTTGCGCTCAATCCTCTC
Organism: uncultured Actinomycetes bacterium; assembly: GCA_903842675.1. Taxonomy (GTDB): domain Bacteria; phylum Actinomycetota; class Actinomycetes; order Nanopelagicales; family Nanopelagicaceae; genus AAA044-D11. Next base: position 1,965 of record CAIMMQ010000019.1, read on the forward strand.
ATCATTGGCCTTGCTAAAGATGGCGATGGAAAATTCCTCGGCGGTAGTGGAGATCATCCAAACCTAGCGATGGTTGCAGCTATGACTGCACTGATGGCAGGTCTTTTAACGATTCTCATGGGCGCAGTCGCGAATTTCCCATTGGCGCTCGCAACTGGTCTGGGTCTAAATACTTTCGTCGCGGTTGGAATAGCGTCGAAGATGACTTGGGCAGATGCAATGGGTCTCATAATCATTGAAGGTTTGATTATCACCGTACTCGTTCTAACTGGATTTAGAACTGCAGTATTTCGTGCGGTACCTGCTCAACTTAAGATTGCTATTTCAGTTGGTATCGGTCTTTTCATTACATTGATCGGTCTAGTTGACTCTGGTTTCGTTCGTCGTACCGGAAGCGGTCCAGTCCCAGTTCAACTTGGTGACAATGGAAATCTTGTTGGTTGGCCAATTATGGTCTTCGCACTTGGTCTTTTCTTGATGATCGGATTAATGGTCAAGAAGGTTAAGGGCGCACTTCTAATCGGTATCGGAGTGTCAACAGTTGTTGCGATCATCGTGGAGAAGGCATTTAAGATTGGCCCGAACTTTGATGGCAAGACTGTAAATCCAAAGGGCTGGGGACTAAACGTTCCAAGTATTCCTTCGAAGATCTTCGCAAAGCCGGATTTCAGTCTCTTCGGTCACATCGACCTAACCGGTGCATTTAACCGGGTAACTGTTATCACTGCGATTCTCTTTATTTTCACACTTCTACTTTCTGACTTCTTCGACACTGTTGGAACTGTCACAGCGATCGCAACTGAAGCTGGTTTGATCGATAAGCAAGGAAATATTCCAAACAACGGCAAGATTCTTTTTGTTGACTCACTTGCAGCCGTTGGTGGTGGACTTGGAAACATTTCTTCAAACACCAGCTACATTGAATCTGCATCAGGTGTCGGCGAAGGTGCACGAACTGGCCTAGCTTCAATCGTTACTGGTGTTCTATTCTTGCTAACAACTTTCTTGGCACCACTAGTCGCCGTCATCCCTTACGAAGCAGCAACCCCTGCACTAGTAATTGTTGGCTTTTTGATGATGTCACAAATTAAGGACCTGGATTGGCACGATCTTGGAATTTCAATTCCAGCGTTCCTAACCATGATCTTGATGCCATTCACTTACAGCATCTCAGTGGGTATTGGCGCTGGATTCGTTTCACACGTTGTAATTCGTTATGTACAAGGTCGTCGCAAAGAGATCCATCCTTTGCTTCTCCTAGTATCTGGCCTATTTATGGTGTACTTCTTCCAGTCACCAATTAACACTTGGATCGGTAAGTAATCACTACAAATAATCACAGCGATCAGGCTCCGAAGGATTTTCTTCGGGGCCTGATTCGTGATGTACCAAATTTTCCAACGCAAGGAATTCTATTTAAAGATATAACACCGCTACTTCGGGATGCTAAAGGTTTCGCCATGGCAGTTGAAGAATTCGCTAAGGTCAGTGAATCGGTGGACCTAATTGCTGGCGTTGAGGCAAGGGGATTTATCTTCGCAGCCGCTGTTGCCAAATTGACCGGCAAAGGTTTTATTCCAATTAGAAAGAGCGGCAAACTCCCGGCCGCCAGTTTCTCGCAGAGTTATGCCTTGGAATATGGGGAGAGCACGCTACAAATTCACCAAGATGCGATTCAAAGCGGTGAACGCGTGATGCTACTTGATGACGTGCTTGCTACCGGGGGAACCCTTGGTGCTGCAGCAAAGTTAGTTTCCCGTTGCGGCGGCATCGTAGATTCGGTTGCGGTATTAATGGAGATCACTGGACTTGGCGGAGCTCAAAGGTTTAGCGAAACTAATCCAAATCTTGCGATAAAAGTTTTACTTAATTAATCGTTCCAACAATTCGTTCTGCTGCTAAGCGTCCGGAGATCAAAACCATGGGAACTCCGACTCCAGGCTGCGTGCCCGAACCAGCAAAGACAACATTCTCAAAACCTTTAGCCATATTTCGTGGACGGAAAGGTCCGGTCTGGAAGAAGGTATGTGCACTAGCAAAAGGGGCACCTTGCTCCATGCCTTGGGCTTGCCAATCTAGTGGGGTTGTCATGTGTTCAACTTCTATTGAATCACCAAAACCCTCGTAACCACGCGCTTCCATAACGCGAATCATTTCATTGCGATAGCGCGGCCCCTCGACCTTCCAATCAATATTTGCCGAGAGATTCGGCGTTGGAAAGAGGATGTAATATGAATTTTTGCCCGCGGGCGCCAATGATTTGTCATCGTGTGTTGGGACGGTGACTAGAAGACTTGGGTCGGTCATAAGAATCTTTTTCGTTATTAATTCATCAAAGACACCATCCCAAGATTCGCCGAAGTGAATATTGTGATGAGCAAGACGGTCATAATTCTTATTTGAGCCGACAAGCAGCGTTACGCATGACGGGGAATACTTCAACCGCTTCAAAGATGGGGGAGTGCGCCCAAGAAGTTCACGCCAAGCAACTGGCAGATCTGGATTTAAAATTAGCGAATCACATTCAATGCGCTCACCATTTTCGGTGATTACAGCCGTGGCGCGACCATTTGAATGTTCAACAGTTGTAACGGTGGAGTTGTATTTGAATTCAACACCATGTTTTGCAGCAGCGCCAGCTAGTGCACGTGGAACTGCATGCATGCCACCCTTTGGGAAGAAGACACCATTGACCGAGTCCATGTATGCGATGATTGCGTAAATTGCGAGTGCTTGTTGCGGGCTAACGCCGGCGTACATAGCTTGGAACGAGTAGACCTTCTGGGTTCTAGGATCTTTTAAGTAGTCACTAACTTTTGGGGCTAGTTTGCGAAAGCCACCCAGTGCAATCAATTTTGCCAAGTTTGGTGTCAATAAGTTAAATGGTGAATCAATATTACGATCAATGAAATCGTTCATCTCATACTCATAAAGCTTGGTAACGAAATCTACGTAACGACCATAACCTGCGGCTTCATCTGGCCCAATGACCCGAGCAATTTCTTCTTGCATCCGCCCAGTTTCGGCATGCACATCAAGGGTTGATCCATCATGATAAAAAGCGCGATACAAAGGCTTTAGCGGCATAAGTTCCAGCCAGTCCTTCAAATCTTCGCCCACACAGGAGAGCGCATCTTGAATTAAATCCGGCATTGTTAATACAGAAGGCCCGGTATCAAATGCATAGCCCTCTTTGTTTAGTAATCCATTGCGGCCACCTGGAACACTCTCGCGTTCTACAACAGTTACTTTGCGCCCAGCGCCAGCGAGTCTAAGCGCGGCACTTAAGCCACCAAGACCAGCACCGACAATAACTACGTGGTCGGTCTTACCTTTAACGCGACGTGGCATTTACCAATTCCTTTTAAGTTTAGAGCGAGCGTCTAGTAACAATATCGGCGAGGTCACCTAAGTATTGCTTTGCCAATGGCTCAATTTCACCATGTTCTATCGCTTCGCGCGCGCTGGAAGTGAGGGATTCGATCAAATCTTCAACCCATTTTAGGGCGCCAGTATTTTTCATAATCTCTCGAGCCGCCTCGATTTCGGAAGCAATTAGATTTGGATTACCTAAAGCGCTTTTGATTATCGATTGCCCCGCCGGCGTTGCAAATTCCATGGTTTTGGCAAGGAGAACCGTGCGCTTTGCTTCACGCAAATCATCGCCAGCCGGTTTGCCAGTTTCCGCTGGATTACCAAATATTCCAAGAACATCATCTCGCAATTGGAAGGCTTCACCCAGTGGTAGCCCGTATGACGAATATGAATTCATTAATTGCTCTGGGTCCTTTGAGCCGAGCGCCGCCCCGAAATGAAGTGGGCGTTCAATTGTGTATTTCCCAGATTTGTAACGAGCAACTTTCAAAGAACGATCTACCGAACTAGAACCTAGTGCTTGCTCATAAACATCCAAATACTGACCAGCCATGAGCTCTACCCGCATCTCGTCATACATGGGGAGCGCGCGAATTAATGTGGCGCTTTCTAAACCAGATTGGTGCAACATTTTTGCCGACCAGACCAATGCCAGATCACCAAGTAAAATCGCAGTTGCAGTTCCGAAATTCTCCGCCGAGCCAACTAATTTCTTATCCGCGTGCATTGCTTCAAAAGATTTATGAATTGATGGAGCACCGCGCCTGGTATCTGAACCATCCATGACGTCATCGTGCATAAGAGCGCAAACGTGAACAAGTTCAAGGGCAGCACATGCCTGGATAATTTCTGGTGCTGATTTTGCACCGGTTCCGAGAAAACCTACGTACGCAAAGAGTGGTCGAAGTCGCTTTCCACTGTCGAGGGCAAAGCGTTCCATCGCAACCGCTACCGGCTCCAGTTCGGAACCAATTTCGCGCAAGTATTTTGTTTCACCTTGGCAGAAGAGCATCAATTCATTGTTGATGGATTTTCGTAGCTCCGAAAGCTCGTTGCGAGAAGCAGAATTCACTCGGTAAGGGTAACCTGCCACGCTATGAGCGCATCTTTTCGGGCACCTGGTCCAGATTCCAAGATGAGCGTTTCGGTGGAATTTTTCCCGCCTAAGGATGCTTTGGGCGAGGCCCGGCTTTGGGAGGCGATGGCTGGGCTGCGCGAACTTTCGCCCAACTTTATCTCTGTTACTTATGGCGCCGGAGGAAGCACTCGAGATCGAACGATTCGAATTACGAAAGAGATAACTGAGCACACAGGTATTGCAACCGTTGCTCACCTTACGTGCGTTGGGTCAACGAAAGCCGAATTAGTACAAGTATTAAATGATTATCAAAGTGTCGGAATTTCTAACATCTTGGCGCTTCGCGGTGATCCAACCGGCGGTCCATCTTCACCTTGGGTTGGCACTCCTGGTGGGTTAGATCATGCCGATCAACTCGTTGAATTAGCAATCGAACATGGGGGATTTCAAGTTGGAGTTGCTGCATTTCCTGATGGCCACCCAGCCAGTGAAGGGGATTTAACTAAAGACATTGATGTTTTAATCAGGAAAGAAGAACTGGGTGCCACATTTGCAACGACACAATTCTTCTTTGATGCAAAAAAATGGTTGGCACTTGTTGAAAAATTAGATTCACGTGGCTCGAAGTTGCCAGTAATTGCAGGTGTGTTACCTATTACAAATGTTAAGCAACTAAAGCGCATGGCTGAATTAACCGGTACTCCGATCCCGGCGGCACTTGAGGATCGCTTTGGTTCAATTTCCGATAATCCAGATGAAGTTAGAAAACTTGGCGTAGAAATAGCAACGCAATTCTGTGCTGAACTTATTGAAGCCGGCGTACCTGGCCTACATTTCTACACAATGAACACCGCTACTGCAACCATGGAGATTGCCGCGAATCTAGGGTTGTTAAATCGTGCTTAAGGCAGATTTTTTTGCAAAATGGAGTGAGTTGCATGGCGGGGCAAAAATTTCTGGAATCGTAAAAGGTTGGTTAGAGATCTCATTTCAGATCGTCAAAGTTTTAAACAAATTGCGGATAACACCAAATTTACTTACTTGCGGTGGATTGATCGCGGCGATACTTCTTTGGTGCTATCCAAATGGTTGGCAAGCTCTGGTGTTTCTGGCCCTCTCACTTATCTTTGATGGAATTGATGGTTCGCTCGCAATCATTTCAAAAAGTACTTCATTAGCCGGAGCCATGACAGATTCTGTTGTGGATCGCTTGGCGGAAGTTTTCTGGGTGCTTGCCCTTTATAGATTGGGAGCGCCAGTACTGCCGCTTTTTCTGGTCTTTACATTCGCGCTAACCCAAGAGTATTTGCGGGCACGTGCCGGTGGGCTCGGATTCCTTGAAATAGGAGTGGTATCAATTGCAGAACGTCCAGTTCGCGCAAGTCTGGTTTTCATTGCTCTTATCGCAGATAATCTAACTCTTAATTTGATAGCTCAAATTCTTTACCTTTGGCTGGCTATGCAAGTAGTTGCCCTTATCCAAATAACAATAAGCGCGTATCGCAGAATGGTTAGTTAGCGTTTCCAATCGCATCTGCAACAATTTCTGCGCTGATTCCAACGAGAGGTAATCCACCACCAGGGTGGGCAGAGCCTCCTACACAGTATAGATTTGTTAGAGGAGATCGATTCCTGGCCCGTAAGAATGCTGATCTGGCTGAGTTACTCGAAGTTCCATAAATTGAACCGCCCGGTGCTTTCACTGAATTCTCAAGATCAAAAGGCGTGCGAAACTCCATCACATCTAACCGTGGTGAAACTTCGAGGCCAAGTTC
>CAIMMQ010000020.1 GCA_903842675.1 uncultured Actinomycetes bacterium
CCTCACTTGAAGGTGGTGATGCTGCACATCAATAGGCATCAGGTTCTTCTGCGACAACATATGCAATTTTGAACGTGGCAGAAGCTGGCGATCACATAGTTTCTTCACCAAGTCTTTATGGTGGTACTTACAACTTGTTCCACTACACCTTAAAGAAGTTTGGAATAGATGTTTCCTTTGTTGAGGATCCATCAGATCCTGCTTCCTGGCAAGCAGCCGTTCGCCCAAATACTAAGGCGTTCTTTGGCGAGACCATCGCAAACCCTAAGAACGAAGTATTAGATATTGCGACCGTTGCCGATATTGCCCACAAAAATAACGTGCCGTTGATCGTAGACAACACTGTTGCGACACCATTCCTTATTCGTCCATTCGAACATGGTGCAGACGTTGTTGTTCACTCAGCGACTAAGTTCCTCTCCGGACACGGAAACTCAGTTGTTGGCGCGGTTGTTGATGCTGGCACATTTGATTATGCCAAGCATCCAGAAAAGTTCCCAAGCTTTAATCAACCAGATCCAAGCTATAACGGTCTGGTTTATGCCCAGGCTCTTGGAGTTGGCTCGGCATTCGGCGCGAACCTTTCTTACATCTTTAAGATCCGTCTGACACTTCTTCGCGATACCGGCGCTGCAGTAAGTCCATTTAACGCCTGGCTATTGGCACAAGGACTTGAAACGCTCTCACTTCGCATCGAACGACATGTTTCAAATGCCCAAGCGTTAGCCAAGTGGCTTGAGACCCAACCAGAAGTTCTAAAAGTTAACTATGCATCCTTGCCGTCATCGCCATGGAATAAGTTGGCAACCAAGTACGCGCCAAAAGGAAGTGGTTCAGTTCTCTCCTTTGAAATAAAGGGCGGCATTGAATCTGGCAAGAAGTTTGTAGAGGCGTTAAAGCTCCACTCACACGTTGCAAATATCGGCGATGTTCGCTCACTTGTGATTCACCCAGCATCAACAACTCACTCACAACTATCACCGGCTGAACAATTAACAGCTGGCGTAACACCAGGTCTTATCCGACTTTCTGTCGGCATCGAAAACATCGAGGATATCAAGTCTGATATCACTGATGGTTTCGCTGCTAGCAAATAGTTACTAAGTACTTAAGCAAAACTTAACTTATGGCCAGTAATAGTAATTCTGCCGTCACTGGAGCATGGCTTGAAAGCCATGACTCTGGTGATCGGCAATTTCTAAAACTGGGGGATTTAGAACTTGAATCTGGTGAAAAATTATTAAGCACCACAATTGCTTATCAAACCTGGGGCAAGTTAAATGCAACGGGCGACAATGCGATCCTGGTAAACCATGCATTAACCGGCTGGTCTGATGTTCCAGGCTGGTGGCCCTCAATGGTCGGCCCTGGTCTGCCACTAGATACCGATAAATATTTCATCATCTGCCCGAATGTAATTGGTGGTTGCCAGGGAAGTACCGGCCCATCTTCGATAGCGCCAGATGGCAAGCGTTGGGGGAGCAGATTTCCAACGCTAACAATTCGTGACATGGTTAGTGCAGAACTCGCGCTGACGAATGCCCTGGGAATTTCACATTACATTCTTGCTGTTGGCCCGTCACTTGGCGGAATGCGCTCGCTGGAATGGGCGATCCAACATCCAGATCGAGTAAATGCAATTTGCACAATTGGCTCATCCGCTGTTGCAACAGGAGATCAGATAGGTGCGGCTTCGATTCAAATTCGGGCAATTAAATCCGATCGCTATTACAACGACGGTGACTACTATGAACAAGAGCAGGGACCGGTTGAAGGCATGGGAATTGCTCGTCGAATTGCCCACCTCACGTATCGAACTGAAACCGAGATGGATGTGCGCTTTGGTCGCGAACTACAAGGCGATGAGACTGGACGATTTGCCGTTGAGTCCTACTTAGATCACCAGGCTGCAAAACTTGCGAAACGATTTGATGCGAATACATACATCGCCCTTACCGAAGCAATGAACTCGCACGATGTTGGCCGTGACCGAGGGGGAGTTGCGCAGGCGCTTGCCACAATTACGATTCCAGTACTTGTCGTTTCAATCGATTCTGATCGCTTATTCCCACCGCGACTTCAAGAGGAGATTGTTGAGCTCACGCCAACAGCACAGCCACTAGTGACCATTTCCTCACCTTTTGGCCATGATGGATTCCTAATTGAGGTCGAAACCGTGGGAGAAGTGCTCCGGGCGGGCCTTGAGATCGGAATTTCACGAAATAAGTAGCCACGGGCGCCCGAAAGTCGAAATGGATGTGCATTTAACCCTGTGGACAATTTATAATATAGCCAAGCAAGTTTCGCTGGTCCGATGAGAGGCCAGGCAAACCAAAGGATGATCTGTGGCTGTAATTCGTGCGCTCAAAAATGGCGCTAGTAAGAAGAAGTCGGTTGCGAAAACTCCCGCAAAGAAGAGTGCTGTTAAAAAAGTTTCCGCAAAATCAACTGCGAAGCCCGTGAAGAAATCCGCGACAAAGAAAATTGCAAAGAAGCCTGCAGGAAAGAAATTATTTCCAACCAAAGCCGAATTAGAAGCGCTAAAAATTGCGCGCGCTGCCGAAGAGCAAGCAAAGGCCGATAAGAAGGCCGCCGGAAAGAAACTATTTCCAACTAAAGCCGAGCTAGAAGCTCGTAAACTTGCTGCGCTAGGAGTAAAAGCGCCGGTTGCTGGAAAGAGCGACAAAGCCGGAAAGCCAATCGTTACCAAGATTGATGGCGAAGAAGTTGAACTAGAAGAGATTGAACTCGAAGATTTAGAGACTCTTGTAGAAGAAGTAAAAGAGATTATTGAAGATGAGAAAGAGAACGAAATTCGTGTCGTTAACGTTGCGGAAGAATCTCAGAACGAAGAGAACGCATTCACTATCAAAGACTCCGAAGAAGATGATGCGCCAGTACAAACAGTTCTAACCGCGGGCGCAACCGCTGACCCAGTTAAGGATTATTTAAAGCTGATCGGACGTGTGCCACTACTTAATGCTGAGATGGAAGTTGATCTTTCACTACGCGTGGAAGCTGGCCTTTTTGCCGATGAATTAATAAATAACGATAAAAAGATGGATAAGAAGTTCAAGCGTGAACTTGAACAACTAGTCCTGGATGGCAAGCGCGCCAAGAATCATTTGCTCGAAGCCAACCTTCGCCTTGTTGTATCGCTAGCAAAGCGTTACACCGGCCGTGGCATGTTATTCCTTGACCTGATTCAAGAAGGAAACCTGGGACTAATTCGCGCAGTTGAAAAGTTCGACTACACAAAGGGTTACAAGTTCTCGACTTATGCAACTTGGTGGATTCGTCAAGCGATCACAAGAGCGATGGCAGATCAGGCCCGAACAATTCGTATTCCGGTTCACATGGTTGAAGTCATTAATAAACTCGCACGTGTTCAACGTCAGATGCTTCAAGACTTGGGCCGCGAACCGACACCTGAAGAGTTGGCAAAAGAGCTAGACATGACTCCAGAGAAAGTTGTGGAAGTTCAGAAATATGGCCGCGAACCAATCTCACTTCATACGCCACTTGGCGAAGAGGGTGATTCAGAATTCGGAGATTTGATCGAAGATTCTGAAGCGATCGTTCCAGCGGATGCTGTTTCATTCACACTTCTTCAAGAACAACTTCACTCAGTACTTGGAACACTTTCCGAGCGCGAAGCTGGCGTTGTAAAGATGCGCTTTGGCCTTACTGATGGCCAACCTAAAACACTTGATGAAATTGGCAAGGTTTACAGCGTTACTCGCGAGCGGATTCGCCAAATTGAATCTAAGACAATGTCGAAATTGCGCCACCCATCACGTTCGCAAGTTCTGCGCGATTATTTGGATTAAGAAAGGCCGACCATGAGCGATCCAGTACAGATTCGTATTAAAGAGAACGGTTCCATTCGCGTGAAGGGAACCGTTGAGATAATTGATGGCGAAGGAAATGTGATTGAAACAAAATCAGATTTCTCGCTTTGTCGCTGTGGCCTATCGACGGAAAAGCCATTTTGCGATGGATCACATAAAGATGTATTTAAAGCCCCAGAGGGCTTAGGCGAAATCTAAAACTAGTTAACTTCAGATGTAACTGCAGTTAGCTTGGCAGTTTCATCTTGGATTGTCTTAGCAACTGGCTTTAGCTTTTCAGCATATTCTTTAGCGTGATGACCACAGAAAAGAAGTTCGCCCCCGTTTAGAAGCACTGCACGAACATAAGCCTGGGCGCCGCAACGATCACAGCGGTCAACGGCATTGAGCGGTGTAGTTTCGAGGATCAACTGCTCGGTCATTTCGCTCCTTAAGGTGGTAGTTAGTTCCTGCCTTTACTTACCTAGGGGAACATCAAACCATGAAACCTTTATTCCCCGCTCGTTAAAATATCTTTTTTTGCGCTCGGGCGTGTCATAAATCCCACAATATTTGCTGGAAATACTCTGAGTTAAAAATACTTCGGCAAACTTGTTGCAAACGACGGGCAGAATTGGCTCTAGGGAGATAACCTGCTCCTCCGTGGCTACCGATGATTTAACCTCAACTACCGAGAATGGCTACACCGCCAAAGATCTCGCTGTACTTGAAGGACTCGATGCCGTTCGTAAACGTCCCGGTATGTACATCGGAACAACAGATTCTCGTGGCCTCATGCATTGCCTCTGGGAAATTATTGATAACTCAGTAGATGAAGCGCTTGCTGGTCACTGTAAGAACATTGAAATTAATTTAGAGTCAGATGGCTCGGTTGAAGTCCATGATGATGGTCGCGGTATTCCAGTTGATAAAGAACCCAAAACCGGACTAACTGGCGTCGAAGTTGTTATGACCAAACTTCATGCTGGCGGAAAATTCGGCGGGGGATCGTATGCAGCTTCCGGTGGATTGCACGGCGTTGGCGCCTCAGTGGTCAATGCACTTGCTTCCCGATTGGATGTTGAAGTTGATCGAAATGGAAAAATTTATTGGATGTCATTCCAACGCGGAAACGCAGGAATCTTTGATGGCGATGGCCCAAAAGCTACGTTCAAAGAAAGTTCTGGACTTCGCGTAATTGGAAAAGTTGCGGCAAAGATAACTGGCACACGTATTAAATGGTGGGCTGATCGCCAAATTTTCTTGAAGGAAGCCGAACTCGCAATTGAGGATATTTACTCACGGGCGCGCCAAACCTCGTATTTAGTGCCTGGGTTAACTCTTGTTGTAAATGACAATCGCACAAAAACCAAGACTTCTGAGACTTTCTTTCATAAGGGCGGAATTTCAGAGTTCTGTTCCTTCCTTCGCCCAGATGATCCAATCGGTGAAGTAATTCGAATTTCCGGAACTGGTGAATACACCGAAACCGTTCCAGTCTTGGATGAAAAAGGCCACATGATGCCAACTGAAGTAAATCGCGAGATGGGCGTTGATATCGCGATGCAATGGGGCAACGGCTATGAAAATACTGTTTCAAGCTTTGTAAATATTATCTCGACTCCAAAGGGTGGAACTCACACCCAAGGTTTCGAGCGAGCAATTACCAAAGCATTTAACGATGCGCTGCGAGCAACCAAGACTTTAAGAAATAACGAAGCTGATGTTATTAAGGACGATGTTCTAGAGGGCCTCACTGCTGTCGTCACCGTGCGGATGTCCGAGCCGCAATTCGAGGGTCAGACTAAAGAGGTACTGGGCACAGCTGCTGCGACCAAGATTGTCGCTGCGGTAGTCGCCGATGAAATGAAAAAATTCTTTGCCACAACTAAGAGAATTGAAAAAGCCACCGGCAAGGCTGCTCTTGAAAAAGTTGCAGGAGCATCTCGAACTCGAATTTCAGCCCGGGCACATAAAGATCTTCAACGTCGTAAAAATGCGCTTGAAAGCTCTTCACTTCCGACAAAATTGTCGGACTGCCGATCAGATGACATGGTTCGAACCGAGCTTTACATCGTCGAGGGCGATTCCGCGCTCGGAACTGCCAAGGCAGCTCGTAATTCGGAATTCCAAGCCATTCTGCCTATCCGTGGAAAGATCCTTAACGTTCAAAAGGCTTCACTTTCGCAGATGCTGGAAAACACCGAATGCGCCTCAATCATTCAGGTTATTGGCGCCGGCTCTGGCCGTTCATTCACCTTGGAAGATGCCAGATATGGCCGGGTAATTTTGATGTCAGATGCTGACGTTGATGGCGCCCATATTCGTTGCTTACTTCTTACTTTGTTGAGTCGTTATATGAGACCGCTAATTGAAGATGGCCGAGTATTTGCTGCGATGCCACCTTTGCACAGAATCGAGGTAGTTGGCGGCAAGCGCGGGGAAGTTCATTACACATACTCAGATGATGAGATGAAGAAGATGACTGCTGATTTAACAAAGGCCGGCAAGCGTTGGAAAGAACCGATACAGCGCTACAAGGGTCTGGGCGAGATGGATGCAGATCAACTACGTGAGACCACTATGGATCCGGCGCACCGCACGCTACGTCGAATCACAATGAAGGATGCCACGGCCGCAGAGGCGATGTTCGAACTGCTCATGGGCAATGAGGTTGCACCTCGAAAAGAATTTATATCAACCGCAGATATCGCCCGTGATCGGATCGATGCTTAATTAGGCGGTAATTTTTTTAGGAAATACGCGTACGGCGCGGAGTTGCAAAATCTTTGGCGACAATATCTAATTCGGCAGAAACCTGAGCCTTGATGTTCTCTTCACTGGAGAGCAAGGTCTTAAGTTTTGCGATTATCGTCTTCAAATCCTTCTGCTCTGTCTCAAGTTCAAGTTTGCTGAGCTTTGTGAGTCTGCGAAGTGGCATATCTAGAATGTAGACCGCTTGGTCATCACTTAATTTAAAGCCCTTAATTAGGGCTGCTTTTGCTTCTGGAACATCTTCTGAGCCGCGAATAATTTTGATTACCTTATCGATATCGATAATTGCTTTGAGTAGACCATCAACCATAAGCAGTCGACCTTCAGCTTTCGCCTTACGGAACTCTGATCTACGGCGGATTACTTCAATTCGGTGATCAATAAAGACCTGAAGCAAATCTTTTAGGCCAAGTGTCAGCGGCTTTCCACCAACTAGCGCGACCGCGTTAATCGAGAATTGCTCTTCCATCGGCGTTAATTTGTAGAGATTTGCCAGTACATCTTCTGGCTCGAATCCATTCTTCAATTCGACAACCACCTTGGTGCCTTGTTGGCCATCTGAAAGGTCGATGATGTCGGAGATGCCCTGGATCTTTTTGGCTTTAACGAGGTCAGCAATCTTTTCAACAATCTTTTCTGGCCCGATGTTGTAGGGGAGTTCGGTGATGACTAAACCTTGTTTGCGGCTCGTTACCTTTTCGATTGCAACTGTTGCCCGAACCTTGAAGGCGCCGCGACCAGACTCGTAAGCCTCCACTAGCCCTTCCTTATTTACTATCTCGCCACCAGTTGGAAAATCAGGGGCTGGGACAAATTTCATCAAGGCTTTTAGGGTGGACTTTGGGTTCTCGATTAAATGCTTGGTAGCAGCAATAACTTCGCCCAGATTGTGTGGCGCCATATTTGTTGCCATGCCCACTGCAATTCCAGTAGCGCCATTCACCAACAAATTTGGGAATGCTGCCGGGAGTACTTGTGGTTCTAAAAGTTGACCGTCATAGTTTGAACCAAAATCAACTGTGTCTTCATCGGACTCGTCCACCATCGCCATTGCAGCAGCGGCCAATCTAGATTCGGTATAGCGCATAGCTGCGGGACCGGCATCGAGTGAACCAAAGTTTCCGTGGCCATCGATCAACGGCAAACGCATCGAGAAAGCTTGTGCCATGCGAACCATTGCATCGTAAATCGCACCATCACCATGTGGATGCAACTTACCCATGACTTCACCAACAGCTCGGGCACATTTCACGTGACCCTTTTCAGGACGAAGTCCCATCTCAGACATCTGGTGCAGAATTCGACGTTGTACTGGCTTTAAGCCATCTCTCGCGTCAGGAAGTGCGCGCGAATAAATTACTGAGTATGCGTATTCGAGAAATGATTCTGACATCTCTTGCGAGACATCGATATCAATAATTCGACCAGGGTTCTCACCAGGTTTCGGGAGAACTGCTTTGGGTGCTTTAGCCATGGAGGGTATCTTGCCAACCCTTTTGGGTTTTAGTTGGGAGCGACAAGCGGTCTGGCGCCGATAAGTGCGACACATTCGGCGGCAAGTTTCGCACCGGCCTCTAAAGCATCGTTCAATTGGCCATCTTGTGCCCAGATTGAAATAAATCCAGCAGCAAATGCATCACCAGCACCAGTTGTATTAACAACAGTTGTTGGGAGGGCCGGAATTTGAATAAGCGAACCATCTCTAGTTTGAGCGAGTGCTCCGTTTGATCCCCGTTTAATCACGACAGTAGGAACAATCTTTAAGAGATCGCCAGCCGCATCAACTGGGTTGGCAAAGCCAGTTATGAATTGGGCTTCTTCTTCATTTAGGACAACAACATCAATAAGTTCAAGCCATTGCCTTACTTTGGCAACTCCTACTTCAAGAAGCACACCAACAGTTGCTGGATCAAAAATTATCGGCAACTTTGCTCTTCGTAACACTTCAACTATCTCTAAAACGCCAGGATTTGATTGTGGATTTATCAAGGGATAGCCAGAAAGGTAGACGGCGCTAAATTCCGAAAGTTCGGGAAGGTCGGCAACTCCGAGTCCAGCATTTGCGCCACTATCGGGGAACATTGTGCGTTCGCCATCGTTGCCGACGATTACGATTACAACTCCAGTGTTTTTTCCAGGGACAACTTTGTCGCTGTGTGCCACGCCTAGTTGATCCAACTGATCTAGGACTGCTTTGCCAGCCGCGTCATCGCCAACGCGAGTAATTAGATATGACGGTGTATTTGCAGCAACAAGCCACGAGGCAACATTTGCAGCAGCGCCACCACCAAATGTAGATATCGAGGCTCGGGTCTCCAAGCCTTCAACTATAGGTTTGCCGATTACCGCGGTTACATCAAGCATGATGTCACCGATACATAGAATCTTAGAATTATTGGTCATGGAAGTTTCTAGTAATTTCTAGTATTTTCTAAAGCGCACAAGCAATTTGCGCAGCGAGTTTGGCATTAGATTTGATGATATCGATATTGACACGAAGTGATTCGCCGGCGCTTTCGCGATGGAAGTACTCGAGCAAAAATGGTGTTACTGCCTTTCCGGTTATGTGGCTAGTTTGCGCGGCCGCTAGACCTGCAGTTAGTACCTTGTCATGTAGTTCTGGGTTCATCTGATTCACGACGGGATTTGCCACGACAATTGCACAGTTATCACTGGCAAGTGCAATCCGATTGGCCCAGATTGCAGCAATCTCTGCTGGGCTATTTACCCGATGTTCAATTTCAAATCCAGAGTCTGTTAGATAAAACCCGGGAAATTTATTAGTTTGATAACCCAGTACTGGGATCGCAAAAGATTCCAGGCGTTCTAGCGTTCCGGAAACATCAAGAATTGATTTAACTCCAGCGCAGACAATTACGATTGAAATTTCACCAAGAGCGTGCAGGTCAGCAGATTCGTCATAGCTGTGACCACGGTGAACACCACCTAGCCCGCCTGTTGCGAATACTTTAATCCCAGCGAGATGTGCAATATGAGATGTCGCTGCGACCGTCGTAGCAGCGCTCTGCTTTGTGGCTTCGATGATTGCAAGGTCACGAGTAGAAGCTTTAACGACCTTGTCATCATTAGCAATCCGATTTAGTTCATCTGCCTCTAGGCCAACATGAATAACTCCATCAATCAGTGCAATGGTTGCCGGAGTCGCGCCGTTTTCGCGGACAATTTTTTCAACTTCTAGAGCTACTTCAAGATTTTGTGGCCGAGGCAGACCGTGGCTGATGATCGTGGATTCCAAAGCAACGATGGGAGTTGCGGATTTAATCGCTGCGGCGACTTCACTTGAATATTTGATCATTAGCCCACATTACCTCAAGGCCACAGACGGAGTTAAATGCTTAGTTCAGAGTAAATCGGTAGGGCAAGATAGCCCCGTGACTACTCGCAATTTGGCCGCTCTTTCTAATTCAATCTTCGCATCTCTAGGGGTTGCTGGAACCAGCGATGATTTGGGAATTGGTGCGAGTCCAGATGGACGAGAGTGCTTACTTTTAATTGATGGCATGGGTTTAGAAGCAATCGAAAAGTATGGTCATGAATTTCCGATATTTGCGCAGCTACGTTCTTGGACGAATTTGAATTCCCATTTTCCATCTACTACTGCAACAAATATTTCCTCACTTGGAACTGGTGTTCTTCCCGGGGTGCACGGAATGTTGGGTTACACGGTTCGAGTTCCGCGAAGTGGCGAGCCAGGGCGACTTTTAAATTCGTTAAAGTGGGATGATCGAGTTGACCCCGTTATTTGGCAGAAGGTACCAACGCTATTTGAACGAGCAAGCGCCGAAGGCGTAAGTGTTTCTCATATTGCAGCCAAACGCTATGAAGGTTCTGGATTTACCCAAGCGGCGCTACGTGGCGCAAACTATCTCGGGGCAAATCAAATTGAAGACATCATCGATTCAACTAAGTCGGCCATGCAAAGCGCGCGGGCCTTCTCTTATGTTTATCTAAATAATCTTGATCATGCCGGCCACGAGGATGGCGTCGGATCCGAAAAATGGCTGGGCGCTCTTGAAGTCGTAGCACAGCTAATTTCTGGGCTCGCAGAAAAATTGCCGAAGGGCACCAGACTTTGGGTAACCGCCGATCACGGCATGATTAATGTGCAAGATGCCCAAGACAAAGTTGTTTTAGGTCTTGATAATTCCTTGATGGAAAACGTGACGTTATTAGGCGGAGAACCTCGAGCGCGGCACGTTTATCTCACAGAAGGAAGCGTCGATGAAACGGTTGCGATGTGGCGGGAATTTTTCGGGGAACGGGCTGCTATCTATAGCAAGAGTGAGGCAATAAGTGCCGGTTTATTTGGCGCGCAGGTTTCCTTGGACAGTAATGAGCGTATGGGCGATCTGATTGCGATCGCTAATGGCGAATTAATTTTAATTGATCCAGAGCGCGTTAAACCGGAGAGCGAAATGGTTGGCCACCACGGTGGATTGACACAAACCGAAGTAGCGATCCCGTTGTTTAGCCAAGAGATTTAACTCGTAAAACCTTTTTAAGACGAGCTATTCATCCTCTGTCTTGGAACCACCGAACATGATGTCATCCCAGGATGGCAATTTAGGTCGCTTTATAACGCCATCTCTTGAAGCATCACGTTCTTCTGGTTCACTTACTTCATCTGCGACTTGAATATCTAATTCTTCAACGAAGATTTCCTCACGTACCGAAACTAATCGAGGGGCCGGGCTAGTTTGCTCAGTTCCATAAACCAATCCGTGTGAAGGCGTTCTGGTTCGAGCTTCCTTTGCTTCACCAATGATCCAACGAGCAGAGTCATCTAACGCGGTTAAAACGCGATTAGAAAGTTCAAAGCTCCAGTTTGCTTGGGTAGCGCCATCACGATTTGGATAGTGCAACGTGATATTCCATGTGCCATCGTGCAGGCGGTGGGTATTCCATTCAACTTCTTCCAAGTCAACGCCATGATTTGCAAGTTGTGATTGCATAACCTCATCAAGAGTTGGAGATTTAGTCTCCCGACCGGATTTACTTTTCAGCGCAACATCAATTACATAGGCCCGCTCTTGAAGAATAGGACCAGCAAATTTCTCAATCTTTTCTTGCGACCAGTCTGTTGTTCTCGAAATTGAATCGATAGTTTCACCAGCGCGAAGTCGAGCCTGAATATCTTTAACACTAAATGATGGAAGCTCATCATAAGAAACCACAGCAGCTAATCTAGGTTTGGTTACTGCAGCCCGCAATTCATCATTTATTGGGGTTTCAAAATTAGAACCGTTTTCGTCAGCAAGTTCTAACGCTTCGCCATCTGCCGAGCGACCAACCAGCCTAAGGTGGGTTGGGTTCTCGTCTGACTCGTAACTCATAGGCGTAAGAGTGCCATATTAAGAGCGCAAATCGCGGTAGGTGGGAGTGGTTAGATTGGCCAATGGAATTAAATATAAAGAATGAGATCCAAGCCTTGGCGCAAGCGATTGCCCTAGAAGCGGGGGAGCTGCTCAATAAGAGGCCAGATTTCTTCGACCTTGAAATTAAGAGTTCGGCCGTTGATTTCGCAACACAAATGGATAAGGCCAGTGAGAAATTGATAGTTGAACGAATTCTTGCTGCGCGTCCCGATGATGGAATCATTGGCGAAGAGGGTTCTGCGATTGAAAGTAAGTCTGGGGTCACTTGGGTTATCGACCCATTAGATGGGACTGTGAATTACTTCTACGGAATTCCAGGTTGGAATATTTGTATTGCCGCTAAAGACAAAGACGGGGTTCAAGTTGGTGTTGTAAATGCACCAACGATCAATTCCTTTTGGAGTGCAACAAGAGGTGGCGGGGCAACTCACAATGGCAAGAAGATAACTTGCAACAATCCAGTCGAGTTAGCTAGCGCACTCATTGGTACCGGCTTTGCTTATGAATTAGAGCGTCGTTACGAACAAGCAGAAATATTTTCAAAGCTGCTTCCTAAAATTCGCGATATTCGCAGGCTAGGTGCCGCTGGTGTTGATTTATGTTTCGTTGCGATGGGCAAACTCGATGGCTTCTATGAATATGGCTTAAACGAGTGGGACCTGGCAGCAGGTGGGTTAATTTTGGAAGAAGCCGGTGGGGTTGTTACAGGTCGAAATGGTGGCGCCGCTGGGAAAGAGATGGTGATCGCGGCAGGTCCAGCCTTACACGCTCGGCTGGTCGCAGAAATCGGTTAAGCCCCATTCTGCCCGCTCGAATTGAGAGGGAATTAGCCGAATTGGTACAGGCGCCCCGCCTGTGGCAAGATACGTCTTCTTGCAGGACTTCTAATTTTCATCACTGATTTACCAAACGATAGGAATAGCTATGAACGTGCTCGACGCGGTTGATGCCGCATCACTTCGCTCCGGTATACCGAACTTCCGTTCTGGAGACGAAATCAAGATTGACGTTCGAGTTATCGAAGGTAGCAAGAGCCGTATTCAGGTATTCCAAGGCGTTGTAATTCGTCGCCAAGGTTCTGGAATTCGCGAGTCTTTCACAATCCGTAAACTTTCATACGGTGTCGGAGTAGAACGTACATTCCCAGTACACACTCCTGTTATTGAAAAGTTTGAAATTGTTCGACGCGGAGATGTTCGTCGCGCCAAGCTTTATTACCTACGCGATCTTCGCGGCAAGGCAGCCAAGATTAAAGAACGCCGTGGCGCCAACAATGAGTTCATTATTGACACACCAGTTCAAACAACTTCAAGCGTTGCTGCTGCACCTGTTGAGGTCGAAGAGGTTATTACCGCTCCGGCAGTTGAGACAGTTGAAGCAGTTGTTGAGACTCCAGATGTTGTTGTAGTTGAAGCGGCGACTGAAGTTGCAGCACCAGAAGCAACTACTGAAGCAACTCCTGAAGCCTAATTAAATTTAATTTAGTGCGCTTGCCGAAGAAAGGTTCGCTACTTCGCGAACTACCAATAATCATAGTTTCGGCTTTGATCGTCTCAGTTGTTGTAAAGAGCTTCTTTATTCACTTTTTCTTCATACCTTCAGGTTCCATGGAGAACACGCTGCAAGTTGGCGACCGGATCGCAGTAAATAAACTTGCTAGTTATTTCAGTGAGATAAAGCGTGGGGAAGTAGTTGTCTTCCGTGACCCAAATAATTGGTTAGGTGCGGCGCCAGTCAGTACCGGGCCAAAAGCTTTGGAATCGGTAAAGAGTGGCTTAGTTGCTGTTGGTATTCTTCCCGATCCAGCAAAGCAATATTTAATTAAGCGAGTAATTGGCGTTGGTGGTGATCACATTGTTTGCTGTGATGCAAAAGGTTTCCTACAGGTGAATGGCGTTTCAGTTAACGAGCCTTACATTTTTGCGGGCAATAAGCCGAGCGATAGCAATTTCGATGTGAGCGTTCCCAAGGGTTTTATTTGGGTAATGGGCGATCATCGTGGCGCTAGCGCAGACTCAAGATTCCATACAGATGACCTGCACAAGGGCATGGTTCCACTAGATACCGTAGTTGGCCGTGCCGAGTTTGTCGTCTGGCCATTTACCCACGCGAAATTCTTAAGCGTTGGACACGATCTTTCAAAGGTACAAGTTAAAACGAGTAAGTAAATGGTTCTGATTGAAGAGACCTTAATCGCTTCCGGACTTAAAAATATTGCTGGTGTTGATGAGGCTGGCCGCGGTCCATGTGCCGGCCCGCTTGTTATAGCCGCGGTAATTCTTCGAGATCCTTTCTCAAAAGAGCTTTCAGAAGTTCGAGATTCTAAAGAATTAACCGAGAAGGTGCGCGAGAGTTTGTATGACGTGGTTATTTCCCAGGCTCTTTCCTATTCGATTATTGAGATCAGCGTTGCCGAATTAGATGCCCTTGGACTTCATAAATCCAACTTAGAAGGAATGCGAAGAGCAATCGCGGGACTAACTTTGACACCTGAATATGTGCTGACTGATGGTTATCCGATTGAAGGGTTAACCGTTCCGAATCTCGCGGTCTGGAAAGGTGATCAAGTAGCCGTTTCTATTAGCGCCGCTTCGATTCTTGCCAAGGTTTACCGGGATCGAATTATGATCGAGCTTGATAAAAAGTATCCAGGATATGGGCTGGCAAAGCACAAGGGGTATATAACAGCAGCTCACACTGCGGCGCTGGAATTACATGGAGTAAGTGAGATACACCGCCGGTCCTTTGCAAATATCGAAAAACTTATTAACAACAACTAGTTCTGCACATCGCCCTTTACATCGGGCCCAATATTTATGCTAAATACCTACGCTCAGCCTTCTTATGGGAAGAAATCAAATACTTGGCGCAAAGGGCGAAGATTTAGTCGCGGTGCTTTTAGAAGGCCGTGGCTATCAAATTATCGAACGAAACTGGCGGATTAAAGATGGCGAAATTGATCTGGTAGCAATTTCAAATGAAAATATTTTGGTCTTTGTAGAAGTTAAAACAAGAACAAGTAGTGCATTTGGACACCCGTTAGAAGCGATTACTAGGGAAAAGGCGCATCGACTACAGAAGCTTGCCCTCGCTTGGCTAGTTCTCCATCACAAATGGGGAAACGAGTATCGAATTGATTGTGCAGCGGTAACGATCCCTACCGGATCAGATTATGAAATTGATTACCGAGAAGCGGTCTTGTAATGGGATTGGCTCTGACATCTACAGTTTCGCTAACTGGCCTAATTGGAAATTTGATCGATGTTGAGGTTGATATTTCTGAGGGTCTTCCTGGGTTTACTCTCCTTGGTTTGCCAGATGCCGCACTCTCTGAATCCAAAGAACGTGTTCGAGCTGCGATTACAAACTCTGGTGAAAGTT
Organism: uncultured Actinomycetes bacterium; assembly: GCA_903842675.1. Lineage (GTDB taxonomy): Bacteria > Actinomycetota > Actinomycetes > Nanopelagicales > Nanopelagicaceae > AAA044-D11. The sequence goes on from CAIMMQ010000020.1 coordinate 15,383, forward strand.
GGTCGAATCGGAAAGTGACTGTTTCACTTTCACCCGCGTGGTTACCAAAAAGTGGTTCTAGTTTCGACCTACCAATTGCGATAGCACTATTAATGGCACAAGGGTTTCTACCAAATTTAATTGAACCTAAAACAGTTTTTCTAGGGGAGTTATCCCTCGATGGTTCACTTCGTGCTGTCCGCGGAGTCTTACCCGCAGTTTTAGCGGCGGCTAAATTTGGAGCGGATCGAGTCATGGTCCCAGCAGCTAATTATCTAGAGGCTAAGTGTGTTCCTGGTATCGAGGTAATTGCCGTTACGAATCTGCGCGATGCAACTTCATTCCTTCGGACTGGAGTGCAGGAAGATTTCTTGATTGAAAGTTATTCCGATCCCACACCGAAGAGCCAACTAGATTTATGTGATGTAGCTGGCCAACGCGTCGCTCGTAACGCGCTAGAGATTGCAGCCATCGGTGGGCATCATCTTTTCTTTATTGGTCCACCTGGTACCGGCAAAACTATGTTGGCAGAGCGGATCCCTTCAATCTTGCCACCACTTTCCTTGTCAGCAATTCTTGAAGTTACTGCAATTCATTCGGTAGCAGGCACTTTGGCACAGCGGGATTTATTGTCAGCGTTGCCGCCTTTTGTTGCACCACATCACACGACTACTTCGGTTGCAATGATTGGCGGTGGTTCGGGGGCAATTAAACCTGGGGCAACTTCGATTGCTCATGAAGGGGTGCTATTTATCGATGAAGCACCAGAATGCGCGAGGGGAGTCTTAGATTCACTTCGACAACCACTTGAATCAGGATCGGTAACGATTTCGCGAGCAATTGGTTCGGTAACTTATCCGGCAAAGTTTTTATTGGTTCTCGCGGCAAATCCCTGTCCATGTGGTCGTTTCAGTGGGCGGGGTCGTGGCTGCACCTGTTCACAGCAATCTATTAGGCGTTACCTTCAGAGATTATCGGGACCACTCCTTGATCGAATTGATATTCGAGTTTTTGTTGAACCACCATCACGTGCCGAAATGGCCAGCGAAGAATTGGGGGAGTCCAGCGAGGTAGTGCGTGAGCGAGTAACTTTGGCTAGACAAGTTGCCGCCCTTCGATTTTCCGGTGAAGCCTGGGATTTGAATTCGCAGATACCACCCGGTCATCTTCGTAAAAGATATTGCGCCACAAAATCTGCGATGAATTTCTTACATATGGAACTTGATAAAGAAAGACTCAGCGCTCGAGGCTTTCATAAAGTACTAAGAGTCGCATGGAGCTTGGCCGATTCCCGGGGCCATGTAATTCCTGATGAAAGCGACGTAATAACGGCATACCAATTCCGGGAAGGAATGGAGTTATTTCAGTAATGAATTTAGAACTTTTAGCCCGGGCCGAATTATTTGCCGCCATTGAAGGAGGTTCTGAGTTTTGGACAAATGAAATCACAATTTCTGGCGCGCAA
>CAIMMQ010000021.1 GCA_903842675.1 uncultured Actinomycetes bacterium
CAATTCCCATTGCGCCACCCTGCTGTAACCTCGGTGCTGACTGGTTCTCGAAGCAGCGCAGAACTACTCTCAAACATTGCAGATTTTGATCGTGCGCTCCCAGAAAATATCTGGACCGAGCTTGAGGATGCTGGACTAATAGAGAGGCTGAAATGAAATTTTCAGTAATTAAAACCGCAACTAATAACCATCAGTTTGTGATTACTAAAGATGGGGTTCACACTGCGATTAATAACGTTCCTACTCTTACTGAGGCGCTTCAACTCTCACTTGCCGATCTACAAAAATTAGCGCAAAGTTCCGGCACGGAAGTAACTGGTGTTGTTGTTGCACCGATTGCACCTGAAGTAGAGCTTTGGGGAGCCGGCGTTACCTATCTACGCTCCCGCGATGCCAGAAAAGAGGAGAGCGGCGTCCCAGATGTTTACCAATTAGTTTATGAAGCCGATCGCCCCGAGTTATTCTTCAAATCGAGCGCGGTTCGTGCTCGAGGTAATGGCGCCCAAATCGGTATTAGATATGACTCCCCTGCTTCAGTACCCGAACCAGAAGTCGCTATCTATATAAATAAGTATCGAGAAATTATTGGCTTTGCAATTTGTAATGATGTAACAGCCCGAACTATCGAAGGTGAAAACCCGCTCTACCTTTCACAAGCAAAGATTTATGTCGGTTCTACCTCACTTGGTCCAGACATCACACCTGCATGGCTTGCCCCGTCGGCCGCTGACATGAACATCAAGGCCAAGATTGCCCGCGGGGCTGGTGTTGCGTGGTCTGCCGAAACTTCACTCGGCGCACTAAACCGCACCTTAGAAGATTTGGTTTCCTATGTATTTAGATGCCAAGAATTTCCAAACGGCGTAATTCTTTCAACCGGAACTGGAATTGTTCCACCGCTAGACATTTCACTTCAGGCTGGCGACGTTGTTGAAATTCAAGTTGCCGGCGTGGGTACGCTTTCAAATACTGTCATCGTTATTCCAGAAAGGCCGTAATAAATGAGCAAAATCATCGCTTGGACGCAATGGCCTGATCTTAAAGTCCCGGAATCCGTGACGCTACATTCGAACCAAGATCTGCCACTTGAAACTTCAGATCTCTCGGAAATTACTTTCTATGTTCCCTCTTATATGGGTGGAAAAACCGCGCTGGATTTCGTAACCAAAATGCCGAGTCTAAATACTTTACAGATGCCCAATGCTGGTTACGACGATGCCCTTGCATATCTACGGCCTGGATTAACTCTTTGCAATGCATCTGGCGTTCATGATGCATCAACTGCCGAACTTGCAGTGGCGCTAGCACTTGCATCGCGCCGTGGCTTCCCAACATTTGCCAGCGATCAGGCAAAAGGAAAATGGAACCACCAACGTTTCAAATCGCTCTCGGATAGCAAGATTGGAATTATTGGGTTTGGTTCGATTGGCAAACAAGTTGCTAAGAATCTATCCGGCTTTGAAGTTGAAGTTATTGGCTTCTCGAAATCTGGCCGCGATGGCTCCAAGAAAATTGAAGAACTAGATGCTTACCTTCCGGTACTAGATATTGTTATTTTAATCTTGCCACTGAACGCAGAAAGCAAACATTTGTTTAATGCGGCACGTTTGGCAAAAATGAAAGATGGCTCCCTTCTTGTAAACGTGGCGCGCGGACCAATTGTTGATACTGACGCCTTAATTACCGAACTTAACTCTGGAAGAATAAGTGCTGCTCTCGATGTCACAGATCCAGAACCACTTCCAGAAGGCCATCCGCTTTGGGGTGCAAAGAATGTCTTAATCGTTCCGCACGTTGGTGGAAATACAACAGCCTTTGAACCAAGAGCTCGCAGACTTGTTGAATCCCAACTCGCGCTTTTGGCTGCCGGCGATGAACTTAAAAATATTGTTGCACAGGGCTAGTCATAAATAGGAGTTTGTAAATGCGAATTGATTCACATCATCATATTTGGGATCTAACGGTTAGAGATCAGGATTGGATAACTGGCGATGCCATGATGCCAATCCGGCGAAACTTTTCAATGGCAGATCTCCGTGATGCTATTTCTGGAACGAACGTACAAAAAACAGTCTTGGTGCAAACGGTTACTAATTACGCCGAGACGCCAGAGTTACTCGCGCTTGCGCAAGCCGATTCAATGATTGCTGGAGTTGTTGGTTGGTTAGATATTGACTCACCCGATGCGATGGCGCACTTTGATCAGTATTTAGATTTACCAGGTGCAAGTTATTTAAAGAGTATCCGAGATATTGCGCAAGATCATGTTGATCCAAATTATTTGGCCAGGCCGCAAGCGATCAAAACCGTTAAAGAATTGGGTCGCCGCGGATTTACTTATGATTTATTAACTAAGACGCCAGAACTTCCTGGTGCGATTGAAATGGTAAAGCAATCTCCCGGTATGCAATTTGTTATGGACCATATTTCAAAACCTTATATTTCCGCGGGAACCATTCAACCTTGGGAAAAATTAATTCGCGAACTTGCAAGTTACGAAAATGTTGTTTGTAAAGTTTCTGGACTTGTTACTGAAGCGAATTGGAAATCGTGGAAGACTTCTGATTTCAAACCTTACTTCGATATTTTGCTAGAAGCATTTACTCCTAAGCGATTAATGTTTGGTTCTGATTGGCCGGTTGCAACACTTGCCGGAAGCTACAAAGAAGTAGTCGAAATAGCCGAAGAGTTAACCGCTTCGCTCTCAGAATCAGAGCTCGCGGACTTCTGGGGTGATACGGCGAATCGCGCCTACAAGTTAGGCCTTTAATAACGTTTTGGTAACAATCAAGGGAAACAGCCTTGTTTCAGCCTGTATATTTGGACTTGCGGCGCGGCATTAGTTAAGTTTCACCCAACAGCGATTCCGCTGTAACTTGAAAGGAAATTCATGAAAAAACTCCTATCAGCCGTAGCTGTAGCTTCAGCAATGGCATTGGTTGTTAGCACTGGATCTGCAGTGCACGCAGCCGACAAGCAACTAAATATCCAAATGGTTTCAAAGGGTTTCCAGCACCAATTCTGGCAAGCAGTTAAGCTTGGTGCAGAACAAGCTGGTACAGCACTTAACGCTAAAATCAACTTCGTTGGACCTCCAACTGAACAAGATACTCAAATTCAACTTGACCAGCTAACAACTGCGATCAACACACCTGGTGTAGATGCAATCGCTTACGCATCACTAGATCCAGTTATCCCACAAGCAGCTCTAAAGACTGCAAAGGATAAGGGCATTCCAGTTATGTTCTTCGATGCTCAAGCAGGTTCTGACCTAACAGATCGCACAGACGGTGGACTTTCACTTGGTCTTGCTGCAACTGATGGTTACCTTGGATCTGCACTTGCTGCAGACAAGATGGCTGCTGCAATTGGTGGAAAGGGCAAAGTATTCGTTATTGCTCACAGCGAAGTAAACGCAACTGCTGTACAACGTCGCTCTGGCTTCATTGATGAAATGAAGAAGAAGTTTCCAAAGGTCACTGTACTTCCTGTACAGGTTGGCGATGGAGATCACCAGAAGTCAGCAGATATCGTCAAGGCTGTTCTTGCAGCTAACAAGGATCTAAAGGGTGTCTTCGCAACAAACGAAGGCGGCGCTGAAGGTGCTTGTCTTGGATTCCAAGAAATTAAGGCCAAGAAGGGTGCAGTCAAGCTAGTTGGCTTCGACTCAGGAGATGCTCAAATGAAGTGCATCACTGATGGCTACATGCTTGGTGCAATCACACAGGATCCAATCGGTATCGGTTACAAGACCGTTGCTGCTCTTGTCGCAAAGGTGCGTAGCGGAACAAACCCAAAGACATTCATTAACACTGGGTTCTACTGGTACAACGCTAATAACATTACAGATCCAAAGATTGCTGCTGTTCTATATCACTAACAGCTAGCAAGTCGAAATAATTCGGCGACCAGTGTGCGAAAGCGCTCTGGTCGCCGTTTTCATTTGGAAGTAAACTAACGCCATGAGTCAATACGCAAAGCCGCCAATTCAACCCTTCGAAATTTCTCTTGACATTCCAACCGGCGCCCTATCGCCAGCCGGCCCAACTTTGATCAGAAAACTTTCAGATCTCGAAGGTTGCTTTGAAAACAAGGAAGCATTTCAAAGTGAAGTTGCTCAAACAAATCCAATTGTTTATCAAGTTATTTCATCGCTCGTACCTGAAACCGCCCGCGAGCTTCCACAATCAATCACCACTATTTATCCTGGCAGTTGTGGCGACGAGTTATATATGACAAAAGGTCACCAACATCCAGATCCACAAGGCGAGATCTACTACGGCCTTGAAGGCACGGGTGGCATCATCTTGTTTGATGGGAAAGAAAAAAAATGGCTAGATATCTCCCCCGGAAAGATTGGCTACATCCCACCAGGCTGGGCCCATCGCTCAATTAATACTGGATCAACGCCGTATAAATTCTTAGCGGTCTACCCAGGATCTGCTGGCCATGATTATGGTTGGGTTTTAGCCAAAGGAATGGGCTTTCGGGCATTTGATTCAAATGGAAAACTGGTTCTGAAAGACTTTGTGATCTAGTGATAATCGCGCATGATTTAGGAACGACCGGTAATAAGGCGTCACTTCATAGTGATGATGGTCGAACCATCGCGCACTGCACAATAAATTATCCAGCACACTTTGCTGCCGGTGGCATCGCAGAACAGAATCCAGATGATTGGTGGAACGCAGTTGCAGCTGCGACTAAAAAACTGCTCGCGGAAAACAATATTTCTGCATCAGACATCACGGGAGTTGGGCTATCCGGTCAGATGATGGGCGCAGTTCTTCTGGATAGTGAATACCTCCCCGTTCGAGCCGCCCTTATCTGGGCTGATTATCGAAGTGCACCGCAAACTAAAGAGCTATTAGCCAAAATACCAATGGCAGAGGCCTACGCAGAACTTGGACATCAATTAAATCCAACTTACTCAATTACCAAAGCGATGTGGGTGCGCGACAACGAGCCAGAAAATTGGGCAAGAGTTAGGCACATTGGCCTGGCAAAAGATTATGTGAATTTTAAATTAACTGGCCGACTTGCAACCGACCCATCAGATGCGTCAAGTACCAATGCCTTTGACCAAGTAAATGGGGTCTGGTCGACACGTATTTTGGCGGCGGCGCGCATCGATGCCGCACTATTCCCAGAGATTCTCCCCTCGACTTCGATTCTTGGCGAGATAACTAACGAAGCTAGCGCGCAGACCGGATTGTTGGTTGGCACTCCAGTAGTAACTGGCGGTGGCGATGGACCGATGGCTGCCGTTGGTGCCGGAATTATCAACGCGAGCGATGGCGCATATGTTTGTCTCGGCTCCTCATCTTGGGTCTCGATCTCTGCGGATAAACCATTGTTAGACCCCAAGATGCGCTCGATGACTTTCAACCACGTTGTACCTGGAAAATTTGTTCCGACAGCCACTATGCAAGCTGGTGGTGCATCACTGCAGTGGATTACCGAAACGCTAATTCCTGAAAATACGCCAGATCGTTACAAAATTTTATTGAGCGAAGCAGCAAAATGTAATGCTGCAAGTGAAGGACTCTTCTTCTTGCCTCACATTATGGGTGAGCGTTCTCCCTATTGGAACCCAGATGCATCCGGCGTATTTGTTGGCTTGGCAAAACATCATGATCGAGGTTTCCTGGTTCGCGCAGTATTAGAAGGAGTTGCGTTTAATCTCTTAACTTGTATCCAGGCGTTAAGTGAGAATGGTACGAGGATTAAACAAGTTGATGTAATTGGTGGCGGCGCTGATAGTGAACTTTGGCTTCAAATATTTGCCGATGTTTGGGGAATTAAAGTGCGCTCCCGCTCTATTGTCGAAGAAGCAAACTCACTCGGCGCTGCCGTAACTACTTTGGTTGGGCTTGGTAAGGCCACCTTTGAATCTGTAAAAAACCTTTCGCATATAACGGCTGAGTACCAACCACGCGCCGAGTTACACGATGCCTACAAGAAGCAGCATAAAATATTTCTTTCGGCATATTCCGCCTTGGAACCTTGGTTTCCAAATCGAGTAAGCAAATAATGAAAAAAGTTATTGTCACTTCACGATCCTTTGGAAGCGGAAGTGTTGATTGTGTTGCAAAGTTAACGCACGCTGGGATTGAAGTTATCTTTGCCGATTCCAAGCATGACTTGGTTGAACTTGGCGAAAAATTGGCAACGGCGGATGCCTGGATAGCAGGTACTTCGCCAGTAACCGATGAGATGCTAGCCCTAGCTCCTAAACTAAAAATACTTGCTCGCTACGGTGTGGGATTTGAATCAGTCGATTTGTCTGCCGCAAAAGCCCGAGAGATTGTTGTAACGAATACTCCCGGTGCAAATAGTCTCGCTGTTGCCGAGTTAACAATCGGACTAACTATTGCTGCGCTACGTGGCATTGCACAGTCAGCACAGAAGGTAGTTCAAAACGACTGGAGCGTCATACGTGGCCAACAACTTGAAGGTTCCATCGTTGGCATCATCGGATTCGGGAGAATTGGTCGAATCCTCGCCAGCAAATTGCAGGCTCTCGGTTGCGAGATTTGGATCTGTGATCCATTTATAAATGCAAATGAAATTGTTCAACTCGGTTATAAAGCAAAAACTCCAATTGAAATTGCTGTTGCTGCGCAGATAGTTTCGCTAAATGCCCCTGGGGATGTCCAGATAGTTGATGCTGGCTGGATGGCAGTCGCGCAACCAGATCAAGTGATTATTAATACTGCGCGCGCCGAACTCGTGGATGAATCAGCGATTGCCGATGGTCTGCGAAGTGGCGCCCTCTTCGCTTACGCCGCAGATACTTTGAAGGGTGAAAAGAATTCCAAAGAGTCGCCACTAATGGCTACTGATATCGCAGATAAAGTCACAATTACCGCCCATCTTGGCGCGCAAACTGTTGGGGCCGTTGATCTGATGGGCGAAATGTCCACTGCCAATGTCATGGCAGTACTTGCTGGTGGATCACCTTTGAATCCAGTTGCACTATGACTGATAAAAAAGTTATGCGCTTTGTCGGTGTCTCAACCGCTGGTTCATCGATCAATAAAGTTTTCCCGCTTTGGTCGGATCTGTTAAACCTTGATGCGCAATTAGTTGGGTTAGATATTCCAATCGGTTCCTCTGCGCAAACTTACAGAGCAGCGGTCAACGAAATGAGAAATGATCCAAACTGTGTTGGAGCGCTAGTTACCACCCACAAAATCGCCTTGTTCGATGCCGCCAAAGAAGATTTCGAATCTTTTGATTCATTTGCTTCGGCTTGCGGAGAAGTCTCTTCCATAAAAATTAGGAATGGCAAGGCACTTGGGGCAGCTAAAGATCCAATCACGGCCGGTTTAGCCATCGAAGAATTTATTTCAAGAGACCATTTTAAGTATGGCGCAGATTTACTTTGCTTCGGTGATGGCGGCGCAGCAACTGCAATTGCTTGGTATGCGACTGGATTGGAATTTGCACCGCGCAATATTCACTTCTTTGGAATTAACGAAGAACGGTTAGCACACTTGAAAAACGTTATTTCAGGCCGACCTGCGTTCGCAAATGTAATAACTCACCTGAGCAACCCCACTGAAGTTACGAATTGCCTTGCTGACCTTGCGCCAAGTTCTCTAATTATTAATGCAACTGGGATGGGCAAGGATATTCCTGGTTCTCCGATGCCTAGTGGCGTTCATTTTCCATTTGGGTCGATCATCTGGGAGTTAAATTATCGAGGAACTTTAGAGTTCCTAAAACAGGCACGAGATGAATCTGACAAGTCTAAATTGCGAGTTCACGATGGTTGGCGGTATTTCATACATGGCTGGAGCAGTGTCGTTGCTGAAGTATTTGATATCAAACTTACTGATTCACTGCTTCACGAACTTTCGATAGCAGCGGAAATCGGAAAATGATTATTCGCACGGTCTCAGGTGATTTATCGCCAACCGAACTAGGCAGAATCAACTACCACGAGCATGCCTTTCAGGTCTCCCCGCTCTTAATTGGTGATGAGCTGCAAGATCTGGATAAGAGTTCAGCCGAATTCACTCATTTGGCAGATTCAGGCTTTGACTCATATGTTGAGGCAACGCCGATTGGTTTGGGTCGCAGAACCGATTTAATTACGGAAATAAGTCGGAGATCTCACCTAAAAGTTATTCATACGACCGGCGTACATAAAGAGGCGCACTACCCGCAAGACCATCCCATTAAGGACTTCTCCGTTGAACAACTGCGAAAACTTTTTGCCTTTGAAATTCAACATGGTTTTATCTCGGATGACGCAAATCCAATTAGTTTGAAAAGTAACTCGCCAGATATTAAGGCTGGCCTTATTAAATTTGGCGTTGGCAGTGAAGAGATTTCTCTATTTGAATCCCGAGCCCTTGAGGCCGCAGCATTGGTAACAAATGAACTTGGAGTAGCAATAATGGTACATACCGAAGGCGGCCACCTAGTTCATGAAGTTTTGGACCAACTTGAAAGTAATGACTGTGACCTTGCTCGAGTAGCAATTGCCCATCTAGATCGCAAGCCAGAATTTTCGCTTCACAAGGAAGTTGTGGCACGTGGTGCCTTCATTGGACATGACGGCGCAGGTCGCACGAAATATTGGCCGGATGAAACTCTGATTAAGTTATTTTCAGATCTTGCAGAAAATGGTTGTTCCGCCAAAATCTTGCTTGGCGCAGATGTGGCACGAAGTTCAAGGTATGTGGAGTACGCAGGCGCGCCCGGGCTGGCATATTTGGGTGAAACATTTATTCCAAAACTGCGAGCGGCTACGAGTCCTGAAATTGTGATGGAAGTCCTTACCAAGAACCCACAAAACTGGCTAGCCTTTACGCCATAGCCAACTCAACAACTCCAACGAAAGGTTGAATAATGTCTACGAAAGTTAAGATGATTGCTCTTCTAAAGATTAAGCCAGGAATGAGCCGCGAACAATTTAAGAAGCGCTGGGTTGATGAGCACGCGCAATTCACTTGTAAATTCCCAAACCTCAAGGGTTATCTGATCAATATCCCCATCGAGGAATACCAACAAATCGAAGGCAAGTTGCCGTACGACGGTACTGCTGAACTGTTTTGGGATTCGGTTGAAGATGCCAAGGCTGACTTTGCTACGCCAGAATCTGCTGCTGCTGGACTTGATGCAGATGAATTTTCCGTGGTGCGCGAACACATCTTCGTTGAAGAATTCGTGGCAATGGCACGTAAGTAGTTATGAGTTCCAATAAATCTGGCCAAATAACTGTAGTTGGCGCAAATATGATCGACTTAATTGCGTATGTGCCAAGATTTTTAAATGTAGGTGAAACGCTGCACGGAACTGAATTCCAAATGGGTTACGGTGGAAAAGGTGCCAATCAAGCAGTTATGGCCGCGAAGTTAGGTTCAAAGGTCGTAATGGTTACCAAGATTGGCGAGGATGTATTTGGAAGCGGAACACGGGAAAACCTGGAAAAGTACGGGATAGATACCACCTTTGTTTTATCGACCAGCAAGGCATTCTCTGGCGTTGCACCAATAGCTGTCGTTCCCGAGGGTCAAAACGAAATTGTTATTGTGAGTGGGGCTAATAACTTACTTACAACGAGTGAAATTGATGCAGTACGAGATCAAATTGCTAAGTCCGCTTATCTCGTTTGCCAACTAGAAATTGATCTTGCCCTAACCTTGCATGCACTGCGAGTGGCGCGAAGTGTTGGCACACCAACGATCCTAAATCCGGCGCCGGCTGTTGAATCACTGCCACCTGAAATTTATGAGCTAACAGATATTTTTTGTCCAAATGAAACTGAAACCGCAATTCTTACTGGACTTAAAATTGACTCGGTTGCGAGCGCAGAAATCGCAGCGCACGAATTATTGTCTCGTGGCGTGAAAACAGTTTTAATAACCCTTGGTGAAAATGGTTGCTTAATTGTTAATAGCGAAGGCGCAATTCATATCCCGGCAGATAAAGTGAAAGTTGTAGACACCACAGGTGCTGGTGATGCTTTTGTCGGCGCTTTGGCACATTTCTTGGCGCTCGGGTTAACTTTAAAAAACGCGGCAACAAGGGCAGTGAAGGTGGCCTCCATCAGTGTCCAAGGAAAGGGCACACAATCTAGTTTCCCAGAGCGCAGCGCCATTCCAGCCGAAATACTGGCCACCTGAGCGAGCTACTGAAGTTATAACAAAATCTTTATCAGATCCCCTTTCGCCCAACCTAAAAAAGCGTTCTCTGGCCGCCAGAAATATTGAAGGTTCTCAGCGTCAAAGACTAGGATTACCAAATATTCCAGAGCAATAATGGGAATTCGATCTTCTAATAAGGAGTGCAAATGGCAAGTGAACAACTGCTCGTAGTCGAGGGAGTTAGTAAAGGATTCCCTGGTGTACAGGCCCTAGAAAATGTTCACATTGATCTGCGCGCTGGTGAAGTTCACGCACTCGTTGGGGAAAACGGTGCAGGTAAATCAACCCTTATGAAGATTCTCTCTGGCATCTACACAAAAGATTCTGGAACTATCACTTACAAAGGTAAGCCGGTGGATGTATCTGGCCCACTTGAAGCGCAACAACTCGGAATCAGCATCATTCACCAAGAGATGAATTTGATGCCAGATTTAACCGTTGCTGAAAATATTTTTATCGGCCGCGAACCAAAGCATTTGGCAAATATATTTTTGGATAAAAACGCTCTTGTAACCCAAACCCAGAAACTTCTCGATGATCTCAACCTCCCATTAGATCCAAAGGAAAAAGTTGGAAACCTGACCGTTGCGAAGCAGCAAATGGTTGAGATTGCGAAAGCTATTTCCTACAACGGCAGCGTAATTGTCATGGACGAACCTACTTCTTCACTAACCCCAACTGAAACTGCGGCGCTCTTTAAAATTATTGATGGTCTAAAGAAAGCCGGCAAGGGAGTTATTTACATTTCGCACCGCCTCGAAGAGCTAAATGAAATTTCAGATCGAATCACAGTTTTCCGCGATGGTCAGTTTGTAGATACAGTCAAAACGGCGGACACAACTATTGCAAAAATCATTGCGATGATGATTGGGCGCGACGTTAAGCAAGACCTGCGTCCTGAAGTAGATTCATCAAAGAGCGACATTGTTCTCAAGGTTGAAGGCCTCTCAACTCGTAAATTGCTCAAGGATGTTTCATTCGACCTCAAGCGTGGTGAAATACTGGGTTTTGCCGGTTTGATGGGCGCTGGTCGTACCGAAGTTGCACTTGCGCTTATCGGCAAGGATCCAATTACTGCTGGATCAATCACAATTAGTGGCAAGGAAGTAAAGATTCATAGCCCAGCCGATGCCGTGCGGAATGGAATTGGTTATTTATCTGAAGACCGCAAGCGCTTTGGCCTTCTTTTGATTCAAGATGTTAATTTCAATATCGCCCTACCTTCATTGAAAAAACTATTTACAAACGGCTTTGGTTTTATTAAAACCTCCCTAACTCGTTCAACTTCAGAGGATTCTGTACAGCAACTTTCGATCAGAACTCCTTCGGTCAAGCAGACAACGAAAAACCTCTCTGGTGGAAATCAGCAGAAAGTTGTCATTGCAAAGTGGCTGACCCGCGAATGCGATATTTTGATATTTGATGAACCAACTCGAGGTATCGATGTCGGGGCGAAAGATGAGGTTTACAAACTCCTTCACGCGCTTGCGGCGCAAGGCAAATCCATCATTATGATCTCATCTGAATTACCAGAAGTACTTCGCTTATCTAACCGGATCGTCGTAATGTGTGAAGGACGCGTTACAGGTATCGTAAAAAATAGTGATGCCGACCAAAACGTTCTTATGCAATATGCAACTAAGCACCGCAACTAATCCCGATATCAGCCCAGAAACTAGCAGAGACCAGAAAAGAGAAGAGAATGGCTAAAGTTACTAAATCAGGTTCTGACGATCAGGTTGTGAAGACTGGAATTGTCGCCACGTTACGTCGCCAGGCCGAGCAATCACTTGCCTTCGCGAGTTTGATTGCGATCATAATTTTCTTCACAATAGCTGGAACTGGTTTCATGTCGTGGGACAACATTGACGGAATTCTTCTTTCAACAGCCGTGACTGGCATGTTGGCGGTCGGTACCACCTTTGTGATTATCACCGGTGGAATCGACCTTTCAATCGGCACTGGAATGAGCTTGGCAGCCGTGCTGACCGCTGAGTCACTCACAAAATTTCATATGCCACTCGTTATGGGTTTGATTGTTGGCGTCGCTTCTGGCGCTTTGATTGGTGCGATAAACGGCATCATGATAACAATGCTTAAACTCCCACCATTCATTGCAACTCTTGCGATGATGTTGGCTGCAAAGGGTCTAGCACTTGTTCTATCAGGTGTTGCTCCGGTTTACCTAGATACCGTTAAGGGCTGGGGATCGATTGCAACTGGCATGTGGATTCCAAACTTCCCAAACGCCGTACTCATTCTCTTCATATTCGCAGTAATTGCTTCAGTCATACTCAATCGAACCATCGTCGGACGTTACACATTTGCAATTGGCTCCAATGAAGAAGCAACAAAGCTTTCTGGCGTAAGTGTCACAAAGTGGCTCATAATTATTTACACAATTGGTGGTGCCTTCACAGGTATCGCAGGAATCCTGCTTACATCACGTCTAAGTTCCGCCCAGCCTGCACTTGGCCAAGGTTATGAACTAGAGGCGATCGCTGCTGTAATCATCGGCGGAACATCACTGCTTGGTGGTAAAGGCTCGATTCTTGGAACAATGATTGGTGCACTAATCATGGCTACTCTGGTCAATGGACTTCGCATCATGGAAATCCATCAAGAATGGCAGTCAGTTGTTGTTGGTGCCGTTATCGTGGTTGCAGTTTATGCAGACACGCTACGTCGTCGCCGATCGGGTGTTTAACTAACTAATTTATAAACGCCCTGCCTGATGTACGCGCTTTAAGAACTCTACTGTTGAAGGGTTTTTTGGGTTTTCTAAAACTTCTTTAGCGCTTCCCCGCTCCAAAATATTTCCACCTTCAAGGAAGCAAACCTGATCGGCAACTTGAGTGGCGAATCCCATTTCATGTGTTGCAAGAACCATTGTCATACCATCTTGTTTGAGATCGCGAACAATACTTAAAACTTCATTTACCAATACTGGATCCAAGGCAGATGTGACTTCGTCCAACAATAGTAAACGTGGGTTTACTGCCAACGAGCGAATAATAGCCACGCGTTGTTGCTGGCCACCGCTGAGCCGATCTGGGTACTGATCCGATTTATCAAGTAATCCGAAGCGAGTTAGAAGTGCAATTCCAATTGAGCGAGCTTCTTCCAGGCTTTTACCTTGCACCTTTACGGGAGCAAGCGTGATGTTCTCTAAAACAGTTTTGTGCGGAAAGAGATTAAAGGATTGAAAGACCATGCCAAGTTTCCGGCGAATTTCGTCAACCTTTATTTTGGGATCTGAGATTTCTAAACCGTCTAAGAGAATTTGACCATCATCGATCGATTCCAAGAGATTTATACAACGAAGCAGAGTTGATTTTCCGGAACCAGAAGCACCGATTAGAACAGTGGCCGTATGTTCGGGAACTACAAGTGAAAGGTCTGCAAGCACAAGTTCGGTGTTGAAAGACTTTCTAATGTTGCGAAGTTCTAGGACGTTTGCCATTAGATAACCCCTTCCGCGCTTTGACGGTCGGTACGCCTGCGAATGACTCGATCTGTATATCGAGTCATTGGGATTGTTACAAGAAGAAAGAGAATTGCAGCCACCACATATGGCGTGTAATTAAAGGTTCGACTCGCATTTATTTGGGCTGCCCGAACCGCATCGGTAACCCCAAGAATTGAAACTAAACCGGTATCTTTCAAGAGCGAAACAAAGTCATTCAATAGTGGTGGAATTACCCGCCTGATCGCTTGTGGCAGAACCACATAACGCATAGTTTGACCAGAAGTTAAACCAAGGGAACGAGCGGCCGCGCGCTGACTTGGATGAATTGAGAGAATTCCACTTCGAATTACTTCTGCTACATATGCTGAATAAGTCAATACAACCGCAACTGTTCCGAGAAACATCACATTGCTAGTTACGCCTTGCAGGCGAAGGGCGGGTACTCCAAACCCAACAAGAAGAATAATTAAAAGCAGAGGCGCACCCCGAAAAATATCTACATAGGCCGTTGCAAGAAAACGAAACGGGGTCAATGTTGGAGACTTTGTCGTTCTAAGAAGTGCTAAACCAAGTGCGATAACTGCAATGCAAATTCCGCCAATAAATGAGAGTTGGATATTTACCCACATGCCACGTATTACAGTTGGAAATACCTCTTTGCCATACTTAATATCAAAGAATGTTGCCTTAACAACGCTCCAGCCAGGTGAATTAACTAAGATTAAAAATAGCGTCCCAAGGACAAAGGTTGTTGAGGTTGCGGCAATAATCACTTGCCGACGATTTAGCGCCCGGCGCTGACCTCGGCGCTCTAATTCACGAGAGCTTGGCGACCAAGCAGAGTTATTTCTCTCTGGCAACTCTGTCATGGACGCCAAACTACCGCGTAATACGTTATTTCTTTACTCTCACGTACTAATTAAGGCTTCAATACTGGCGCACCAGCATCGCTTGCAAGCCAAGTGTTAGTGATTTTGGCGAGGCTGCCATCCATGGAAATTGCATCTACTGCCTTACTTACGCAGGCGGTTAGCGCACTTCCCTTTGAAAGTAGAAGTCCGAATTGATCTCCAGCACCTGTTGATGGGAGCTGGCCAACAATTAGACCATTCTTAACTTCAACGCCAGAAAGGTAGAAGGCGGTTGGTAGATCTACTACCAAGCCATCAATCTGGCCATTCTTAAGCGCAGAAACTCCAGCAGCGTTGTCGTTAAATACTTGTGGCTTGCTTCCGATCTGCTTTGAGATGGCATCAAGTGAAGTAGTTCCAACAGCGGCTCCAAGCTTGGCGTTCTTTAGTTCTGCAAGTGAAGTTTTGCCTTCGATCTTGCTTCCCTTGTAAGAGACGATTGCCTGCGGTGCGGTGTAATAAGGTGATGAGAAATCTACAACTTTCTGACGTTCTGGAGTGATCGAGAACTGTTGCAAGTTGAAGTCGAAATTCTTAACACCAGGAGTTACGGCGCTATCAAATGTTGATCGAACCCAAGTCACATCACCCTGCGCGAATCCAAGCTTTGTTGCCACAGCATAAGCAACAGCTGCTTCAAAGCCCTTGCCAGTTTCTGGCTTATCATCTATGACCCAAGGGAAATAAGCAGGTTGACCGGTTGCGATTGTTAATTTTCCAGAAGTGACAGTTTTTAGATCGGCCTTCGCGCAAGATGCAGAAGCAACACTTCCTGACTTACTTGAACCGCAAGCGGTAAGTGATAGTGCCAAAACTGACACAATCGCGATAATAATTCCAGAACGTTTTTTCATACTTCCCCATTTCACTAAGGCCAAATTAATAATTGAAAGGCACATTTCTCACCACTGAAGGATAATAAGGCGATGCTCGGGTGTCTACTTGCTGGTTGTCCGAAATTTATCCGAGGCACTGGGCAGGCTGCCCTGTAGAGTAAGACTCTTTTGGCTAATATATCTTGCGAGAGATAAGGCTCCCACCTACCCTTCGGTACCGAGAATGGGAGTAGTCAAAATGAAGTACAAGTCAATTAAAGGTTTACTTACAAATGATGATTCACTCATCCCGCTAACTTTTATAGATAAGCTCGAAGATATTGTGCATGGCTTTCTAGGGATAGTCTTATTTATCATTTCAGTACTGGCCGCTGGCTACACATTGAAGCGCTTACTTGAAACTCATCCATTCTTCCCATTGGGCATGATCCAAGCAATTAATGACATCCTATTTGTTGTCATAATTCTGGAGATTATGCGAACGGTGATCGTGCGATTTACGGATGGGATTTTTCAGCTGGATAACTTTTTAATTATCGGAGTTATTGCGGCCTTTCGCGACATTCTCACCGTCGGCGCCTCCCTAACAATGGAGAAGACTAAAACAACAGAATATTTCAATCGCGCCCTCACGGAAATGGGTTCTCGATAATCTCACATTCGGGTAAAACCCGCAATTCAGGTTTCTGTCCCGTTACTTGAACCTGCTCTAATCTAGAATTCAGCGTGAAAACATCTTGTCCAAGCCGGCAAAATGTCTAAAAATTTAACCCAGGTATGGAGGATTTTCACTTGTTGAAGCGAATTCTTGTTGTAATCACGCTTGCGCTTACAACAGTTTCTATTACTATTACTGGCTATATAGCCGTAAACTCTCTACTTGTGAACCCCATAGTAATGCCGAGATAGCTGATGAAAAGGCGAGCGATTCTTGTTGTCAATGCGCTTCTCTTTACGTTACTAACTGCGATTGTATCGGGTGCCA
>CAIMMQ010000022.1 GCA_903842675.1 uncultured Actinomycetes bacterium
TATTTACTCGTAGATCCGCATCAGTGCTTTCATCAAAAATATCCGCAATCTTCTTATCCAGTTGGTGAATATTCAAAGAAGAAGAATCGATAATCACATCAGAAACCGAGCGCACTTCTTGCAACCGCTCGCGCTCTTTGTGGATGCCATCCAAAATGCGATCTGAGCCTTGAAGTGGATGGGGTCTGCGGGTGGATTCAAATCTACGGACCAACACATCGTCGGCAGCATCCACAAAGAGAACACGACGCGCCACGCCACGCTCTGCCAAGTCAGCAAGCGCTCTAGTTAAGTCATCAAAGAATTGCCGACCGCGTACATCAATTACAACTGCCGTTGCTGTGGCAGTTTTGGCCGCGAGTTCACATAGTTGCGGCAACATCGATGGCGGCAAATTATCGACAACATACCAACCAAGATCCTCTAGCGAATGGGCAACCGTGGAACGACCAGCTCCGCTCATGCCCGTTATTACTAAAACTTCATTACTCGCCATGTAGGTAGTATCTCAATTAATTAGAGATTTCTCCCGTTTCCATATTTATTACTGGCTCTGTGTTATTAATAGCCTGCAATTGTTCATAAATTAGGGTTGCGCTCCGCTCACCGATACCCGGAACCGTGGCTAACTCTTGTGTTGTCGCTTTTCGAAGCGCAGTAACGGAGCCGAAATGGTCAAGGAGCGCTTTGCGTCTAACCTCTCCCAATTGCGAAATCTCATCGAGGAGGGATTCCAGCATCATTTTTGAGCGTTTGCTGCGATGGTAAGTGATTGCAAACCGGTGCGCCTCATCACGAATTCGTTGCAACATATATAGACCTTCGCTGTGACGCGGCAAAATTACTGGTTCATTGCTATCTGGTAACCAAACTTCTTCCAAACGTTTTGCTAAACCACATAAAGCGATATCCGATATACCCAATTCCGCAAGCGCCCGGGCGGCGGCTGCCACTTGTGGTGCACCACCATCGACAACTATCAGTTGTGGTGGATAAGCGAACTTAGACCTTGCGCCACCGGCTAATGCAAGTTCCTCGCTATCTATTTCGCGTTCCGCTAGATATCTCTTTAAACGCCGAGTTAACACGTGATGCATAGCGCGAGTATCGTCAAAGCCTTCTGCATCAGATATCGCAAATCTACGGTAATCACTCTTTTTTACTTGACCATCTTCAAATACCACCATGGAAGCAACCATGTTTGTTCCTTGGGTATTTGATATATCGAAACACTCGATACGCAACGGTAATTCAGGTAAGTCCAAGGCAACGTAAAGCTCTTCAAGTGCCCGCCCTGAAACCGCAGAATCATTAGAGCGTTTGCTCAAATATTGAATAAGCGCTTGATGCGCATTGCGTTTTACGGTCGCAATCATTTCGGCTTTCTCACCACGTTGTGGAACAGAAATTTTTACGCTCCGACCCGCTAATTCCGATAGCCATAACGAGAGTGAGTCAATTTCTGCTGGTTCGCTGTCAACAAGTATTTCCGAAGGTGGCTCCACTTGAGAGTAGATTTTAGAAATAATTGCATCTATAACACTGTCACCTTCAAGAACGTCGGCTCGATCCATAATCCAGGATCTGGAACCAATTACCCGACCAAATTTAACATTGAAAAGTGTTGCTCCCACGTGGGTGGTTTCTTCATAGCAAGCAATTAGATCTGCCGAAAAATTCTCATCAAGGAAGGTCGCAGAGGTCTCTGCCGATCTGTTGATCGAAGAAATTTGGTCACGTATTTTAGCTGCCTTCTCAAAGTCTTCCTGCTCTGAAGCATGGGCCATTTCACTTGCCAATGTTTTGGTTATCTCACCAGGATTTGATCCAACGAATTTCACCAGGTTTTTTGCAATATCCAGATGTTCTTCTTTACTTACCCAAGATACGCAGGGCGCCGCACATTTCCCAATATCCCCCAGCAAGCACTGGCGCTTACTTCGCTTCGCCCTTGCGAAATTTGAATCGGTGCAACTACGTACCGGATAGAGTTTTTGGATTACATCGAAGGTACTTCTAAGAGCCCAAGCATGTGCATAAGGACCAAAATATTTTACGCCCGGTCTTTTCTTGGCCCTGGAAATGAAAAGCCGTGGATACTCATCTTGCATACTTATGGCCAGATAAGGGTAAGACTTATCATCCTTAAATTGGATGTTGTATTTAGGGTTCTCTGATTTAATCCAAGTGAATTCTAATTGAAGCGCTTCTAATTCAGTATTAACTATTGTCCAATCAACTCTTACCGCGGTGTTAACCATCCGATAAGTTTTTTCCTGGAGATTCTTTTGAAAATATGAATTCAAACGGTTCTTTAAGTTCTTGGCCTTGCCCACATAAATAATTACGTCATTCTTATCAAAGAACCGATACACACCTGGATCAGTTGGAATCGAATTCGGACGGTAACTCTGTGGGTCAGCCATTTCCTAGTTAAACTTTCGAAGCTTTCGCGGTTTGAGAGGGTTTTAAAGTTTCGGCTAAGAAAGTGCCGGTATAGCTTGCCTTATTCTTAGCGACTTGTTCTGGCGTTCCTTCGGCAATAACCAGACCGCCACCCGAACCACCCTCTGGACCAAGATCAATTACCCAGTCGGCGGATTTGATTACATCCAAATTATGTTCAATCACAACGACAGTATTGCCGCTATCAACTAGTCGATTTAAAACGATCAGAAGCTTTCTAACATCTTCAAAATGTAGCCCGGTTGTTGGTTCATCAAGTACGTAGATTGTGCGGCCCGTGGAACGTCGTTGCAGTTCGGTCGCCAATTTAACGCGTTGTGCTTCTCCGCCAGAAAGTGTTGGTGCTGATTGCCCAAGCCTGACGTATCCCAATCCAACGTCGTTCAATGTTTTAAGGTAACGCGCGATAGCTGGTACCGATTCGAAGAAGTCAGCGGCTTCTTCGATGGACATATCGAGAACCTGAGCAATGGTTTTGCCCTTGTAGTGCACCTCGAGAGTTTCTCGGTTGTAACGCGCACCATGGCAAACTTCACAAGGAACGTAAACATCAGGCAAGAAATTCATCTCGATTGTTATCGTGCCATCGCCCGAGCAGTTTTCGCAGCGACCGCCTTTTACGTTAAATGAAAATCGACCCTGTAGATAGCCACGGATTTTCGCTTCAGTAGTTTCGGCAAACAGCGCCCGCACCTTGTCAAAAACTCCAGTATAAGTTGCTGGGTTCGAGCGCGGAGTTCGACCAATTGGCGATTGATCAACGTGGACAACCTTGTCCAGTAAATCTAGCCCGGTAATTGTTCGATGGCGTCCCGGAACAATACGAGCACCATTCAACTTATTTGCCAAAACCGAATAGAGAATGTCATTAACCAAAGTTGATTTACCAGAGCCACTAACACCAGAAACCGCAACAAATGCGCCGAGGGGGAAACTAACTTCAATATCTTTCAGGTTATTCTCTTTAGCGCCCTTAACCGTTAATTTCCGCTTGGGATCCAGCGGGCGACGCTTCTTGGGAATTTCAATTTTCGATCGACCGGCCAAATAAGCACCAGTGATCGAACCTTTCGCCTTAATTAAATCTTCATAACTTCCGGAAGAAACTACGTGTCCACCATGCTCGCCAGCTCCCGGACCGATATCTACGATCCAATCCGCTGTTCTTATGGTGTCCTCATCATGCTCGACTACGATCAAAGTATTACCAAGATCGCGCAGTCTGGTTAAGGTTTCGATAAGTCTGCGGTTATCACGTTGATGCAATCCAATGCTGGGTTCATCCAACACATAAAGCACGCCAACCAGCCCCGATCCAATTTGAGTGGCCAACCGAATTCGTTGTGCTTCACCGCCCGAAAGCGTTGCAGCTGGTCGATCTAAGGATAAATAATCCAAACCGACATCCAGAAGAAAGCCCAGGCGAGCGTGAACTTCCTTTAGAACGCGTTCTGCAATCTGCTTTTCACGAGCGTTTAGCGAAATCTTTGCGAGGAATTCAGCGCAATCCCGAATGGATAGTTCAGATATTCCAGCGATACTTTTGCCGCCAAGTGTTACTGCTAATACTTCTGGCTTTAACCGTGCGCCTTTACAAACCGGACATGGCGTTTCGCGCATATAGGCCTCATATTTATCTCGCGAAAAATCACTATCGGTTTCAGAGTGACGCCGCTCGATGAAAGCAACAACCCCTTCAAAGCCAGTTGAATAATTGCGAACCCGACCGTAACGGTTCTTATATTTAACATGAACTTCAAAATCCCAACCGTGCAGAACGGCATCGCGTGCTTTTTGGGAAAGCTTCTTCCATGGGGTATCCAGTGAGAATTTAAGTTCGGTAGCCAAGCCACCGAGTAATCGTGAGAAATACTCTGAGCTTTGGCCACCGGACCATGGCGCGACAGCTCCATCGTTGAGTGAGAGATCATCATCAGGTATAACCAATTCCTCATCAACTTCTAGCCGCGTTCCGATTCCGGAACACTCTGGGCAAGCACCAAATGGCGAGTTAAACGAGAAGGAGCGAGGTTCGAGTTCTTCAAAAGATAGTTCACATTCATGGCAAGCCATGTGTTCGCTAAAGGTGCGCTCTTTATCAGCAGAGCCCGCTTTAGCGTCGATGAAATCTAGAATCACCAAGCCACTAGCCAAACGCAGAGCGGTTTCAATGGAATCAGTAAGTCGAGTTTTTGATTCAGTTTTGACA
>CAIMMQ010000023.1 GCA_903842675.1 uncultured Actinomycetes bacterium
AAGTGGAACGGTTACATATTCATAATTTGGCATTTAATTTCCTCCAGATAGGGCGGCTTTAACTAATCCTGAAACAGTTCCACCATCGGCTTTGCCGGCAATCTTTGGTGAAATAACTTTCATAACAAGTCCCATTCCGGCGGGACCAGATGCGCCAGTTTCGGCAATCGCATCAGAAATCATTTTCTTTAGATCTGCCTCACTTAATTGCTCTGGCAGATATTCGCTAATAATTTTTCCTTCATTCGTTTCTTGTTCTGCGCGATCGGCTCGACCAGCATCAGCGAATGCTTCGGCAGCTTCGCGGCGCTTCTTCGCTTCGCGCGAGAGCACGGTAATAATTTCAGCATCGGCTAGAACGCGTGCGCTCTTCCCGGAGACTTCTTCATTAGTGATCGCAGTTAAAATCATTCGGATCGTTCCGGATTTGAGTTCGTTACGTGAGCGGATCGCCTCAGTAAGCTCGCTTTGGAGTCGTTCTTTTAGTCCCATAGGGGTATCTTCTCACGCCTATGAGTTATCAACTACGCGAAGTATCGCTTCCGGTTCTGCCGATCGGGCATCGGGATATTCGCGTGCTGCATTTCTCTGATCTTCACCTAACGCCCGCACGCAAACGCGAGATCGCTGACATCGCGAGTTTCGCGCAGCTCGAACCGGATCTTGTTATCAGTACTGGCGATTTCTTGGCACATAAAGATGCGGTTCCAACTGTGTTAAGTGCGCTTGGTGATCTCTTGGATTTACCAGGTTTATTTGTCTTTGGATCTAATGATTATTACGGACCAAAGCCGAAAAATCCTTTTTCTTATCTGCGCAAAGACCATGGCAAGCGAATACTCGGGCCAGATTTACCTTGGCAAGGTCTCCAGAAATCTTTAACTGATCTCGGTTGGATTGAATTGAATCATCAGCGTGCGATCATAAAAATTAATGACACAACGATTGAAGCACGTGGAACTGATGATGCGCATTTAAATCGTGATAATTATTCCGAAGTTGCTGGTGCGCCAGATAAATCTGTCGGTCTTGCAATTGGCGTTACACATGCACCATACCTGCGCATATTGGATGCGATGGCAAAAGACGACTTAGATTTAATTTTTGCCGGACATACACACGGTGGGCAAGTGCGACTTCCTTGGTTTGGTGAAAGTAAAGCGCTAACAACAAATTGTGACCTGCCTAATTGGCGGGCTCGTGGTCTAACACAAGAGCCAGGTCAACCTTGGTTACATGTTTCCGCTGGTATGGGAACAAGTCCATTTGCAAGAATTCGTGTTGCATCCCCACCAGAAGTTTCAATGCTTACTTTGCAAGCTCAGATCTAGAAAATAGTTTGTGAATTCAGCAAGTTCAAAAAATCCAGCGTTCTTGTAAGCCTTGATGGCGCCGACATTTTTATGTGCAACACCTAGATAAAGTTCTTGAATTCCCAGTGTTGCTGCTTTAGAAATGATTCGTTTGGTTAATTGCGTGGCAAGCCCTTTCCCACGTTCACTTTCTTTTGTTGCAACAGAGGCAAGTACA
>CAIMMQ010000024.1 GCA_903842675.1 uncultured Actinomycetes bacterium
AACTTTTCTCGGTCCAGGTAGTTCGGGCTGGTGCCATAAGTAAGCGCGCTGCAACTGAACTTATGAGTACTTCAACAGTGCCAGCACCACGTGGTGGAATTACCGATATAAATGGCGTCTCACTTGCCACAAGTGTTGCGGCAGTAACTATCGTTGTTGATCAAACTGAAATTACTGATCCCAAAAAAGCCGCACAAATTGCCGCACCAATTTTAAAGATGAGTACGGCAGATTTAGAACCACTTTTAACTGGAAAGTTGTTATATAAGAAGATAGCTATTCGCGTGGCCCCGGCTATTTGGATTCAGCTACAAGATGCATTAGCTCAGTACAACAAAGAAGTAATGGCGACTAAAGGCGGAATCTCCAGACGTGTAGTTGGATTTTTCTCGGAGCGGGCATATGTCAGAAGTTATCCAACAGGCAAATTAGCGGCTTCTTTAATTGGATTTACGAATGATGCAGGCATGGGTGCGGCAGGAGTCGAGAGCAGTCTGGAACCAATACTCGCCGGAACAAATGGCCAATATGTTTACGAGAACGGCGCTGGAACTGTAATTCCAGGCTCTGCAAAGATTCAAGTTGAAGCAAAACCTGGAACTTCAGTGAAACTGACAATTGATCGTGACATTCAATGGGTTGCCCAGGATGCAATTAGTAAAGCTGTTAAAAAGGATGGCGCGAGGTCCGGAACAATTATTGTGATGGATCCCAAGACTGGTGAAATAGTTGCACAAGCAAGTGCGCCAACATTCGATCCAGCAGATCCCAAGACCATCACCTTGAACAGCATTAGAAATCCAGCGGTCCAAGATGTCTATGAGCCAGGATCAACTGGAAAAGTGATCACCGTAGCTGCTGGACTAGAAGAGAAGAAAATTACGCCCACAACAGTATTTACCATCCCTTACGCATATAAAGTCGGAGCAACAACATTTCATGACCATGAAAAACATAAAACCGAGCGGTTAACAACAACTGGTTTACTGGCAATTTCAAGCAATACTGGCGCAATTCAAGTTGGCCAAAAACTTGGAAGCACAACTTTGTATGACTATTTAACAAAGTTTGGTATCGGAGAGAATACTGGTTCCCATCTTCCTGGTGAGTCTGCTGGAATCTTGCATCCAGTTTCCGAATGGTCTGGAACTTCAGAGCCAACCATTGCTTTTGGTCAGGGTTATTCCGTCACTGCATTACAGGCAACGAGCGTCTTTGCAACTATTGCAAATGATGGTGTGCGAGTTACACCGACTGTTGTTGCCGGAACGACTGATAGCAGTGGCAACTATTCGCCTGTTTCTGGACAAAAGAGTGAGCGCGTAGTGAGTGTTGAGACTGCACAAAGGATTAGAACAATGTTGGAAAGTGTTGTTTCAGAAAATGGAACTGCACCGACCGCGGCAATACCGGGTTATCGGGTAGCTGGTAAAACTGGAACTGCGATGCGATATAACGACAAGTGTCACTGCTATAGCGGTTACACGGCTTCTTTCATTGGTTTTGCTCCGGCAGATGCTCCTAAATATGTTGTTAGCGTGACGATTCAAGATCCGAAAGGCCTGCATTGGGGTGGATCTCTCGGCGGTCCAGTTTTCAAACAAGTCATGAGCTTCGTGTTGCAGTCAAAACATATCCCACCAACACCTCCAACATTTAAGCCCTATCCACTTACTGAATCTGAATTGAACAAGGTGGCGCTCAAAAAATGATTCGTCCAGAAGCCAGCAACGCTAAATCTCTGTTAGAACTTGCTCGTTTCTTAGGAATTGAAATTGAAGATCAAAACCACGCTGAAATTATTTTTAATGGAGTGGCCTCAGATACGCGCGGCATAATTCCCGGCGATCTATTCGTTGCCTTGCCTGGCTCGAAATCTCACGGTGCGGCATTTGTAGTGGAGATAAAGGCAGCAGGTGCGGTTGCGGTTCTAACCGATAAGCAAGGCGCGCAGTTCATTTCGGGGGTTCTGCCTACTCTCATAATTTCCGATCCCCGTAGAGCAGTAGGGGATTGCGCCTCGTGGTTTTATGGTTCACCATCACAAAATATTTCAGTCGTTGGTATCACTGGGACCAACGGCAAAACAACTACTACTGCACTCTTAAATCAAATCTGGCGATATGCCGAACGGGAAACCGGCCTCATTGGTACCGTTGGAATTGAAATCGGTGCAGAGGTATTACCAACATCTTTTACAACCCCTGAGGCGGCTGATTTACAATCACTCTTTGCAGTAATGCAGGAGCGCCATGTCAGAAATGTGGCAATGGAAGTCAGTAGTCATGCGATTGCAATGAATCGTATCAACGGTGCCCGC
>CAIMMQ010000025.1 GCA_903842675.1 uncultured Actinomycetes bacterium
CAGTCCGGTTTCGAAATATTTTGGAATTCGAGATAAGCGCAGCGCCAGCAAAACACCAGAGCGCTTCATAGAGAAAGGTTGGATGGAAAGTTGTGAAATTTTCATATCCGAGTGGTCGCTTACTCATTGGGATCTCCAAGCCCCAAGGCAGCGTTGTGGGCTTGCCAAAGAGTTCACCATTGAACCAATTTCCAAATCTTCCGATACCTTGAGCAACTAATAAACCTGGTGCAAGTGCATCAGCGAAAACCCCAAAGCTTTGAGATTTACCGCTGCGTTTAAAAACTAAATAAGCCGTAAGTGTGCCAAGAGAAATTGCGCCCCAGATACCTAGACCGCCCTCCCAGATCTTGAAAGCATCTAACGGCGCTCCCCCATTGCCAAAATATTTATCGGGTGAGGTAATAACATGGTAAATCCGACCGCCAATAATTCCGGCAGGTATCGCGAATACTGCAACATCCCCAATTTCACTTGGGTTGCCACCACGATCTTGATACCGAACTCGCCCAATTATGATCGCGGCTAAAATTCCAAGCAAAATGCAGAGCGCGTAGTAATGGATTGTAAAAAATCCCAACTCCAACTTAGAAACGTTAGGAGTTGGGATGAAAGTCTTCATCGAAATAAGTAACTAGGTACGGTTACTTAACTCCACCAGCAGCAAGGACGGCTTGAAATGCAACTGGATCCATATATTGCGTTTTGCGATCGAGTTCTTTACCGTTTACAAAAACAGTTGGAGTTGAATTTACATTCTTTGAAGCAGCATCTACTTCAATATTTTTAGTCCAGTTTTGATAACTCATATTATTTACACAGCCCGTAAATTTACTTCCAGAAATCCCGCCAGCTGCGCCAAGTTGCGTCAAGAAATCAGCAGTGACTTTGCCGGCGTTCTCGGTTGGCGATTGATTCTGATATAGAAGGGTGTGATAAGCCAAGAATTTTCCTTGATCATTGGCACAAGCGGCAGCATTTGCTGCAAGTACTGATTCTTGCCCAATAAATGACATTGGATGAAATACAACTTTTGCTTTACCTGCAGCTACGACTTGGTTTATGTAGGTGCTATTTATGGCTTCGAAACGTTGGCAAACTGGACATTGGAAATCTTCCCAAATATCAATTACAGGTTTAGCTGTTGGGTTAAAAACGATGCCGTAGCCATCGGCTTTACTAACTGAGGCTGGTAATTTTAAGACTGATTTCGAATGATTGGTCATAAGGGTAAAACCAATACCAACAATCACAACAAATGCGACCATTCCAATTACCGTAGCTCGAAGCCCTTTGTCTGGTTTGCCGCTGTTACTTGTTGCCATCATTCTCCTCTGTAGCGAATTTATCTAACCCCAATTTACCTTGTGGGAAGCGATATAAGAAACCTGAGAGAATTACCAACCCAATGTCACGCACAATTTCTGTGAAATAGGTCAACGCGTGCACCTTGCCATCTGCAGTCACTCCGCCATTACCGAAACATCCACAATTAATGGGAAGGCCTCTGGCCCAGGCTTGACCAATTGCAATGATGAACATAGCCATCAAAATTCCACCGGCGAGTGCGCTTTTCTTAAGAGCAATACCGACGATCAGAAGAAGCGCAATCCCGATTTCAATCCAAGGAAGGCTGTAACCAAGAATATTTGCAATAGCTACCGGCAACATTTTGTAAACTCGCACTGATGCTGCTGCTTCTGATGGATTTTTAATTTTTAAAAGGCCGGCGGCGAGTAGCGTTCCGCCAAGTACAAGTCGTGCCAATAACGTGAGCCAAGGTTGGTATCTCTTCACCGTCGAACACCTTCGGACAAGTCGCGGGCCAATTTCTCAACACGTTCCAGCCCCTCACCCATGCTTGAACTCTCCTGAAGTTGGCGAATAAAAGCCGAACCGACAATAACTCCATCGGCATACGCCGCAACTTCGTGGGCTTGATCTTTCGTTGAAACTCCCAGGCCAACTGATACTGGCGTATCGGTCGCCTTTTTTACTCTTTCAACTAGTGATCGGGCATTACCAGATACGGAATTGCGAGTACCAGTAACTCCCATCAAACTTGCGGCATAAACAAACCCAGAACACTCGGATGCCACTTTTGGTAGGCGCTCTTCGGAAGAACTCGGGGCAACAACATAAATTCGGTTGATGCCAGCAGATTCGCAAGCCGATTTCCAACCACTCGATTCTTCGATCGTGAGGTCGGGGGTAATTACACCGGAGCCACCACGCTTAGCAATTTCATTCGCAAAATTCTCAACACCGAAACGTTCGATTGGATTCCAGTAAGTCATGACGACCGCTGGAACACCCATCGCAACTGTTGCTTCCAAAATATCAAAAACGTCACTAGCGCCGGTTCCGTTAGATAGCGCGAGCTCAGCAGCAGCTTGAATAACTGGACCATCCATCACCGGATCGCTGTATGGATAACCAATTTCAACCGCATCTACGCCACCTGCCACCATCGCTTTAATTGCCATGATGCACTCATCTTTTGTTGGAAAACCAGCAGGCATATAACCAATAAGTGCTGCGCGATTTTCACTCTTTGTCTTAATAAATAGATCAGATAGTTGCGTCATTAGAGCGGAATCCCGAAGTAATCCGCGGCAGTCTGTACATCTTTATCGCCACGGCCAGAGAGATTTATCAACAAGTTAGCCTTTGGGCCTAACTCACGACCAACAATCATTGCGCCAGCAAGTGCGTGCGCAGTTTCGATCGCTGGAATAATTCCTTCTGTTTTGCAGAGTATCGAGAATGCTTCCATTGCCTGCGCATCTGTTATTGCGCGATATTCGGCTCGGCCAATGTCGCTTAAAAATGCGTGCTCTGGGCCAACCCCTGGATAATCCAACCCGGCTGAAATCGAATGCGATTCCACGGTTTGGCCATTTACATCTTGCAAGACATACGAGCGAGTTCCATGAAGTACTCCTGGAGTTCCACCAGAAATAGTTGCGGCATGCCTTCCAGTAGCTACGCCATCGCCACCGGCCTCTAAGCCAATTAAACGAACACCGGCATCATCAATAAATGGATGGAAGATTCCAATCGCATTAGAGCCACCACCAACACATGCCAAGACTGCATCCGGCAATCTTCCAGTTAATTCCAGCATCTGTGCGCGCGACTCAACACCGATTACCCGGTGAAAATCTCTAACCATGGTCGGAAATGGATGTGGTCCAGCCACTGTGCCCAATAGATAATGTGTTGTTGCAACATTTGTAACCCAGTCGCGCATCGCTTCATTAATCGCATCTTTCAAGGTGCGAGAACCTTGGGTAACTGGAACAACTTGCGCGCCTAATAATTTCATTCGCGCAACGTTTAGTGATTGGCGCTTGGTATCTTCTTCGCCCATATAAACAACGCATTCAAGACCCATAAGCGCAGCTGCGGTGGCTGAAGCAACGCCGTGCTGTCCGGCGCCTGTTTCTGCAATTATTCGCTTCTTACCCATGCGCTTTGTTAACAGCGCTTGTCCGAGAACGTTATTTATCTTATGGCTGCCGGTGTGATTTAAATCTTCCCGCTTTAAGAATATTCTGGCGTTGCCGGCATGCTCGGCAAAACGCGGAGCTTCGGTCATGATGCTAGGTCTACCGGTATAAGTTCTGTGCAAATCACTTAAAGTTTTTTGGAATTCTGGATCGTTCTTCGCAGATTCGTGCGCCGCGGTCAATTCATCCAACGCGCCAATTAACGCCTCGGGAACAAAGCGGCCGCCATAGGGACCAAAGTGGCCCACAAAATCTTCAATCATTTACCAATACTACCGATACCTAAAGACCAAGGAGAGTCGAAATTCCAAGGGTCGGATCCCCCGCCTTAACCAAGGTTTCTCCAACCAAAATGGCGTTGCCCCCGTGGGCTGCTACCGCTTCCACATCTGATCTGGATGAGATCCCTGATTCGGCAACCCGGATAACTCCATTTGGAATCAATGGCAGGAGCTTTTCAAATGCAAGTGGATCAATTTCTAAAGTTTTTAGATTTCTAGAATTGATGCCGATTATTTTAGGTCCAATATTTAGGGCTCGTTCCAGCTCCTCTTCATTGTGAACTTCAATTAACGAATTCATTCTCATCTCAGCAGTCATCTGATAGAAATCTCGAAGCTGCGTGTCACTTAGTGCTGCAACAATTAGTAATTGCAGGTCTGCGCCGATTGCTCTTGACTCGATAACTTGG
>CAIMMQ010000026.1 GCA_903842675.1 uncultured Actinomycetes bacterium
AAAGGATCGCCAGCAATTTGTTCTGAGAATCGGGTGCAACGGGCGCAAAGTACGCAACGCTCTCGATCCAATAAAACTTGGGAAGAAATTGGAACTGGTTTTTCAAATGTTCGCTTTACGCCTTCAAATCGTGATTCGCTTCGGCCAGTGCTCATCGCTTGATTCTGAAGTGGGCACTCACCGCCCTTGTCGCAAACTGGGCAATCAAGTGGGTGGTTAATTAAAAGTAGTTCCATCATTCCTTGTTGCGCTTTTTGCGCAACTGGTGAAGTTAATTGCGTCTTCACAATCATGTTGTTCTCAACTGGAATAGTGCAAGAAGCTTGTGGTTTTGGAAATGCTCGCCCGTTAATCTCGATATCTACCAAACATTGGCGGCAGGCGCCTTCTGGTTCAAGGAGTGGGTGGTCGCAGAAACGTGGGATTTGAATTCCTAGTTTTTCTGCTGCGCGAATTACGAGTGTTCCCTTTGGAACTGTAACTTCAAAACCATCAATAACTACTGTTATTTGTTCAATCTCAACTTGTGCTTCAAGGAGTGCTTGCTCGGGTGTCATTATGATTTCACCGCCGCAAAATTAGTTGAAGCGACTGGATCAAATGGACAGCCACCATTCTTTTGGTGTTCCAAATATTCACTTCGGAAATACTTTAGTGAAGAGATAATTGGGGCTACGGCGCCATCTGCAAGAGCGCAGAAGGATCGGCCCGCGATGTTGTCGCAGAGATCAAGCAACTTGGCAAGATCTTCTTCAGTTCCTTTGCCATCTTCTAAATCTTGAAGCATCTGCACCAACCACCAAGTACCTTCACGACAAGGTGTACATTTTCCACAAGATTCATGTTTGTAGAACTCGGTCCAGCGAAGTGCGGCGCGGACAACGCAAGTAGTTTCATCAAATATTTGAAGTGCTTTAGTTCCGAGCATCGAGCCAGCGGCTGATACGCCCTCATAATCCAACGGAACATCGAGATGTTCTGCGGTAAACATTGGCGTTGATGAACCACCAGGTGTCCAAAACTTGAGTTGGTGACCTTCGCGCACTCCACCAGCAAGTTCTAAAATTTCGCGAAGTGTTATTCCAAGTGGGGCTTCGAACTGACCAGGATTCTTAACATGCCCGGAGAGCGAATAAAGCGTGAAGCCTTTGCTCTTTTCGGTTCCCATTGCCTGGAACCATTCGACACCATTTTGAATAATTGCTGGAACAGATGCGATTGATTCGACGTTGTTTACAACTGTTGGTTTGGCATAAAGACCGGCAATAGCAGGGAATGGTGGGCGCAATCGTGGTTGGCCACGGAATCCTTCAAGTGAATCAAGTAGCGCGGTCTCTTCGCCACAAATATAAGCACCGGCACCAACATGTAGAACAAGTTCCAAATCAAAACCTTTGCCACCAATATTCTTACCGAGGAAGCCAGCTTTGTAAGCATCTTCAATCGCTTGTTGTACTCGGCGCACAACATGCGCAACTTCACCGCGAATATAAACGAATGCGTAATTAGCGCGAATGGCATATGAAGCAATAATCATGCCTTCAATTAATACATGTGGATTTGCCATCAACAACGGCATATCTTTACAAGTACCTGGTTCGGATTCGTCAGCATTTACAACTAAGTAATGTTCTTTGTTATCTCCTTGTGGAATAAATCCCCACTTGCTTCCGGTTGGGAATCCGGCGCCACCGCGCCCGCGCAAACCAGAATCTTTAACGAGTTGAATGACTGCATCTGGTTCCATGGCTAAGGCTTTTGTTAGCGCCTTATAACCGCCTGCGCGCTGGTATCCCGCGATTGTGAATGAATCTTTCTCATCCCAATTTGCAGATAGAACTGGTGTCAACTTTGTCATTATTTTTCACCCTTTGAAATCTTTAAGCCGCGAAGTGATGCTTCGCCTGCGGATACACCTTCGTTGTATAAGCCATCACTAATTCCAGCAAGTACTTCGGAATTCTCTTTCCAAGACCGCAATTTATTTGGGCCGCGAGTTGGGGCTGGTGGATTTCCAGCACGTGCCGCGTCAACTAAATCTTTTACGCTTTGTGGAGTTTGGTTATCGTAAAACTCCCAATTGACCATTACAACTGGCGCATAATCGCAAGCAGCGTTGCATTCGATTCGCTCGAGTGAAACTTTGCCATCTTTTGTAGTTTCGTGATTTTCAATTCCAAGATGTTCTGAAACAGACTCATAGATAGCGTCGCCACCCATAACGGCGCACAAGGTATTAATGCAGACGCCGACGTGATATTCGCCAGCAGGTTCGCTGCGATATTGAGTATAAAAAGTAGATACCGCAGTAACTTCAGCAGTAGCTAGGTCGAGCTTTCCGGCGATAACTTCGATACCGCGAGGTGTTACATAACCATCAATCGATTGAACATAATGCAGAAGTGGCATGATCGCAGATCTAGAGCGTGGATAGCGCGCAATAATTGAATCCATTACTTTTAATTGTTCAGCAGTAAATTGCATTAGCGATCAACCCCGCCCATTACTGGATCAATCGAAGCGACCGCGGCTACAACATCAGCAATCATGCTTCCTTCACACATTGCCGAGATTGATTGCAAATTATTAAATGATGGTTCGCGGAAATGAACTCGGTATGGCTTGGTGCCACCGTCAGAAACTAAGTGAACTCCGGTTTCACCACGTGGTGATTCCACTACTGAGTAAGCCTGTCCGGCAGGAACATGAAAACCTTCTGTAACAAGTTTGAAGTGATGAATCAAAGCTTCCATAGAAGTTCCCATAATTTCACGGATATGTTCAAGTGAATTACCCATGCCATCGCTGCCGACCGAAAGTTGAGAAGGCCAGGCAATCTTCTTATCGGCAACCATTACGGGTTGGCCAACCAAGTTATCTAACTTGTCACACGCTTGTTCAATAATACGAAGTGATTGCTCGAGCTCTTGCATTCTGATTAAGAAGCGACCATAAACATCGCAAGTATCGGTTGTAATAACATCAAATTCATAATTCTCGTAGCCACAATATGGTTGGGTCTTACGCAAATCCCAAGGAAGTCCAGTTGAGCGAAGTACCGGTCCAGTAATTCCAAGAGTTGTGCAACCAGCAAGATCTAGGTAACCGATCCCCTGAGTTCGCTTCATCCAAATTGTATTTCCGATAAGTAATTTCTCGTTATCTTTAAAATTATGACGAAGCTCGGCCACGGTCTCGCGGATTTTTTTAACTGCTCCTGTTGGTAAATCTTGCGCGACGCCGCCTGGGCGGACATAGGCCATATTCATACGAAGGCCAGAGATCATTTCAAAGAGGTCCAAGACTTTCTCACGTTCACGGAAGGCGAAAATCATTGGTGATAGCGCGCCTAGTTCAAGGGCGCCAGTGCCAAGGGCAACCATGTGAGAGGAAATGCGATTGAGTTCCATCATTAATACGCGAATTACACTTGCTCGTTCTGGAATGTCGTTTGTGATTCCGAGTAACTTTTCCACGCTTAAGCAGTAAGCAGTCTCGTTAAAAATAGGTGCCAGATAATCCATTCGAGTTACAAAAGTTACGCCTTGGGTCCAAGTACGGTATTCCGTATTCTTTTCAATTCCGGTGTGCAAATAACCAATACCTGCGCGCACTTCGGTGACAGTTTCACCTTCGAGTTCAAGAACTAAACGCAGCACACCGTGAGTTGATGGGTGTTGTGGGCCCATGTTTACAACAACGCGTTCTTCTTTAGTCTGACCAATTTCAGTGATTAATGAATCCCAATCGCCACCAGTTACCGAATAAACGCGGCCTTCAGTGGTTTCTTGAGATGGTGCGTAAACGTCTTGTGTCATGAGTAAGACCTACGTTCTGACGGAGCCGGAACTGTGGCACCTTTATATTCGATTGGAATTCCACCAAGTGGATAATCTTTTCGTTGTGGGTGGCCTGGCCAATCATCTGGCATCAAAATTCTAGTTAGTCCGGGATGACCATCAAAAATAATTCCAAACATGTCCCATGTTTCGCGCTCGTGCCAATTTGTTCCGCCCCAAACTTCAACTAGCGAAGGTAAGTGTGGATCAGAATCTGGAACGCTTACTTCAAGTCGAACTCTGCGGTTGTGTGTAAGTGAAAGAAGCACGTAGACAACGTGAAGTTCACGTCCGGATTGTTCTGGGTAATGAACGCCACTAACACCAAGGCACATTTCAAAACGAAGAGAAGGCGTATCACGTAATTTAAAGGCAACTTCAGCTAGTCGTTCGCGCTTGATGTGAAGAGTTAATTCGCCGAGTGCTACTACTACGCGCTCAATCGCATCAGAAAATTCTGGATAGGCACGTTCTAAATCATCAGCAAGGTCATCAAAGTAACCGCCATATGGTCTTTCACTAGAACCAGTACTGGCAGCAGTTCTTACAAGTCCGCCAAATCCAGAGGTATCTCCAGATCCCTTGGCACCAAACATTCCTGATTCATTACTCATGCAAGCAAGCCTTTTAATTCATGGGTTGGCTTTGCGGCGAGCGCAGCAGCCTCAACTTCGCGGATAACTTGTTCGCGATTCACACCGAGTTTTTCACTTCCAATGTGCTCGTGCAATTTCAAGATTGCATCCATCAACATTTCTGGACGCGGTGGGCAACCAGGTAAATAAATATCTACTGGAACAATATGGTCAACGCCTTGCACAATCGCATAATTATTAAACATACCGCCTGAAGAGGCGCAGGCGCCCATTGCAATTACCCACTTTGGTGCTGCCATTTGATCATAAATCTGTCGAAGTACTGGCGCCATTTTGTTTGAAACTCGACCGGCGACAATCATTAAGTCGGCCTGACGTGGTGATGCGCGGAAAACCTCCATGCCGAAACGTGCTGCGTCATAACGACCGCCACCAAAAGCCATCATCTCAATTGCACAGCAAGCAAGTCCGAAAGTTGCTGGCCACAGTGAGTTCTTGCGCATGTAACCTGCAAGATTTTCAACTGTCGTTAAGGCAAAGCCCGCTGGTAATTTCTCTTCTAGACCCATGGAATTAATCCCATTCCAATCCGCCACGGCGCCAGACATAGGCATACGCGACAAACACGGTAGCAATAAAGATAACCATTTCTACAAGTCCAAATAAACCAAGCCGATCAAAACTTACGGCCCATGGATAAAGGAAAACAATTTCAATATCAAAAACTATAAATAGCATTGCAGTTAAGAAATATTTAACTGGGAATTTTCCACCGCCCGCGGCTTGTGGTGATGGTTCGATACCGCATTCGTATGCTTGCGACTTTGCGCGGTTATAACGCTTGGGTCCGGTTACGGCGGCTGCGACAATTGAAATTAAGCCGAAGCCAAAGCCAATTGCCCCAATAACGAGAATCGGTACGTACGGGTTCATGGTTGTTTAAGTCTAGGGGCTATCTGAGGCAGGTAATCGCAGGTGTGGTGACGAT
>CAIMMQ010000027.1 GCA_903842675.1 uncultured Actinomycetes bacterium
CGTGCAGAGGCTAAGGCTATCGGCTCGGTTAAGAGAAGGGAATTTAAGCCCTACAATTCTCACTTACGCCGCGGGGCGTAGCGTAGTGGCTAGCGCGCCTGCTTTGGGAGCAGGAGACCGGGAGTTCGAATCTCCCCGCCCCGACCAGAAAGTCCCAAATTTTATCTCGCCCTAAAAGGAGCAATGTGAAAAGCGCCGTAGAAAAACTTTCCCCAACTCGCGTTAAGTTATCTATCGAAGTTAATTTCGAAGAGCTCGAGCCTTACATTGCTGGTGCGTATAAAACACTCGGTGAGCGAATAAATATTCCTGGTTTCCGCAAGGGCAAAATTCCAACTGCGATGATCGACCAACGTATCGGTCGCCCTGCGGTATTAGATGAGGCTATTAATTCGGCGCTTTCACCTTTTTACTCCGCCGCACTCAAAGAAGAGAATGTATTTGTTATTGGCCGCCCAACAATTGATATCAAAGAGTTGGTTGACCGCGAGAAGTTTTCATTCACAGCTGAAGTTGATGTTCGTCCTGAATTAGCGCTACCAAACTTCTCAGAAATTACTTTGACCGTTGATGATGTTGTGGTCTCTGATGATGAAGTTGCCGAACAAGTTGATGCGCTTCGCGCTCGCTTTGGAACTTTAACGACAGTTGAGAAGACGATCGAGAACGGCGATTTTGTTTCGATTGATTTAGTTGCAACTGTTGATGGCAAGGAAGTTGATGGCGGTACTGCCAATGACATTTCATACGAAGTAGGCACGAACCGCATGGTTGATGGGCTAGATGAAGCTCTCGCTGGGCTGAAGGCGGGCGAATCAAAGCGTTTTGATACCAAGCTTGTTGGTCAAAAAGATGATGAGAAGGGTGCGGTTGATGTAACAGTCAAGGCTGTTAAGCATCGCGATCTTCCAGAATTAAATGATGAGTTTGCCAAGTTGGCATCTGAATTCGAAACACTTGCTGAACTCCGCGCAGATGTACAAACTCGCTTAGAGCGCGTAAAGCATCTTGAACAAGGAGCCCATGCACGTGACTTGCTTGTCGAGAAGTTACAGTCTGATGTTGAGATCCCGCTTCCTGCAAATGTCATTGAAGATGAAGTTAATGATCACCTTGAAAAAGAGGGTCGCCTTGAAGATGCAGTACACCGCGCCGAAGTGACTGAGGAAGTTACGAAGTCGCTGACTCAAGAAATTCTCTTTGATTCAATAGTTCAAGCCGAACAAGTCTCAGTTAACGAAAATGAATTAACCGAGTACTTAGTTCGCGCCTCATCCCGATACGGAATGACACCTGATCAATTCATCAAGGAAGTTTCCGAAGCCGGTCAGATCACGACAATGGTCGCGGAGGTTTCAAGGGCAAAGGCGCTAGCTGGAGTTTTGGCTCGCGTGAAGGTTGTAACCAAATCTGGCAAGGTAGTAAACCTTGAAGAGTTGGCACCAAAACCTGCAGTACCTGCCGCCGAATAACCCAATTTCCCCAAAAATTACTCGGCTTCTCTCAGGGCGAACATCCCACGCCTGAATTCTTGAATATTGTGGAAGCAATTCGCACGAAAGATTGTTAAGGTCAATACTAGAAATTAATTAGCGCCAGGAGGATGTTGTGGATCTAGCATTACCGCGATCAGCGGGACAAGGAACTGCCGGTGGTCTTGATGACCAGGTTTATCAAAGACTCCTTCGTGAGCGCATCATCTTCTTAGGTTCAGTTGTAGAAGATTCGATGGCTAACGCGATCTCAGCACAGCTATTACTTCTTGCTGCTGAAGATCCAGATAAAGATATTTACCTTTACATCAACTCACCTGGTGGATCTATCTCTGCCGGTATGGCGATTTATGACACCATGCAATACATCAAGAATGACGTCGCGACTGTTGCGATGGGTCTTGCTGCATCAATGGGTCAATTCCTACTTTGCGCAGGTGCGGCTGGAAAGCGTTATGCACTTCCACATGCTCGCATCATGATGCACCAACCATCAGGCGGTATCGGTGGAACTGCATCTGATATCAAGATTCAAGCAGAGCAGATGTCATTCACAAAGAAGAAGATGGCAGAACTAATCTCATTCCACACCGGCCAGAAGCCAGAAACAATCGAAGCTGATTCAGATCGCGATCGTTGGTTCAATGCTGAAGATGCCAAGGAATATGGATTTGTTGATCACGTTGTTCGTTCAGCCGGTCAAGTTTCCGGAAGTGGCGGCACCGCATGAAAATGGAGATGAACCAGGTGAATGAATTAACTAGTCGTTATGTTCTTCCAACCATTGAAGAGAAGACTTCATATGGCTTTAAGCGCCTTGATCCATACACAAAACTCTTTGAAGAGCGCATCATTTTCTTAGGTCAAGCGATCGATGACACCGTTGCTAACGATGTCATGGCTCAGCTTTTAACTTTGGAATCAATGGACCCAGATCGCGACATCATGATGTACATAAATTCACCAGGTGGATCTTTCACTGCTTTGACTGCAATTTATGACACCATGCAATTCGTACGACCAGATGTAATGACAATTTGTTTGGGCCAAGCAGCATCTGCTGCAGCGGTCTTACTTGCAGGAGGCGCCGCTGGAAAGCGTTACGCACTTGAGCATGCGCGAATTTTGATTCACCAGCCATACAGCGAAGGCGGCGGACAAGGTTCTGATATCGAAATTCAGGCCCGCGAAATTCAACGTATGCGTACCTTGCTTGAAGAAATGTTGGCAAAGCACACAACCAAGAGCCATGAAGAGATCACGAAAGATATTGAACGTGACAAGATTCTTACGGCGGCCGAAGCGGTCGAATACGGAATCATCGATCAGGTAATGGTTAGTCGTAAGGCTTCACTAACTAAATAATTAAATTCGCCTATAAGCGAACAGAGTCAGGCTAGGAAATCGCCCCCCGAAACGGGCGAACGTCCTAGCCTTCTCTTATGAATACCCGCATTGGTGAATCAGGCGATCTCTTAAAGTGCTCTTTCTGTGGCAAGACCCAGAAGCAAGTTAAGAAGTTAATCGCCGGTCCTGGCGTTTATATCTGCGATGAATGTATCGATCTCTGTAACGAAATTATTATTGAAGAGCTTCAAGAAACCTCAACACTCGGACTTCAAGAACTTCCTAAGCCACAAGAGATTTATGAATTCCTAGATCAATATGTAATCGGGCAAGACCGGGCAAAGAAGTCGCTTTCAGTCGCCGTCTATAACCACTACAAGCGCGTGCAATCAGGCGAGTCAAAGCGTGAGGATTCGGTAGAACTTTCTAAGTCAAATATTTTAATTCTTGGACCGACCGGTTGTGGCAAGACTTTGCTTGCGCAAACTCTGGCTCGTATGTTGAATGTGCCTTTCGCTATTGCTGATGCAACTGCTCTTACCGAAGCGGGCTATGTCGGCGAGGATGTGGAAAACATTCTTCTTAAACTTATTCAGGCCGCGGATTACGATGTTAAAAAGGCTGAAACCGGAATTATCTACATCGATGAAATCGACAAGGTCGCCCGTAAGAGCGAGAACCCATCAATAACTCGAGATGTTTCTGGTGAGGGCGTACAACAAGCTTTGCTAAAGATTCTTGAAGGAACTACCGCCTCTGTTCCACCTCAAGGTGGCCGCAAGCACCCACACCAAGAATTTCTGCAGATTGATACAACAAACATTCTCTTTATTGTTGGTGGCGCATTTGCTGGCCTAGAAAAGATTATCGAAGGTCGCAATGGCAAAGCTGGCGTTGGATTTAATGCAACGTTGCAAAAGACTGGCGATGAAGTTTCTAACGATTTCTTTGGTGATGTAATGCCGGAAGATCTATTGAAGTTCGGCATGATTCCAGAATTTATTGGTCGCTTGCCAATTATTACCAGTGTCGAGAATTTAGATCGACCAGCGCTTATGCAAATTCTTACCGAGCCAAAGAATGCACTCGTAAAGCAATACCGAAAACTCTTCGAATTAGATGGCGTAGAACTTGAGATTTCAGATGAAGCGCTCGATGTAGTTGCACAACTTGCAATTAAGCGCGGAACTGGTGCGCGCGGACTTCGTGCAATCATGGAAGAAACGCTCCTTGGTGTTATGTATGAGATTCCTTCAAAACCTGAGGTTGAGAAAGTGATAGTCACACCACAGGTTGTTCTTAAGGAAGAAGCGCCAACTTTGATTACACGCCCAGCGGGCGGACCAAAGCGCGCAAGCAAGTCATCCGAAAAGGGTGAAAAGGGCGAAAAAGGTTCTGAGGAGAAGAGCGCTTAATCTAGACTTGCCCCATTATGAGCGACGGTAATAAGCGTGACTTGGCTGCAACATTTACGCCAGCAGATATCGAAGCACCGCTCTATCAAAAATGGCTGGATGCCGGATACTTCAAAGTAAATCCCGCTTCTGAGAAGCCACCATTTACGATCGTAATTCCGCCACCAAATGTGACTGGAAGTCTTCACATTGGTCACGCACTTGATCACACTCTTCAAGACATATTAATTCGCATGAAGCGGATGAAAGGCTTTGAAGCTCTTTGGTTACCGGGCATGGATCACGCAGGAATTGCAACGCAGAATGTAGTTGAAAAACAATTAGCGGTAGATGGATTATCTCGTCACGACTTGGGCCGAGAAAAGTTTGTCGAAAAAGTTTGGCAATGGAAGAGTGAATCTGGCGGCGCAATTCTTGCCCAGATGAAGCGCCTTGGCGACTCGGTTGACTGGAGTCGCGAGCGTTTCACGATGGATGAAGGGTTATCTAAAGCGGTTCTCGAGATATTTAAGCGACTTTACGATGCCGAACTTATTTATCGTGCCGAGCGAATTATTAACTGGTGTCCGCGTTGCTTAACTGCGCTGTCAGATATCGAAGTTGAACACAGTGATGACTCGGGTGAATTTGTTCAGGTTCGTTATGGTGATGACGCTGTTTCAATAGTTGTTGCCACAACTCGTGCCGAAACGATGATGGGTGATGGCGCGGTTGCGGTACATCCTGATGATCCAAGATACAAAGATTTAGTTGGAAAGATGGTCTTACTTCCACTTGTAAATCGTATGATCCCAATCATTGCCGATGAATTAGTTGATCCAGAGTTCGGAACTGGCGCAGTCAAAGTTACTGGCGCACATGATCCAAATGACTTTGAAATGGCGATGCGCCATGGCATCGAAATGCCAATTATTATGAACGAACACGGCGTTATGGCTAATTCTGGAACTCGCTTTGATGGTATGGATCGTTTTGAAGCACGTAAAGAAGTTGTTGAAGAACTTCGCAAGATGGGCCGAATTGTTTCCGAGAAGCGGCCATATATTCACGCGGTTGGCCATTGTCAACGTTGTGACACAACTGTTGAACCAAGGCTTTCTAAACAATGGTTCGTAAAAGTTGCGCCACTTGCCAAAGCAGCAGGGGATGCAGTTCGCGATGGGCGAATCAAAATTGAACCAGAAGAATTAGCACCACGTTATTTTGATTGGATCGACAACATGCACGACTGGTGTATCTCTCGCCAACTTTGGTGGGGACATCAGATCCCGGTTTATTACGGCCCAAATGGTGAGGTTGTTGTTTGTGGTCCGGATGACAAACCACCTGCAGGTTATGTGCAAGATCCAGATGTTTTAGATACGTGGTTCTCATCAGGATTGTGGCCATTCTCAACGTTAGGTTGGCCAGATAAGACACCTGATTTAGAAAAGTTCTACCCAACCAGCGTTCTTGTTACGGGCTATGACATTTTGTTCTTCTGGGTTGCTCGAATGGTTCTGCTTGGATTATTTGCAACCGAAGGCGTTGCTCCTTTCCACACCATCGCCCTGCATGGTTTAGTGCGAGATCGCTTTGGTAAGAAGATGAGCAAGTCACGCGGAAACACCGTGGACCCAATTGAATTCATGGATAAATACGGTTCTGATGCTCTTCGCTTTACTCTTGCGAACGGTGCAAATCCAGGTACTGATCAAGCACTAGCTGAAGATTGGATTGCAGGATCTAGAAACTTTGCAACGAAACTTTGGAATGCTTCACGTTTTGCCATCATGAATGGTGCAAATGTTGATGGAAAATTGCCAGAGTTTGAAAAACTAGATGGCATTAATAAATGGATTTTGACCAGACTTGACGAAACAATTGAAGCCGTAGATTCGAACTTTGAAAAGTTCGAATTCGCTAAAGCCTGCGAATTGATTTACCACTTTGCTTGGGATGATCTGTGTGACTGGTACTTAGAATTATCGAAGGCATCATTTGCCAACGGTGGCGAAGGTGCCGAAGTATCAAAGCGAGTTCTGGGTCATGTCTTAGATCAGTTACTTCGTTTGATGCATCCGGTAATGCCATTCATCACCGAAGAGTTATGGTGCTCATTTACTGGCGGTGAAACTTTGGTCAATGCAACTTGGCCGAAAGCCAATCCCGAACTTCGTGACGAAAATTCAAAAGCCATCGTTGCCAAACTGCAGGACTTGGTTACTGAGATTCGCCGATTCCGAAATGATCAAGGAATTAAGACTTCAGCCAAGGTTGGCGCAAACTTTATTGGTTTAGAAAGTGCTGGGCTAGAAAATTATGTTGCTGCGGTTCGCCAGGTTTGTCGGATTGAACCAATCACAGGTACTGCAAGTGCCAAGATCGAGGTTGGTAAAGTAATAATTGAATTCGACCTGACCGGCGCAATAGATGTTGTCGCCGAACGCGCACGACTAACAAAAGATCTAGCAACCGCGGAAAAAGATCGACAGACTGCAAAGGTGAAGCTAGATAACGAAGGATTTATGGCAAAGGCGCCGATGGAAGTTGTCCAAGAGATTCGTGCTCGTCTGGCCGAAACAACTGCAGACATTGAAAGTATCACCGCGCAATTAGCGGCGCTGCCTGTTAAATAATGACCACCCCTGATGATCTAGAAGTTATTGCAGTTGTCGAAGCTGCGCTTCTTAAGCGTTGGCCAGAATCAAGAATTGAACCTTCACTAGTTCGCATAGCGGCACTTGTTGATGCACTTGGCTCGCCAGAACTTTCTTATCCGACAATTCACGTTGGTGGGACTAATGGCAAGACGAGCACAGCAAGAATGATTGATAGCCTCTTTCGAGAATTGGATTATCGAACCGGCAGATTTACAAGCCCGCACTTGGAAAGTATTTTGGAACGTATTTCGATCAATGGTGAATCAATTCCCGCCGAAGGATTTATCGCGGCTTATAACGACATTGCACTCTATTTGGATTTGATCGACAGCCGACAACCCCACCCAATTTCGTTCTTTGAAGCCATTACAGCGTTGGCCTTTGTTGCATTTGCAGAATTTCCAGTCGATATCGGAATTATCGAAGTTGGCATGGGAGGCGAGTGGGATGCCACAAATGTTGTTGCTAGCGCTGTCTCGGTAATCCTGCCGATTGGACTTGATCACACGGAATATCTTGGTGAAACTATTGAAGAGATAGCACTAACGAAATCTGGAATCATCAAGCCAGAATCTCACGTAGTTCTCGC
The DNA here is from genome assembly GCA_903842675.1 of uncultured Actinomycetes bacterium. GTDB lineage: Bacteria > Actinomycetota > Actinomycetes > Nanopelagicales > Nanopelagicaceae > AAA044-D11. The sequence goes on from CAIMMQ010000027.1 coordinate 7,487, forward strand.
CGCGCAAGAACCAGAAGTCGCAAAGATTTTGATGGCGAAGATCGCAGAGGTTGCGGCGATTCCAAATCGAATGGGCGTGGAATTTTCAGTTGCACACCGAGCCATCGCAGTAGGTGGCCAGTTAATTTCAATACATGGTGTTCATGGTGAGTATTCAGATATTTTCTTACCACTCCATGGCGCGCACCAGGCCGAGAATGCCGCAGTTGCACTTGCAACTGTCGAAGCGTTCGCAGGTGTAAAGCTGGATGATGATTTAGTTAGAAACGCCTTCCTAAAAGTTAAATCACCAGGCCGGCTAGAAATATTGCATCGCGACCCAACTGTCATCATTGATGCTGCCCACAACCCTCATGGTGCGAAGGCGTTAGCAAATACCTTACGAACCGAGTTTGATTTCGAATCTCTCTTTGGAATTTTGGCGAGCATGGGCGATAAGGATGTTCTCGGAATTTTGCGGGAACTTGAGCCAGTTATCGACAGATTAGTTGTAACTCAATCAAGTTCACCACGAGCACTAAGCGTGGATAAGTTATTTGATCTAGCGGTCAAAATATTTGGTGCTGATCGAGTATTTAAAGAACCCGACCTGCGGGGCGCAATTACTTATTCGATGGAGCAAGCGACCTTGCTAAACCAGGTGAGTGATGGAATCAGTGCGGTTGTAATTTCAGGATCGGTTGTTACGGCCGGTGAAGCCCGAACAATACTCAGAAAAATTTCTGTGAATGAAGGTGGAGAAAAGTGAGAGTCCTAGGTACTTCAGTCCTTGCTATGGAATCCCTCGTTATGGGTTTCGCGCTATTGCTCGCGATGGATCAGCATGGGGCGGCAGTACTTCTTGGCGGTGGCGCCATCGCGATCCTTTTAATTCTTTGTGCGGGAATGATGAAACGAACTACCGGTTGGATTATTGGTTCAGTCCTGCAGATCGCAGTATTTTGCTATGGGTTCGTGGTTACATCGATGTTTTTCCTCGGAGCATTATTTGCTGCGCTTTGGATCGCGGCCTACATAATTGGCCGCAAGGGTGAGGCGATTCGGGCCGAGCTTTTACGCAAGAAACCCCTCAATTAAGCGGTACGGCAAGTACTGATTAGACTGTGGCGGTGATGGCATCTATTGAACGCACCTTGGTCCTGGTCAAACCCGACGGAGTTCGTCGTGGCTTGGTTGGTGAGGTAATTCGACGTATCGAAACTAAAGGTTACGAAATTTCTGAATTGAAGTTGATCGTTCCAACTCGTGAATTATTTGCAACACATTATGCCGAGCATGAAGGTAAGCCGTTCTTTGAGCCACTACTTGAATTTATGTTGTCTGGTCCAAGCGTTGCAATCATCGCGCAAGGAAATCGCGTTATCGAAGGCTTTCGTAAATTAGCAGGAACTACTGATCCAACTGTTGCCGAGCCCGGAACAATCCGCGGTGATCTAGCGCGTGATCAAGGCACCAAAGTTGTACAGAATATTGTTCACGGATCTGATTCAGTTGAATCAGCAAATCGTGAGATTGCAATTTTCTTCCCTGAGTTGAATTCGAAAGGTCACTAATGAGTAAAACAAAGCAAAATCGGATGTCATTCATCGGAAGAGATATGGCTGTCGATTTAGGAACTGCAAATACTTTGGTTTATGTACGTGGCCGTGGCATTGTTCTTAACGAACCGAGCGTCGTTGCTGTGAATCAAGATACTGGTGCAATCCTCGCGGTTGGTCTTGAAGCGAAGCGAATGATCGGTCGTACTCCAGGAAATATCGTTGCCATTCGTCCACTTAAGGATGGCGTTATTGCAGACTTCGATACAACCGAGCGCATGCTGCGTTACTTTATTCAAAAGGTGCACCGCCGTCGTTATCTTGCAAAGCCAAGAATTGTTGTATGTGTTCCATCTGGAATTACTGGCGTGGAACAACGCGCAGTAAAGGATGCTGGATATGCAGCCGGCGCACGTAAGGTTTACATAATTGAAGAGCCAATGGCTGCCGCAATTGGCGCTGGACTCCCAATCCACGAACCAACTGGAAACATGGTTGTAGATATCGGTGGCGGAACTACTGAAGTCGCTGTTATTTCACTTGGTGGAATCGTTACTGCACTTTCAATCCGTATTGGTGGCGATGAACTAGATCAAGCCATTATTGATTGGGTAAAGCGCGAATACTCACTATTACTTGGTGAACGAACAGCGGAAGAGATAAAGATGGCAATTGGATCGGCCTACCAACTTCCCGGAGAGCCTGATGCCGAAATTCGTGGGCGCGACCTTGCCACGGGCTTGCCAAAAACAATTTTGGTTTCTGCGGCAGATATTCGTAAAGCAATGGAAGACCCAGTAACTCAAATTGTTAACGCAGTAAAGAGCACGCTCGATAAGACACCACCAGAGCTCGCAAGTGATCTCATGGACCGTGGAATTGTATTAACAGGCGGCGGCGCTCTTCTTCGTGGTCTCGATGAAAGGTTGCGTCACGAAACTGGAATGCCAGTTCACATTTGTGAGCGGCCACTACAGGCAGTCGCTGAAGGTTCAGGTAAGTGCGTTGAAGAATTCGAAGCCTTAGAAAAGGTTTTGATTTCTGAACCACGTAGATAATCTCATTATTTAGCTTGTGGAGTAAAAGGAGATAACCGTGGCAGCAAGTGGGAACAATCGTTCCAGGCTTCTACTTGTTATCTTATTGGTTACGGCACTTTTCTTAATCACTCTTGATCTACGCGGTATCAACATCGCAAAGAATTCAAGATCTGCAACTCAAACTTTCCTCGCCCCAGTCCAACGAGGCTTCTCTGACTTCTTCTCGCCAGTAGGTAATTTCTTCAGCGATGTAAAGAATTTTGGACGGGCGAAGGCCCAGATTACAGATCTGGAAAAAGAGAACGCCAAACTTAAAAATCAATTAGTGGTTAACGCTGATGTCAAAGGGCAACTGACAAAACTTAAAGGCGTACTGAATTTAGCGGGGAGAGGTGGCTATAAAGTCGTATCTGCTCGCGTGATTGGGCAAGGTAGCGCTTCCACCTTTAGTCAAACAATAACAATTGATGCCGGGTCAATTGATGGTGTCCAAAAAGATATGACAGTTATAAATGAGTCAGGAATTGTTGGTGTTGTTAAATCTGTAACTGGGTCATCCGCAATCGTTATTTTGATGAGTGATCCAACATTTAGAATTGGTGTTCGTATCGCCGGAACCCAAACCGTTGGTATTTTGCTCGGTCAAGGATCCAACCGTTACACCCTTCAATTATTAGATCCGGCTGGAACAATTAAATTTGGTGATGCCCTGCTCTCTTTGGGAAGTGATAACAACCATCCGTTTGTTCCAGGTCTTCCAGTTGGATCAGTTTCCTTTGTTGATCATTCAAATTCCGCACTAACTCAAACCGCGAGTGTTACTGGCTATGCCAACTTAAACAGCCTGGGCGTTGTTTCAGTAATAACAACGGCAGCCAAGCAAGATCCGAAAGATTCCCTTGTCCCAGTGCCAGATCCAATTAAAACTATTTACGTAACTGCGACGCCATCGCCGTCTAGTTCTGGCGCGCCTTCGAATCCTTCGCCATCTCCAACCAGCAAGGGTAAGAAGTGAGTTGGACCAGAGCCGGACTTTTTGCCGCATTCCTGTTCGTAGTATTTATTCTCCAAGAAGCTGCAATCTCTAAGATCAACTTTCCCATTTCCGGGTTTTCACTTTATTTAGCGGTATTACTTGGCTTAATGTCACTGGAAGATAAATTCGGGGCCATTGTTCTCGGCTTTATAGGTGGTTTAATTTTAGATTTCTCACCTTCTTCAGATTCACCATTCGGCAAGTGGGCTTTAATTCTCACCCTTGTTGGTTATGTTTTCGCAACTAACAGGGAAAGCATTGGTGACTTCACCGAACGACCTGGTTCATTTGTAATCTTCATTTCAATCGGATCGGCGCTGACTCTGCTAGTTTTCCTATGTTTTGGCGTGCTACTTGGCGAGAATAACGGGGCCTTTGGCACAAATATGTTGACCATATTTGGCAACAGCCTTTGGACTTTATTATTCGCACCGATTTTGCTGCCCGGCTTAGTTAAATGGCGATCAATCACAGTGAATGCCCGAGAGCGCGCATGAGTCAACGTTCCAGATTAAGTATAATTATTGTGCAAGCCCTAATTTTATCTTTGACTGTTGCACTAGGTGGTCGACTTTTTTACCTTCAAGTAGCCGCAGGGCTTAAATATCAAAACGCAGCGCTAAGCATTCAAAGTCGTGATGTTATGACGCCTCAGGTGCGCGGTGCGATCACCGACAGTTCTGGTATCCCACTTGCAATGGATCGCCCCGGAATGGTTATTTCAGTTGATCGAAGCACTATTGATAAGTTGCCAGATAAAGGCGCCGCAGTTCTTGCCAAAGTTGCAAAACTAATGGGAGTAAAGCCGAATGATCTTTTTATCGCAACCAGACTTTGTGGCGAGCTCCCGATTGGTGAGCGCACCGGTTGCTGGAAGGGAACTAGATTCCAACCGATTCCAGTAACTAGAAGTGCTACCCAAGCCCAAGCGCTTAAAGTTCTTGAGAACTCAGATTCATTTCCTGGCATAAATGCCCAACCGATTCCAGTCAGAAGTTATCCATCGATGGCCGGTGAGAACGCATCACACGTGCTTGGGTATGTTGGATCAGTTACAGAATCAGATTTAGCAAATCCTGACGGCGGATATTTCCGGGATGAAGTGATTGGGAAATCTGGTCTCGAATATCAGTACAACCAATATCTTCGAGGAAAGCCAGGAATCAAGACCGTAACCGTTGATCGTAAAGAATCGATCACTAGTCAAACTCAAAGTTCTAAGCCGATTGCTGGCGATAATTTAGTTACTAATTTAGATGCCAGACTTCAAGCAGCGACCGAAAAGGCGCTAAAGAGTTCTGTTCTCCGTTCTAAATCTATGGGTTACCACGCAGATGGTGGCGCGGCAGTTGTCCTTGATGTCCACACTGGAAAAGTTCTAGCACTAGCTTCATATCCAACTTATGATCCAAATATTTGGCAGCAAGGTTTAACCCAAGCCCAAGCCAAAAGTTTATTTAGTGAAAGCTCTGGCGTGCCCGCATTGGATCGACCTTGGCAAGGCATGTATGCCCCAGCATCAACTTTTAAATCTATCTCTGTTGTAGCAGCAACTAAAGCTGGCTATGACATGAATGCGGCATACAACTGCCCAGCAACTGTTCAAGTTGGTAATCGCGAGTTCAAAAACTTTGAAACAAAAGCTCAAGGCCATCTAAATATGCAGACCGCCATTGCAGTTTCTTGTGACACGATCTGGTATCAAATCGCATACGACGAATGGGTTCGAGATGGCGGACTTCGGCCAAAATCTGGTCTTCATGATTACTTTTTTAATGCGGCAAAATCTTTCGGAATCGGAAAATTAACTGGAATCGATCTTCCAGCAGAAGCGTCGGGCCGCTTGCCCAATAGAGATTGGAAAGAAAAGTATTACCAGGCCAACAAAAATTACTATTGTGATTATCAGAACCGAGCCCGAAAGAGTGATTTAACGCCATACTTAATTGCTATCGCTAAAGAGAATTGTACGGATGGATTTATTGTCCGAGCTGGTGATGCGGTGAACTTCGCTATTGGCCAGGGCGATACTTTGCTGACTCCAATTCAGATGGCACAAACTTATGCTGCGATTGCTAATGGTGGCACGATTTATAAGCCAGAAGTTGCCCGCGCGATTCTCAAGCCAGATGGAACAGTGGTTAAAGAATTCACGCCAGTTGTTACTGGAAAAGTTGACGCTTCACCTTCTACCTTTGATTTTCTTCACAAGGCTCTTCGCGCCGTTGCAACAAGTGGAACCGCCGCTGGGGTTTTCGCTGGCTTCCCAATCCATGTTGCCGGCAAAACTGGAACTGGCCAAGACTTAGGTCGCAATGCAAATGGCAGCGCGAAAGATGACACCTCGTGGTTCGCTTCATTTGCACCAGTTGAAGCTCCGCAATATGCGGTAATCATGATGGTTAGCCAAGGTGGCTTCGGTGCAGAAATAAGTGCGGTGGGCGTGCACGACATATACGCAGCGCTTTATGGTGTAACCGGATCAACTGTTGACCCCAAGAAAGCGATATTCCCAAATGGAATACCAACTTCAATCCCAAGAATTGATGCCAAGTCCGCTAAGTTGGTTAAGCCATGACAATTTTTCGCACTCGGAGCCGAAGTTCAAGAATTCGGGAGAACTTCAATAATTTCGATCGAGTCCTTACCTTCTCTGTTGCCGCATTGTTATTGATTGGAACGCTACTTGTTTGGGCCGCAACAAAGAGTTGGTTTGCTTCGCAGAATTTAGATCCCCAATATTATTTAAAGCGCCATATCGTAAATATTCTTATTGGTGGGCTGCTTGCTTATTTAACAACGTTGATCGATTACCGATTGCTCCGTGCTTACACACCGATCGTTTGGGGGCTTGCGGTACTCGGCTTAGTAGCAGTAATAATTCCGGGTATTGGTACGACCGTTAACGGAGCTCGTGCTTGGATCTCATTTCCTGGCGGATTTCAGATTCAGCCAGCAGAGTTAGCAAAAATCGGAATCATTGTAGGTATCTCAATGATTCTTGCTGAAAAACGAGATAGCGATAAGAACCCGACGGATCTTGATGTGCTCAAAGCCCTTGGGATAGCAGCGCTACCGATCATTCTAATTTTGCTGCAGCCGGACTTAGGCACAGTGGTAATCATCAGCGCAGCCATTGTTGCAATCATTGGGACATCTGGTGCGCCAACTAGATGGGTAGTTGGGCTATTACTGGTGGCACTGGTTGGCGGCTTCGTGGCGGTCAAAGCTGGCGTTGTAAGTGAATATCAAGTTAAGCGCCTGCAATCCTTTGTTGACCCAACTGCAGATCCGCAGATGAGTGGCTATCAATTACGTCAATCTAGAATCACGATTGGATCTGGTGGAGTACTTGGCAAAGGTTTATTCAACGGACCGCAAACTAATGGTCGATTTGTACCAGAGCAACAGACTGACTTTATTTTTACAGTTGCCGGCGAGGAACTTGGCTTCTTAGGATCTGGGTTTATTCTCTTATGTTTTGGATTATTCTTTTATCGATCTTTTAGGATTGCCAAGCGAACAAATGATTTATTTGGGCGACTGGTAGTCGTGGGCGTGATTGCCTGGTTTGCTTTTCAAACCTTTGAAAATATCGGGATGACAATGGGAATGGTGCCGATGACCGGCGTTCCACTTCCATTTATGTCCTACGGCGGCTCGAGTATGTTCGCCAATTTGATCGGGCTGGGACTGATTCAGAACGTTCATTTACGCACTCGTTAAGGACCCGCTAAGGGCGAGCTAGCTTCCTCCATATGGAAATTTCGAAAGATTCCCCGCGTAAGTTGCTAAATGGTTGGTCTTTAGGCCAAAAGTGCGTCATACTTTAGCCAGCGTTCAGCGCACGCCGAGTGGTCCATTGGACCTTAATACCTCGCCGTCGGTCGCAGATGCAGAGCTTTCAAACGGAAGTTTTACCAAGATTGCTCCAAACGGAGCCAAGAGAAGTGCCGAAAGTCGAATTCTGTAAAAAGTTTTCGTTTAGTAAGTACCCAGATGAGGATTTGATGTTATGGCTATAGTGCCAAAAGGTGCGCGTAAGCGCGCATCAAAAAAGTCTGCGAAAGCAGCAAAAGCAGAGACAACCACCGAGGTAGAAACAACTACTGAAGAAGTCGTTGTTAAAGCCACCAAGAAGAGTGCTTCGATTCCGGTACCAATGTTTCAGGCCGCGCCAGAAGATGTTGCGCCCAAGAAAACTAAGGCCGCTCCGGCAAAGAGCGAGACTGCTAATAGTTCTAGTACCTCTGATGTTGAAAACGAGAGCGATGAAGCGAGCGCAGAGCGCCGCCGTCGCCGTCGTGGGGGAAGAGGCCGCCGACGTGGCCGGGACACCGGGAACGAGACAACTGATTCAGCAGACTCATCCGAAGAACTCGATGCTGGTGCGATAAGTGATGATGAAAGTGAATCCAGTACAACTTCTTCACCTCGCCGCCGCCGTCGCAGACGCGCAACTGGCGATGGTGTAACTCCAGGTGAAACTATTGAAGAAGACGGCGTAATAACCGTTGTAAAAGTCCGCGAACCTAGAGCCCCTGGAAGTTCAACGCGTCCAGAGCGTTCTAGCCGTAGCGACGGCCGCCGAGGCGATCGACGTGATCGTGGCGATCGCGGAAACCGTCGCAATGATCGTGAGCCACGTGACTTTGTTCGCCGCCGCGGCACCATTATTACTGAATCAGAATTCCTAGCACGTCGCGAAAATGTGAATCGCGAGATGTTGGTTCGCCAGACAGGTGACCGAACTCAGATTGCCGTTCTTGAAGACAACATCATGGTTGAGCACTATGTAAACCGAAATAGCAATATTTCATATGTTGGTAACGTTTATTTGGGAAAGGTCCAAAACGTTCTGCCTTCTATGGAAGCAGCATTCGTTGATATTGGTAAGGGCCGTAACGCAGTTCTTTATGCCGGTGAAGTTAACTGGGATACCGCAGGACTTGCAGATGGCGCACCACGCAAAATTGAACATGTATTAAAGACTGGGCAATCAGTACTAGTACAAGTTACAAAAGATCCAATTGGCCAGAAAGGCGCTCGCCTGACAAGTCAGATTTCACTTCCAGGTCGTTATTTGGTTTATGTACCAAGTGGTGAAATGAGCGGAATTAGTCGCAGACTTCCAGAGCAAGAACGTTCTCGTCTAAAGACAATTCTTAAAGGTTTGATTCCGGAGGATGCTGGCGTAATTGTTCGTACCGCATCTGAAGGTGCATCATCAGAAGAGCTTGAGCGCGATGTAATTCGCCTCAAAGCACAATGGGAAGATATTGAAACCAAGGCAAATGCTTCGGGAACAAATGCCCCAGCCCTTCTCTATTCGGAGCCTGATCTGACTGTTCGCGTTATTCGTGATATTTTCAATGAAGATTTCAACAAGATGATCGTTTCAGGCGATGTCGCTTGGGATGATATAAATAATTATCTTGGCCATATTGCGCCAGAACTAACTGCAAAAATTGAAAAGTGGACCGGCTCACGCGAGTTGTTCTCAGAGCACCGCATTGAAGAGCAGTTATCCAAAGCATTTGACCGAAAGGTTTATCTGCCTTCAGGTGGTTCGCTGGTTATTGACCGCACTGAAGCGATGATTGTTATCGATGTGAACACCGGTAAATTCATTGGTAAGGGTGGAAACCTTGAAGAGACAGTTACCAAGAACAACTTGGAAGCTGCTGAAGAAATTGCCCGCCAACTTCGCCTGCGCGATATGGGTGGAATTATCGTTATTGACTTCATTGATATGACGCTCGAATCAAACCGTGACCAGGTGTTACGTCGTTTGGTTGAATGTCTTGGCCGCGATCGCACAAAGCATCAGGTCGCTGAAGTAACTTCACTTGGACTTGTTCAGATGACGCGCAAGCGCGTTGGCCAAGGACTTATTGAAGCCTTCTCAACAACTTGTGAAAGTTGTGGCGGACGTGGAATTCATATTCACAGCGAACCCGTAAACAAGGTAGCGCTCGATAAAGATATGGATAAGAGCTACTCCGCTCGTTCAGATCATTCAGATCATTCAGATCATTCCGAAAAATCAGAGCCAGTTGAAGATTTTGAGCCAACTGATGAAATATCGGCTCCCGATGAAAGCGCATCCTCCAAGGATGAGCCAGTAAAGAAAGAGCCTGGTAAGCGCCGCCGCCGTGCGGTAAGTACAGGTGTAATAACCCCAGTTTGACCCCGAGGGTGGGTAATCCGTACCCTTAGGCCCTGTTCAACTAATGTTTTTCATTTAAAGAGGAGTTACCGTGTACGCGATTGTTAAAGCAGGCGGCCGTCAAGAGAAGGTTGCCGTTGGCGACACTGTTTTCGTTGATCGTATTGATGCCAAGGTTGGCGCATCGGTTAACTTTCCTGCAGTTCTAATCGTTGAAGGTGCAAGCATCACAACTGATGCCAAGGCACTTGCTGGCGTAAAAGTAACTGGTGAAATTATTGAAGAAGTGAAGGGTCCAAAGATCGACATCCTTCGCTACAAGAACAAGACCGGCTATCGCCGTCGTCAAGGTTTCCGTTCCCAACTTACGCGCGTGAAGATCACCGCGATTACGAAATAAATAAGGCGGCGAATATAAATGGCAAGTAAAAAAGGTGTCTCCTCTACCCGTAACGGTCGCGATTCAAATGCTCAGTACCTCGGTATCAAGCGCTACGCAGGCCAGATCGTAAAGAGCGGGGAAATCTTGGTTCGCCAACGCGGAACAGTTTTCCACCCAGGCGCAAACGTTGGAATCGGCAAGGACGACACACTGTTCGCACTTTCTGCTGGCGAAGTTGCTTTCGGTCGCGCCCGCGGTCGTAAGGTTGTAAACATCGTTCCCGTACCAGTCGCTTAAACGCGGATTATTCTTTGCGGGTCCGCGTATTGCGGGCCCGCATTTTTATTTCACCAGTAATTCAAAGTAATTCTGAAAGTATTAAGAAACCGAGAGGGAGGGAAAGTAAATGGCAACATTCGTTGATCGCGTAACTCTCCTTGCCTTTGCGGGAAGTGGTGGCGATGGCTGCGTATCCGTTCACCGTGAAAAATTTAAGCCACTGGGTGGTCCAGATGGCGGTAATGGCGGTCGCGGTGGCGATGTCATTCTCTTCGTAGATCCAGGTACGACAACCCTTTTAGATTTTCACCATTCACCACATCGTCGCGCTACAAACGGCTCACTTGGTTATGGCGATTACTGCAACGGCAAAGAAGGTAAAGACTTAATTTTGCCAGTTCCAAATGGAACCGTAATTAAAGATCGCGATGGAAATATTCTCGCTGACCTCGTAGGTAACGGAACTCGTTTTATTGCCGCCCAAGGTGGCAAAGGTGGACTCGGTAACGCGGGCCTTGCATCATCAAAGCGCAGAGCTCCTGGCTTTGCACTTAAAGGTGAGCCAGGTGAAGAGCGTTCCCTAACTCTTGAATTAAAGAGCGTGGCAGATATTGGCCTAATTGGTTTTCCTTCTGCCGGTAAATCTTCACTCATTGCGGCAATTTCTTCGGCAAAACCAAAGATTGCAGATTATCCATTCACAACTCTTGCACCGAACCTTGGCGTGGTTCAAGCCGGCGATACTCGCTTCACAGTTGCAGATGTTCCAGGTTTAATTCCGGGCGCATCTGAAGGTAAAGGTTTAGGACTTGAATTCTTGCGCCACGTTGAACGATGTGCTGCTCTCGTTCACGTGTTGGATTGTGGAACACTCGAAACAGATCGCGATCCGGTAAAAGACTTCGACATTATTGAAGAAGAACTTTCTTTTTATGGCGGGCTCTCCGAGCGACCAAGAATTATTGCGCTAAATAAAGTCGATCTTCCAGATGGAAAAGCGATGGCAGATATGGTGCAACCAATCCTGGAAGCTCGTGGCTATCCCGTATTTCAAATTTCAGCAGCATCCCATATTGGTTTAACTGAACTTAATTATGCAATGGCCAGAATTATTCAAGCCGCACGTAAAGCCGAAGCCGCACAAGAAAAGGCACGCATTGTTCTGCGACCAGCACCAGTTGGCGATTCTGGATTCTCTGTTACAGCAAATGAAGATGGTTCATTCACCGTTCTTGGTGAGAAGCCAGTTCGTTGGGTGAAGCAGACTGACTTCGGCAATACCGAAGCGATTGGTTATCTTGCGGATCGTCTGGCAACACTTGGTGTTGAGCGCGAACTGTTTAAGAAGGGCGCTAAGGCTAAAGATGAGGTTCGAATTGGCGCGGGCGATGCCGCAGTAATTTTTGATTGGGAACCAACGATTGAGGCTGGCGCCGAACTTCTTGCCGGACCTCGTGGTGGCGATTTACGTATTGAATCTCCTTGGGCTGGCCGTTACATCGAAGATGATGATCAACTAAGTGATGATGAAATTGCAATGCAATGGGAGAACAACGTCACAAACCCAAGAGATCCACGGGTGCAAGAAGAGGTTGAAAAATAATGGCTAACAAATACTTGACGGACGCTAAGCGCGTAGTTGTAAAGGTTGGCTCTTCAACGCTTACCGGAAGTGCTGGTACGGCTCTTGATAACAGCGCAGTCGCAAAATTAGTTGATGTCGTGGCTGGCTTAGCCAAATCTGGCAAAGAAGTTGTCATTGTTACATCAGCAGCAATCGCCGCTGGCCTGGCACCGTTGAAAATGACTTCGCGTCCAACGGATCTGGCAACTCAACAAGCCGCCGCATCGGTTGGGCAAGGACTTTTAATAGCTCGATATACCGAAGAATTTGGCAAGCACAATATTGTTGCATCTCAGGTACTACTAACAGGCGATGATGTTGCACTTGCTACGCAATCGGAAAATGCTCAGCGCACGCTATTTCGCCTACTTGAACTTGGTGTAGTCCCAGTGATTAATGAGAATGACTCAGTTGGAACCGAAGAGATTCGCCTTGGTGATAATGATCGCCTGGCAGCAATGGTTGCAAAGTTAATCTCCGCAGATTTGTTGGTATTGGTCTCTGATGTTGATGCACTCTACGATTCACCGCCAGCAACACCTGGTGCCAAACGAGTAGCAAAGGTCGATGCAGTCAGTGACCTTGGTGAAATTAAAGTTGGCGGAGTCGGAACTTCGGGCGTCGGCAGCGGGGGAATGGTCACAAAGATTCAAGCCGCCGAGATTGCAACAACAAGTGGAATCTCAATGCTGTTAACAAACCTTGCAAATCTCGAAGCAGCGCTAAATGGCGCAGACTTCGGTACCTTCTTCTCTGCTAATTAATACTTCTACTAATTAACTTTTTGGGCCAGGTCGTATAAGACTTTTGCAGTATCAACCTCTGGATCATTTCCAGTTGGGTTATCAGAAAGTTTTACAATCACAGTTCGGGTTTTTGGATCAGTAAATATCCATTGTCCGTGCAAGCCCATTGCAGTGGTTATTCCCGGGAATGGATGCCAGGTTTGGGCGCCATATCCCCAATTATGATCAAGTGTTGTAACTGGAGTTGTCATGCGCTTTAACCAATCCGCATTGATAATTTGATTCGATCCGGCGTAGCCACCGTTTATAAGTGCCAGACCTACTCGCGCATAATCTCGTGCGGCTGCGTTAAAGCAACAGAATGTTTTCTCTTGACCACCAATGTGATCAACGTTCCAAGTTGCTGGGTATTGCGCACCGATTGGTTGCCAGACGTGCTTGCTGAAGTAGTTAGAAACATTATCGCCCGTTACATTCTTAATTATCATTCCGAGAAGTTGGGTATCAACGCTCATATATTCAGATTTACTGCCAGGCTCAAATGCCATCTTTCGATTGTGTTTAATAAACCAGTTCATGTCGGTGGTCGCATACATTTGGGCAATCGCAACACCCCAACCTTGTGGTCCGGTTGGATAGTTGTCCGAAACACCAACACCAGCCTGCATATCGAGCAGCGTTTGAATTGTTACCTGGTCAAAGGATGTACCAGTTTTAAATTGCGGAAAATACTTAACAAAAGTATCTCCTTCTGAAATTTTCCCAGCGGCAACTAATTGTCCTATAACGATAGAAGTCATTGTTTTAGCGACCGAGTAAGAGGGGAGCCTAGTTGCAGGCGTCATACCTTTCTTGTAGTACTCGTATGTGATTACGCCATTGCGAATTAAAATAAAAGCGTTGGTATGCGACTTGTCCAAAAATTCCTGCCACTTAACGGTGCTGCCTTGCCAAGAAATTGTCTCTGGAATTTTTTCAGTACTAGTTGGCCAAACAATAGGTGTTGTGGCCGGTTGGATCGTATGCCAGGGCATCAAATCTGGAGTTTTAGATGCCGGCGCTAGTCCGAGTTTTATTGCCGCGATGGGATTTGGATAATGAATAAACCGAGTGAATCCCGTGAGGGCAACTGCTAGTGCGAGGAGAACAATTACGGTATTTCTAATTCCACGGAATAAATGTTTCATGGGATAAGGGTATGAGGCTCTAGGCTATGTGTATGGAAGCCACAGCGTTAATTGCTGAATTAGCAGATAAGGCGCGGCTGGCTGGGCGAACACTTATTGCGGCCACAAGTGCTGATCGCGTGAATGCACTTCTTCAAATAGCTGAGGAAATTTCTAGTTCGCAAGCAGAAATCCTCGCGGCTAATGCGAAAGATATGGCGCGCGCGGTTGAAGAGGCAATGGCAACTTCGATGCAAGATCGCCTCTTACTCACCCCCGAACGTGTGAGCGCAATTGCAGAGGGCGCACGTCAGGTTTCCAAGTTGGCTGATCCACTCGGCAAGACGCTTCGAGAAAGCACGCTGCCTAACGGATTGCATTTAAAACAGATCACGGTTCCCTTTGGTGTTGTTGGAATGGTTTATGAAGCCCGGCCAAATGTCACAGTTGATGCCGCAGTAATTTTGTTGATGTCGGGAAATGCGGCACTCCTTCGTGGTTCTTCCAGTGCGGCCTCAAGTAACCAGGTGTTGGTAGATGTTATGCGTCGTGCGCTAGGTAAGACCAATATTTCACCGGATGTAATTCAACTAGTGCCTTCAAACGATCGAGCAACGGTGCAAGCGTTATTACATGCGCGAGGAAAAGTAGACCTTGTTATCCCAAGAGGAAGCGCTGCGTTAATTCGCACGGTTGTTGATGACTCAACAGTTCCAACAATTGAAACTGGCGCCGGTGTTTGTCACGTTTATGTTGATGAGAAAGCTGATTTGGCTAAAGCGTTGCCAATCTTGATAAATTCCAAAACTCATCGACCAAGTGTCTGTAACGCCGCTGAAACTCTTTTGGTACATGCCAGCGTCGCAGAAGAATTTTTACCGGTCGCTCTCACCGCACTCGCGCAGGCTGGTGTAAAACTAAATGTTGATGATCAAACTTCCAAGATTGCGACAGGTTTGGGCATAAGTGTTTCAAAGGCCACCGAGGAGAATTGGTCCACGGAATACAACGCACTTGAAATGAATGTTGCGGTTGTCCCTAACTTATTAGCGGCGGCCGATCACATTGCAAAATACGGCACCAAGCACACCGAGGCTATCGTCACGGAATCGCAAGAGAGCGCCGCGAAATTCATCGCACTCTCCGATTGCGCTGCAGTCATGGTCAATGCTTCGACCCGCTTTACTGATGGTGAGCAGATGGGATTCGGAGCCGAAATCGGAATCTCAAATCAAAAACTTCATGCCCGCGGTCCGATGGGCCTTGAACAGATGACGACAACCACTTGGATTGTTAAAGGTTCTGGCCAGATTCGCGCTTAATCACGATTTATTGTTGTAGTAGGCCGCACGATAAGATTGCCGCATGGCCGCCATTTCCCGCGATGATGTCGCACATTTAGCACGTCTCGCTCGAATAGAGATGAGCGCCGAAGAACTAGATCACATGGCCTCAGAACTCGATGTAATTCTTGGTGCAGTTGCCCGCGTCCAGGAAGTTGCCGGACAAGATGTGCCACCTACTTCGCATCCGTTACCAATGACAAATATTTTTCGCGCCGATGTTGTTAAGCCGAGTTTAACTAACGAGGAAGCTCTTTCTGGAGCGCCAGCAAAAGTAGAAGAGCGCTTCAAAGTGCCACAAATTTTAGGCGAAGCAGAATGAGTTCAATTCGCTTAAGCGCAGCCGAACTGGGCGCAGCGCTGGCTAAAGGTGAAATAACTTCTGTTGAGTTAACCAATCAGCACTTTGATCGAATTGCTGAAGTAGATACTTCAGTACATGCATTTCTACATTTAGATAAAGAAGGCGCACTTGCGCAAGCAAATTCGGTTGATGCAAAGCGTGCCGCCGGTGAAAAACTAGGGCCAATTGCTGGTGTACCGCTTGCCCTGAAAGATGTTTTAACGCAAAAAGGAATTCCAACAACCTGTGGTTCCAAGATGCTCGAAGGTTGGCGACCTCCGTATGACTCAGGCGTTGTAACAAAATTAAAAGATGCCGGTGTAGTAATTCTCGGTAAGACAAATATGGATGAATTTGCGATGGGTTCTTCTACCGAAAACTCGGCCTACGGACCAACACATAACCCATGGGACTTAACAAGAATCCCTGGTGGTTCTGGTGGCGGATCATCCGCATCACTTGCAGCATTTGAAGCACCACTTGCAATCGGAACAGATACTGGTGGATCAATCAGACAACCAGCAGCTGTTACTGGAACTGTTGGAGTGAAGCCAACTTACGGCGGGGTTTCACGTTATGGGTTAGTTGCGTTCTCTTCAAGTCTTGATCAAGCCGGTCCTTGCGCTCGTACTGTTTTAGATACTGCGCTCTTGCACGAAGCAATTGCCGGACATGATCCACGCGATTCAACAAGTATAAATTCACCAGTTCCACAAGTAGTTGCCGCGGCAAAACGCCTTGATGTTAAAGGAATGAAGATCGGTGTTGTCAAAGAGATTTCTGGCGAAGGCTTTCAAGCCGGTGTTCGCACTCGTTTTGAAGAATCACTCCAACTTCTAGTTGAAGCTGGCGCAGAAATTGTTGAAGTTAGTTGCCCGAACTTTGATTATGCCTTGGCTGCTTATTATTTGATTGCACCATCTGAAGCATCATCTAACTTGGCCCGCTTTGACTCGATGCGTTATGGAATTCGCGTTGGCGATGATGGCAACCGCGGTGCCGAAGAAGTTATGAATTTAACAAGACAGGTTGGCTTTGGCCGCGAAGTAAAGCGCCGAATTATCCTGGGAACTTATGCACTTTCATCTGGTTATTACGATGCTTATTACGGTTCGGCTCAAAAAGTTCGTACCTTAATTAAGCGCGACTTTGAAGCCGCATTTACCAAGGCGGATGTATTGGTTTCACCTACTGCACCAACAACCGCATTCAAGATTGGCGAGAAGAGTGATGATCCACTTGCAATGTACCTAAATGACATTGCAACTATCCCGGTAAATATGGCTGGCATCGGCGGAATGAGTCTGCCTTGCGGGTTAGCTCCGGAAGATGGGCTACCTGTTGGATTCCAAATCATGTCTCCAGTAATGCAAGATGACTTGATGTATCGCGTTGGCGGAACTTTGGAAGCAGCGCTGAATTCTAAATGGGGTCACACTTTGATCTCGCAGATCCCAGATTTGCAGGTGCGCTAGTGGCACTTAACTTTGCACAGGCAATGGAGAAGTACGAACCAACTCTCGGCCTTGAAGTACACGTCGAATTAAATACAAATTCCAAAATGTTCTGTAGTTGTGCAACCGAATTTGGTGGCAGTCCAAATACGCAAACCTGCCCAGTTTGTTTAGGTTTACCTGGCGCACTTCCGGTTGTAAATGCCAAGGCAATCGAAAGCACCATCTTGATCGGCCTCGCGTTGAATTGCTCTATCGCTCCTTATAGTCGCTTTGCACGCAAGAATTATTTCTATCCCGACATGCCAAAGAACTTCCAGACATCTCAATATGACGAACCAATCTGCGTCAATGGCTATTTAGATGTCGAGATCGATACCGATGAGGGCCCAGCTAAATTCCGAATTGAAATTGAACGTGTTCATATGGAAGAGGACACCGGTAAATCACTACACGTTGGTGGCTCGACGGGACGAATCCATGGCGCCGAATATTCGTTACTTGATTACAACCGTGCTGGTATTCCACTTGTAGAAATTGTTACCAAAATCGTTCCCGGAACCGGGAAGTATGCGCCACAAGTTGCGCGCGCTTATGTGACTGAACTGCGTGACATCCTCCGCTCACTTGGAGTTTCTGATGTGAAGATGGAGCAGGGTTCACTTCGTTGTGACGCCAACGTTTCACTCGCACCAATGGGAAGCGGCAAACTTGGAACCCGAAGTGAAACCAAGAATGTGAACTCACTTCGCTCGGTTGAACGTGCACTATTTGGTGAGATCGAACGTCAAGCAAATCGGTTAGAAAGCGGCGAGCGAGTAGTACAAGAGACCAGGCACTTCCTTGAAGACACCGGGTTAACTCGTCCTGGCCGTTCTAAAGAACAAGCCGAGGATTATCGTTATTTCCCAGAGCCAGATTTGGTTCCTGTTACTCCAGATGCCAAGTGGATTGAGGAACTACGGACAAAACTTCCAGAGAAACCATCTACTCGTCGCAAACGTTTGCAGACCGAGTGGAACGTTCCGGACAAAGAGATGACCGCACTTATAAATGCCGAATTATTGGATGTCGTTGAAGAAACTATTGCACTGGGCGCCGAGCCAACAAGGGCTCGCACCTGGTGGCTAGGTGAAATTTCTAGGCTCGCCAATGAGAAGGAAGTTGAACCAACTTCACTAATTAGTTCAGCAAACCTTGCAGAAATTATTGCGTTGATCGCTAGCGGTGAGCTCACTGACAAACTTGCTCGTCAAGTTGTCGAAGGGGTTATTAACGGTGAAGGTTCGCCAGCAGATGTAATTGCAAAGCGTGGGCTAAAAGTTGTTTCTGATGACTCTGCGCTTATGGTTGCGATTGAAGCTGCTATTGCAGCACAGCCTGATACCGCAGAGCGGATTCGGGGCGGAAATATTCCAGCAGCCGGCGCACTTATTGGCGCGGTAATGAAGGCAACCGGGGGAGCAGCAGACGCGGCTAAGGTTCGTGAACTATTGTTAAAGCACTTAGGTCAGGCTTAAAGGGGAACAAATTGAGCAACAACATGAAGCCACGTTCTGGATTAGTAACTGATGGCATGGAGCGGGCGCCAGCGCGCGGAATGTTGCGTGCAGTTGGAATGGGTGATGAAGATTTCGCGAAACCACAAATCGGTATTGCATCTTCGTGGAATGAAATTACACCTTGCAACCTCTCACTTGATCGTCTGGCAAAAGCTTCTAAAAAAGGCGTAATCGCTGCTGGCGGTTTCCCTATGCAATTTGGAACGATCTCGGTCTCTGACGGAATTTCTATGGGCCACGAAGGTATGCACTTCTCGCTGGTATCTCGTGAAGTTATTGCCGACTCAGTTGAAACTGTTATGCAAGCTGAACGTCTAGATGGAATGGTTACCTTCGCTGGTTGCGATAAATCACTTCCAGGAATGATGATGGCAGCAGCCAGAATTGATGTGGCGTCAGTATTTGTTTATGCAGGTACAACACTTGCCGGCCAGGTCGATGGCAAAGATGTAACCATCATTGATGCATTTGAAGCCGTTGGTGCTTGTGCACGTGGATTAATATCCCAAGAGCAAGTTGATAAAATTGAACGCGCAATCTGTCCCGGCGAAGGTGCTTGCGGCGGAATGTATACCGCTAACACAATGGCAGCCGTTGGCGAAGCGATCGGACTTTCACTTCCAGGATCTGCTTCACCACCATCTGTGGACCGCCGTCGTGATGACTATGCAATTGCTGCTGGCGCAGCAGTTGTTGAATTAATTCGCAAGGGAATTACAACCCGTCAGATTCTTACAAAGAAGGCCTTTGAAAATGCCATCACGGTTGTTATGGCACTTGGTGGATCGACCAATGCTGTTCTTCATTTACTTGCGATTGCAAATGAGGCTGAAGTTGATTTAACTCTAGAAGATTTCCATCGCATTGGTTCCAAAGTTCCACTTCTTGGCGACCTAAAGCCATTTGGAAAATATGTAATGACTGATATCGATCGCGTTGGTGGAATTCCAGTTGTGCTTCGCGCACTTCTTGACGCTGGCTTATTGCATGGTGACTGCCTTACTGTAACTGGCAAAACAATGGCGGAGAACTTGGCTGACATCACCCCGCTTGATCCAGATGGCGATGTTCTGCACGCGATTACCAATCCACTTTCACTTGGCGGTGGAATCACAATTCTTGCTGGTTCACTTGCGCCAGAAGGTGCAGTTTGTAAAACTGCCGGAATTGAAGTCGAGAATTTTGAAGGACCGGCCCGAGTATTCGAGCGGGAACAATCCGCGATGGAAGCGTTGGAAAACGGAACCATCAAAGCTGGCGATGTTGTTGTGATTCGCTATGAAGGTCCAAAGGGTGGCCCTGGAATGCGCGAAATGTTGATGATCACTGGTGCAATTAAAGGTGCTGGTCTTGGTAAATCAACTTTGCTCCTGACCGATGGAAGATTTAGTGGTGGTAGTACTGGACTTTGCGTTGGCCATGTTGCGCCAGAGGCCGTTGATGGCGGACCGATTGCATTCATCAAAGACGGCGATCTAATTCGAATCGATGTTAAGAGCAGAACTTTGGATTTACTTGTTTCAGAAGATGTACTTACAGAGCGACGTAAGAACTTCGCGCCGATCCCACACAAATATAAGCGCGGGGTTTTGGCGAAGTATTCCAAGGTCGTAGGTTCAGCCTCGAAGGGCGCGGTCTGCGGGTAGGTTTCAAATATTGAGATCTACATCTCAGGGGTTGACTAGCCGCCTGCCTTTGTTGGAGAATTAAGCCATGTCAAAGACAGCTCTTGTGGTGGTGATTAAGTAGCGCGTGATCTAGCAGTTCGATCTCGCGCACCCTCAGTTGATCTGGGGGATTTTTTATTTCAGGAGAATATTTAACAGTCGGCAAATAGAAGAGACTAGAAGGAAGGAGTAGGAAATGAGTAAGAAGATGAATGGAGCTAGTTCACTCGTCGCAGCCCTTGAATCAGCTGGCGTTGATGTCATGTTTGGAATTCCTGGTGGTGCAATTCTTCCAGCCTACGATCCGATCTTCGATAGCAAAATTCGCCACATCCTGGTCCGCCACGAACAAGGCGCAGGTCATGCTGCAACTGGTTATGCCCAAGTTACTGGCCGAGTTGGTGTTTGTATCGCTACCTCTGGACCTGGCGCAACGAACCTTGTTACACCACTTGCTGATGCTGCAATGGATTCTGTTCCACTCGTAGCAATCACTGGTCAAGTTCCATCAGCTGCAATCGGAACCGATGCCTTCCAAGAGGCTGACATTCGCGGAATCACTATGCCATTCACAAAGCACAATTATTTAATAACTGATCCGGCAGAAATCCCACGTGCAATTGCTGAAGCATTTTATATTGCAAGTTCTGGCCGTCCTGGTCCAGTTCTTGTTGATATTGCAAAAGATGCGCTTCAGAAAGATACAGTTTTCGATTGGCCAACATCGGTTTCACTTCCTGGTTACCACCCACAAGCGAAACCAGAGAGTTCTGCAATCCGCGATGCTGCTGCGCTGATTACCCAATCTTCCAAGCCGGTCTTCTATGTTGGTGGCGGAGTAATCAAAGCCAATGCCGCACGCGAACTAATGCAACTTGCCGAATTACTCGGCGCACCAGTTGTTACAACTCTTATGGCACGAGGCGCCTTCCCTGATAGTCATGACTTGCACCTTGGTATGCCAGGAATGCACGGAACTGTCGCCGCTGTTACCGCACTTCAAAAATCTGATTTGCTCATTACTCTTGGCGCTCGCTTTGATGACCGTGTTACTGGAAAGCTTTCAACATTTGCGGTTAATGCCAAAGTTATTCATGCCGATATCGATCCTGCTGAAATTGGAAAGAACCGTTATGCAGATGTACCAATTGTTGGGGATTTGAAGCAAACAATTGCTGCTTTGATTCCAGAGTTAAAGGCTGCGCTTGCAAAAAATAAACCAGATTTGACTGAATGGTGGCGCCAGATGGCTTCACTGCGCAGCACTTATCCATTGGGATATAACAAGCCAGAAGATGGATCGTTGTCACCACAATTTGTAATTGAGCGCCTTGGAAAAATATCTGGCCCAGATGCAATCTTTGCTGCTGGCGTTGGGCAACATCAAATGTGGGCAGCCCAATTTGTTTCCTATGAAAAGCCACGTACTTGGTTGAACTCTGGTGGTCTTGGAACTATGGGTTATGCAGTTCCTGCTGCGATGGGCGCCAAGGTTGGTGCGCCTGACACGACAGTGTGGGCGATCGATGGCGATGGCTGTTTCCAAATGACAAACCAAGAGTTAACTACTTGTGCGCTGAACAATATTCCAATAAAAGTTGCCATTATTAATAATGAATCTCTCGGCATGGTTCGCCAATGGCAGACCTTGTTCTACGAAGGCCGCTATTCAAATACCAGCCTGGATTCAAAGCGAGTTCCTAACTTCCCAATGCTTGCTGAGGCCATGGGTTGCATTGGTTTAAGTTGTGAGCGTCCAGAAGATGTAGATGCAACAATTGAAAAAGCCATGGCGATTAATAATCAACCAGTAGTTGTTGATTTCCGCGTGCACCGCGATGCAATGGTTTGGCCGATGGTTGCTGCCGGAACATCAAATGATGAAATTATGATTGCGCGTGATCTCGCGCCTGACTGGGATTCACAGGAGCTCTGATGGCAACTCATACCCTTGCAGTTTTAGTTGAAAACTCACCTGGCGTACTTGCACGGGTTGCCGGACTTTTCTCGCGGCGTGCTTACAACATTGACTCTCTTGCAGTAGGTCCTACAGAGAATCCAAATATTTCGCGTATGACTATTGTTCTAAATGTTGAAGGACATGCGCTAGAACAAGTTATTCGACAACTCGACAAGTTAGTCAACGTAATTCAGATTGCTGAAGTAATTCCAGATGAATCTGTTCAAGCAGAACTCCTTCTGGTAAAGGTCTCAGCAACTACTAGAAATCGCTTTGACGTCGATGCGGTTGTCGAAAAGTATGATGCGAAGGTTGTGGACTCTGATGCGAGTTCGGTCACTATCGAGGCGACCGGAGAAGCCGCGAAGATTGCCGATTTGCTCTCAGACCTTGAACAATTTGGCATCCGCGAACTAGTTCAATCAGGCTTGATCGCACTAGAGCGTGGCGGCACCTCACTTTCAGACCGTACCCTTAGCACCCAGGGAATCCCGATCGCTGATGGCGGCGTTCAAGCGGACTACCAGAATTAAATTTAATAAGTAACTAAACCAACCACCGAGGAGAAACAAAATGGCAACCCAGTATCACGACGAAGATGCCGACCTATCAATCATCCAGTCTAAGAAAGTGGCAGTGATTGGTTATGGTTCACAAGGCCATGCGCATGCACTTTCACTTCGCGATAGTGGAGTCGATGTAAGAGTTGGTTTAGCTGACGGTTCCAAGTCTCGCGCCAAGGCCGAGTCTGAAGGACTTCGAGTTCTATCTGTTGCTGATGCAGTGAAGGAAGCCGACGTTGTTATGTTGTTGGCACCTGATCACGTACAGCGCCACATTTACAACGATTCAATTAAGCCAAACCTAAAGCCAGGTTCAGCGCTGTTCTTCGGACACGGATTCAACATCCGTTTCGGTTACATCAAGCCAGAAGCAAATATCGATGTTGCGATGGTTGCACCAAAGGGCCCAGGACACTTGGTACGTCGTGAGTACACAGCAGGTCGTGGTGTTCCAGTTCTTGTTGCAGTAGAACAAGATGCAACAGGAAACGCTTGGCCACTAACACTTTCTTATGCCAAGGCGATCGGTGGACTTCGTGCCGGCGGAATCCTGACAACATTTACCGAAGAGTGCGAGACCGATCTATTCGGTGAGCAATCAGTACTCTGCGGTGGCGCTTCACAACTCGTTCAATATGGTTTTGAAGTTCTGACTGAAGCTGGCTACCAACCAGAAGTTGCCTACTTTGAATGCTTGCACGAACTTAAATTGATCGTGGACTTGATGTACGAAGGTGGAATTGCCAAGCAACGTTGGTCAGTCTCTGACACAGCAGAATATGGCGATTACATCTCCGGACCACGCGTTATCGATCCACGCGTTAAAGAGAACATGAAGAGCGTGCTTGCAGATATCCAAAGCGGAAAGTTTGCCCAACGTTTTATCGATGATCAAGACGCTGGTGCACCAGAATTTAAATCACTACGTGCAAAAGGTGAAGCACATCCAATCGAGGCTGTTGGCCGCGAACTTCGCAAGATGATGTCTTGGGTTCGTGGAAATTCAAAGGACGATTACCAGGAAGGCGTTGCTGCGCGTGGCTAAACCCGTCGTTTTAATTGCTGAAGAGTTAAGCCCAGCAACGCTAGAGGCGCTCGGGCCAGACTTTGAAGTGCGAAATTGTGATGGATCTGATCGTGGTCAACTACTTGCTGCACTTGCAGCAGGTGTTGATGCGGTTTTAATTAGGTCCGCAACAAAGATGGATGCCGAAGCGATTGCTGCGGCAAAGGGTTTAAAGGTTATTGCTCGTGCGGGTGTTGGGTTAGATAACGTTGATATTCCAGCTGCTACTACCGCTGGCGTCATGGTTGTAAATGCACCAACATCAAATATCGTAAGCGCGGCTGAATTAGCTATTGCGCTTCTGCTCTCATCTGCTCGTTTTATTTCACCAGCGCATGCAGCACTGCGCCAAGGCAAGTGGGCCCGCTCGAAGTACACAGGTGCCGAATTATTCGAAAAAACACTTGGCATTGTTGGCTTTGGCCGAATTGGTCAATTAGTTGCTGCACGTATGCAGGCCTTTGGGATGGAGATCGTTGCTTACGATCCTTACTTGCAGCCAGCTCGCGCGGCGCAACTTGGTGTAAAACTTGTTGAACTAGATGAGCTACTGCGCGTCAGTGATTTCATAACAATCCATCTTCCTAAAACAAAGGAAACCGCTAATTTAATTGGCGTTGAAGCGCTTAAAAAAGTTAAGCCTTCGGTCCGCATCGTTAACGCAGCCCGAGGTGGCGTGCTTGATGAGAACGCGCTATTTGAAGCGATCAAAGAGGGAAGAGTTGCTGGTGCTGGTCTAGATGTTTATGTAACCGAGCCGTGCACTGATTCACCACTATTTACCTTAGACAACGTAGTTGCAACGCCACACCTTGGTGCCTCAACCGATGAAGCGCAAGAGCGTGCGGGTATCGCAGTTGCAGTTTCAGTTCGCAAGGCGCTCTCTGGTGAATTAGTACCTGATGCAGTGAATGTAAAGGGTGGCGCAATCCACGCCGAAATTCGCCCATCACTTCCGCTCGTTGAAAAGATGGCACAGATTGCCACCGCACTCGCTGGCGAACTTCCAGTTTCTATGGAGATTCAAGTTCGTGGTGATATTTCCGAACACGACAGTTCAATTCTTGCTACCAGCGCGCTTAAGGGCGCCTTGATTGCAACCGGAGCTGAAGATGTTACCTACGTTAATACTCCAGCACTTGCTGAAGAACGCGGAATGAGTTCATCTGTAAACACCGATCCAGAAAGTCCCGAGTATCGCAGCATGATCTCACTGCACGCTGCACTTAGCGATGGTCGCTCGATAATCGTTAACGGAACTTTGATGGGTATCCGCAAGGTAGAAAAGATCATTGCAA
The DNA here is from genome assembly GCA_903842675.1 of uncultured Actinomycetes bacterium. Classification (GTDB taxonomy): domain Bacteria; phylum Actinomycetota; class Actinomycetes; order Nanopelagicales; family Nanopelagicaceae; genus AAA044-D11. The sequence goes on from CAIMMQ010000027.1 coordinate 32,723, forward strand.
TCGATAATTTTGATCTTGATCTACCCCCAACCGAAAACTTGTTATTCCTTCGCTATACCGATCGGCCAGGAATCGTTGGCATGGTTGGAAATACTTTGGGTAAGTCCAAAATCAATATCGCAGGCATGCAGGTCGCGCGCGATCACGCTGGCGGAGAAGCACTTATGGTTCTAACTGTTGACTCAATGGTTCCAGCTGATGTCGTAACTGCTCTCCAAAGTGAGACCGGCGCCAAATTAATCCAAGCAGTTAATCTGGTCGGATAATGACAAAATTTAAGTTAGCCGTAATCGGTGGCGATGGAATCGGACCTGAAGTAGTTTCTGAAGGTCTTAAAGTTCTTGATGCCATAAGTGCAAAATACGGTTTAACTTTTGAGAAGAAAGATTACGAACTTGGCGCTAAATATTGGCACAAGACTGGTGAGACGCTGCCAGATTCTGTAATCGAAGAGCTAGCTAAAGCTGATGTGATTTTGCTTGGCGCGGTTGGCGATCCAACAGTTCCAAGTGGCGTCCTTGAGCGCGGATTACTTTTGAAGCTGCGTTTTGCTTTTGATCACTACATCAACTTACGTCCAGCAAAATTACACGCAGGTGTTACCTCGCCACTGGTTAACTCGCAATCAATTGATTTCATAGTCGTTCGCGAAGGAACTGAAGGCCCATACGTTGGTGCCGGTGGCGTACTTGCTTATGGAACTAAGGATGAGATCGCAACCGAAGAGAGCCTAAATACTCGCCGCGGTGCCGAGCGAGTTATTCGCGATGCCTTTGCCCGCGCCCAACTTCGCCCGCGCAAGAAATTAACTTTGGTGCACAAGAACAATGTATTGACTCGTGCCGGCGGACTTTGGACCCGAACATTTAACGAGGTCGCAAAAGAGTTTCCTGATATCACCACTGACTATTTGCATGTTGATGCAGCATCAATGTTCTTCGTAACTAACCCAGAAAGATTTGATGTTGTTGTTACCGACAACTTATTCGGCGATATTCTTACCGATATTGCGGCCGCTATCTGTGGCGGAATTGGACTTGCTGCCTCTGGAAATATAAATCCAACTGGTGCATTTCCTTCAATGTTTGAACCTGTACACGGTTCTGCGCCAGATATCGCAGGCAAGGGTTTGGCTGATCCAACTGCAACGGTTATGTCAGTTGCAATGATGCTTGCTCATTTAGGTTTGAAGGATGCTGCCGCAGATGTAGAGCGCGCAGTTGCGGCAGATTTATTGAAGCGCGGAACATCTAAGCGCAGCACCTCTGAAGTCGGAGATGCACTAGCTGCAGGTGTCGCATGAAGGTAAACCTCTTTCCCAATAGCAATCCAGCAACTGATGCCGAGCGCACTGAAAAAATTGCAGCTGGTGGTTTTGGCAAGTACTACACCGACAACATGGTTATTGCGGAGTGGAGCGAAGCTGATGGTTGGAAAGATGCTGATTTAACTGCATACGGTCCGATCTCTCTTGATCCAGCAACAATGGTCTTTCACTACGGACAAGAAATTTTCGAAGGAATGAAGGCATACAGCCAACCCGATGGAAGCATTAGTCTCTTTCGTCCAGACGCGAATGCAAAGCGCTTTGCAAGAAGCGCCGCACGTATTGCACTTCCAGAGATGCCAGTAGATTTTTTCATCCAAACTGTTGAAGCGCTTGTGAAGCAAGAACGCAACTGGGTTCCAACAAAAGTTGGTGAGTCACTTTATATTCGACCATTCATGATCGCCTCCGAAGTTGGACTGGGCGTTAGACCATCTAACAAGGCGATTTACTTGTTGATCGCGACTCCCGCCTCTGCCTATTTCAATGCAGCAAATGCGGTAACAGTATGGATCTCAACTGAATTTGTTCGCGCTGCTCAAGGTGGAACTGGTGAAGCAAAATGCGGCGGAAATTACGCAGCATCACTTGTCGCTCAGAAGCAAGCTGCTACCCAAGGATGCGATCAGGTTGTTTGGCTTGATGCAGTGGAACGTCGCTGGGTTGAAGAGATGGGCGGAATGAATCTCTATTTCGTTAAGGGTTCTGGTAAAGATGCTGTTGTGATGACGCCAAAGTTAACTGGGACGCTGCTTCCTGGAATTACCCGAGATTCAATTCTTAGCGTTGCTGGCGATCTTGGCTACAAGGTCGAGGAGACCATGATTTCGATTGATGACTGGCGTGATGGTGTGGCCAGTGGTGAAATAACTGAAATTTTTGCTTGTGGAACTGCAGCTGTAGTTAGCGCGGTTGGCGCAGCTAAGAGCACGCATGGAACTTGGACAACTGGGGATGGAACACCTGGGCCAATCACAAAACAGATTCGCGAAACTCTTCTTGGAATCCAGCACGGCCTTATCGAAGATAAGCATGGTTGGAATGTGAAGGTTTGCTAATGAATGACGCATTCCATATCTATGACACAACGCTTCGAGATGGCGCCCAACAAGAAGGTTTAAATCTCTCGGTTCATGACAAGTTGGCAATCGCTCGATATCTAGATGATCTTGGTGTTGGCTTTATTGAAGGCGGTTGGCCAGGAGCAAATCCAAAAGATACCGAGTTCTTTAAGCGCGCTGCGACTGAATTAAAATTAAAGAACGCAACATTTATGGCATTTGGTGCAACCCGTCGCCCGGGCGTAAAAGCCGCTGATGATGTTCTACTTCGTGCCCTTCAAGATTCTGGCGCAGCCGGTGTAACCCTGGTTGCAAAGAGCCATGATCGTCACGTCGATCTCGCACTCAAGACCAACCTCGATGAGAACCTCGCGATGATCAAAGATTCCATTGAATTTTTGCGCAAGGGCGGTCAGCGAGTATTTCTTGATGCGGAACATTTCTTTGACGGTTACAAATCTAATAAGGCTTATGCCCTTGAAGTTGTTCGTGTTTCGGCAGAGGCTGGTGCAGATGTAATCGCACTTTGCGATACCAACGGTGGAATGCTTCCGGACGAGCTTTCCCAAATAGTTCATGAAGTACTTGGCGCCTCCAAGGCTCGACTTGGAATTCATTGTCACAACGACACTGGATGTGCAGTAGCCAACTCACTTGCTGCGATTTCTGCGGGCGTAACCCATGTTCAAGGAACTTTGAATGGTTATGGCGAACGTACTGGAAATGCTGATCTAGTTAGTATCATCGCAAATTTAGAGTTAAAAAAGCAGCAGAAAGTTCTGCCAGATGGTGCACTTCGTGAGGCATTTAGAATCTCACATGCGGTTGCTGAAGTTACCAATGTTGCGCCAAGCGCGCGCCAACCATATGTCGGCGTATCCGCCTTCGCACATAAAGCTGGCCTGCATGCAAGTGCAATCAAAGTTGATCCTGCGATGTACCAACATGAAGATCCGGCATCTGTTGGAAACGATATGCGCATGTTGGTCTCCGAGATGGCTGGGCGAGCATCTATTGAATTGAAATCCCAAGAACTTGGCGTGGATTTAGGTAGCGATAAAGAAGTTGTTGGCCGAGTTGTTGCACGTGTTAAAGAGATGGAATCTCGTGGCTTTACCTTTGAAGCAGCAGATGCTTCATTTGAATTATTGCTTCGCGAAGAGGTTGATGGCAAGCGCGCCCACTTCTTCCAAATTGATGATTGGCAGACCACCGTTGTTCGCGATGAGAATGACAAAGTTTCCTCAAAAGCCGAAGTTACGATCACAGCACGGGGCGAGAAGATAAAGGCCACCGGCACTGGAAATGGTCCAGTTAACGCAATTGATAATGCGCTGCGATCTGGTCTAGAAAAGTTCTACCCAGAATTAGCAAAGTTAGAGTTAACCGATTACAAGGTTCGAATTCTTGAAGGTCGCCTTGGTACCGGCGCAGTAACTCGTGTATTGGTTGAAACAAGTGATGGCGTAGGAGAGTGGAGCACCATTGGTGTCCATGAAAACGTAATCGCGGCCTCTGCAATGGCGTTAGAAGATGCGGTTACATACGGCTTACTGCGGCAGGGTCGCAAACCCGAGTAGCCTTATTCCATGAGCGCCGAGGTGATTGCTAAATACGAAGAGCACCTCATACATGTTAGAAATCTGGCAGATAATTCGATCGTTGGGTATGTCTCTGACTTAAAGTCTTTTTTAGCGCATATTGAAAAGCTTGGAATCTCTGAATTTTCCGAGTTAAAGCTAACTCACATCAGATCTTGGCTGGCCAACCTTCAATCAACCGGTGCGACCAGAGCGACGCTGGCTCGGCGAATTGTTTCGATGCGCGCCTTTACCTATTGGGCCGCTAGTCAAGGTTGGATAAGTGAAGATATCGGTGCGCAGCTTGCGATTCCAAAACCTCATAAGACGTTGCCGGATGTTTTAAATCTTGCCCAGACTGAAACCGTACTTGCAGCTATTGCCGCTAAAGCTGGCGAAGATCCAACACCGCTAAATATTCGGGATCTGGCAATGATTGAAGTTCTATATGCATCAGGAATTCGAGTCTCAGAATTGTGTGGCTTGAACTTCGTTGATTTTGATACTTCCAGAAATACCTTGCAAGTTTTAGGTAAAGGAAATAAACAACGAGTTGTACCCATTGGAATTCCAGCGGTAAAAGCCCTTGAAAATTGGTTAAAAGTTGGCCGACCAGAATTAGCTAATAAAGATTCGGAGAACGCGATCTTTATTGGTTCTAGGGGAAAGCGGATTGATCAACGAACAGTTCGTGAAGTTGTTTACGATGCCATGGCAGCGATTGGTTCTCACATGAGTCCACACGGTTTGCGTCACACAGCGGCTACCCATTTATTGGAAGGTGGCGCAGACTTGCGCACGGTCCAAGAAATTTTGGGGCATGCTTCACTTGCGACAACTCAGATCTACACCCATGTCTCACCGAAGCGTTTACAAACTGCTTATCAGCAGGCCCATCCAAGGGCTTAAGGTCGGATAGCACCAAGCCGGTTACGAGAGCGAAAGCCAGTGCTCCGATTAGAACGACTGATTTCATGCTCGCATCCTGCGCGATTTCAGGCTGGCTGCGGTTGCCAGGCGGGCAAAGGTGGGGAAATAGCACCCCTGTGTATCCCTTAGGATTAACCCAGCACGTTTTACCAAAGACGTGACTTCACGCGTCTAACTTGATGAATTTCAAGTTCGCCATTTCGGTCCAACCGAATTCGATTAATTTCGAAGAAGTTGGTCGGTGTTTAGACGCTAGGGACTTAACAAATTGTTAGGTCAACAACCGAGTGCAAACTTGCCAACGCGCAGGAATGCAAAAAAGGAGTGTGCCGCCATGGCGGTTGTAACAATGCGAGAACTTCTCGACAGCGGAGTCCACTTCGGACACCAGACTCGTCGATGGAATCCAAAGATGAAGCGCTACATATTTGCTGAGCGCAACGGTATTTACATTATCGACATCCAACAATCACTTGCACTAATTGATAGTGCTTATGAATTTATTAAAGACACTGTCGCCAAGGGCGGACATATTCTTTTTGTTGGCACAAAGAAGCAAGCACACGAGCCAATCAAGGCGCAATCTGCTCGCGTTCAAATGCCATATGTAACAGAGCGTTGGCTTGGTGGAATGCTCACCAACTTCCCAACCGTATACAAGCGAATTCAACGTTTGAAAGAACTAGAAGCACTTGAGAATACAAATGACCAGCTGCTAACAAAGAAGGAACTTTTGGTTCTTCGTCGCGAACGCGAGAAGCTAACCAAGAACCTTGAAGGAATTCGTAACATGACCAAGTTGCCAAGTGCAATCTGGGTAGTGGACACCAAGAAGGAGCATCTAGCAGTTGCAGAAGCCCACAAGCTTGGCATTCCAGTTGTTGCAATCTTGGATACCAACTGTGATCCAGATGAAGTTGATTACAAGATTCCAGGTAACGATGATGCAATCCGTTCTATCGCGCTTCTAACTCGCGTTATTGCAGATGCCGCAATTGCTGGTCTCGCTGCACGTTCTGCCACAGCGGCAGCACTTGCAGATAAGGCAGCCGCAGCAGCACCAGTTGCTGACGAACCATTGGCTGATTGGGAGAAGGACTTACTCGGTAAGTCAGAATCCACTCAATCAACGCAAGCTCCAACAACACCAACAACAGGAGAATAATTAAATTGGCTTATACAGCAGAAGATGTAAAGAAACTCCGTGAAGAGACTGCGGCCGGAATGCTTGATTGCAAGAAGGCGCTAGATGAAGCCGATGGTGATTACCAGAAGGCTGTCGAAATCATTCGAGTAAAGGGTCAAAAAGGCGTTACCAAGCGCGAAGGTCGTACAACATCAAATGGTTTAGTTATTGCAAAGGCCGAAGGAAACCTCGGCGTAATGCTTGAACTAAATTGTGAGACTGACTTCGTTGCAAAGGGCGATCGCTTCCAAGTACTTGCCGATGAATTACTGGCTCACCTTCTTGCTTGCAAGATTGGCGATCTAGATAAGTTCATCGCATCGACACTTGCGAACGGTAAGACCGTTCAACAGACAATCGATGAAGGCAATGCAACACTGGGCGAGAAGATTGAACTTCGCCGCGTTGCAGTACTTGAAGGTTCACCTGTCTCCTTGTACCTACACCGCACAAGTCCAGATTTGCCACCACAAGTTGGCGTCCTAGTTCAGCTGGCATCAGTCGCAGCCGAAGCCGGAAAAGATATCGCGCAACATATTGCAGCCTTCGCGCCACAATTTGTCCGCCGTGAAGATATTCCAGCAGAGCACATTGCTACCGAACGTCGCATTGCCGAAGAGACTGCCCGCGCTGAAGGTAAACCAGAAGCGTCGATCTCAAAGGTTGTTGAAGGTCGCGTGACTGGATTCGTCAAGGAGATCAGCCTGCTCGAGCAATCTTTTGCAAAAGATGCCAAGAAGACCGTTCAACAAATCGTCGATGAGGCAAAGACTGCCGTGTCGGCGTTTCACCGTTTCCGAGTTGGACAGTAACCTTCGTCTGTAAGTTCGAGAATTAAGAGTAAAGGAGCACTCACTATGGCCCGCAAAGGTTATAAGAGAGTGCTCCTTAAACTTTCTGGCGAAGTTTTTGGTGGCGAAAAAGGTATTGGCGTTGATCCCGACGTTGTTCATGATGTAGCAAGTCAGATCGCAGATGTAGTGCGAAGTGGGACCCAAATTGGCATCGTTGTCGGTGGCGGAAATTATTTCCGAGGCGCTGAATTGCAACAACGAGGTATGGACCGGGCCCGCGCTGACTACATGGGAATGCTCGGAACAGTCATGAACTGTTTAGCACTTCAAGATTTTTTAGAAAAAGAAGGAATTGATACTCGCGTTCAGACCGCAATAACTATGGGCCAAGTTGCAGAGCCGTATATTCCACGTCGCGCAATTCGTCACTTAGAAAAAGGTCGAGTAGTTATATTTGGCGCCGGCGCAGGTATGCCGTTCTTTACGACAGATACTGTTGCCGCACAACGTGCCCTTGAAATTGGTTCCGAAGCTCTATTACTGGCAAAGAGTGGTGTTGATGGCGTCTACTCCGCCGATCCACGTAAAGATCCTAAAGCGGTTAAATATGAAACCGTAAGTTATGACGATGTACTTTCTAAATCATTAGCAGTCGCTGATGCGGCGGCATTTAGTTTATGCCGCGAGAATAATTTACCAATCGTTATTTTTGATCTGAAGAACAAGGGCAATATCGCACGAGCTGTTCGTGGCGAAGCCGTCGGAACGTTAGTTTCTTAGGGGAGCACATGTCAGATATAGCAACGACTTTAAGTGATGCCAATAGCAAGATGAATAAGGCTGTTGAAGTTGCCAAAGAAGATTTTGGTGCAATTAGAACCGGTCGCGCTCATCCATCGATGTTTGCCAAGATAGTTGTGGACTACTACGGCACCATGACACCGCTCTCACAACTTGCTTCATTTCAAGTACCGGAGCCTCGGATGGCGCTGGTCTCACCTTTTGATAAGGGTGCAACTACTGCAATTGAGAAAGCTATTCGCGAATCAGATCTCGGCGTGAATCCAGCAACTGACGGTGCGGTAATCCGCGTTAGTTTCCCGCAACTTACCGAAGAGCGTCGTAAGGATTACATCAAGGTTGCCCGTAATAAAGCCGAAGAATCCCGAGTTTCGATCCGAAATATTCGTCGTGCAGCCAAGGAAGCAATCGAAAAGTTAGAGAAGGATGGCTTGGCTGGCAAAGATGATGTTGGTCGCGGGGAAAAAGATTTGGAAAAAGTGACCTCTGAACATGTTGCAAAGATTGATGATCTTTTGAAGCATAAGGAAGCTGAACTCCTCGAGGTTTAACCCGAGGCACAAAAATGGATGATCTGCATGCGATTAATGAGGCGGTAAACGCCAAGGCCGGTCGAAAATTACTGCCATCGATAATCGTCTCACTGCTACTCCTAGCTCTTGTCTTTACAACTGTCTATTACATCCCGTTCTTATTTGGAGTTCTGGTTTGGGTAGCAATCATGCTCGGAATTCGTGAATTGACCCGTGCTTACAAAATTGGCGGAATTGAAATACCAGAACGAGTTGTGCAATTAGCCGCGAGCGTTCTGCTTCTATCTGCTTGGTATGGCCGAGTCTCTGGCCTTGCGGTTGCAACTGCGATCGCGATTCCAAATGTGCTGGTTTTAATTTTATTTAAGGGTCCAAAGGATTTTCTAAAGAAAGCGACTGCAGCCGCATTCGCAATTTTTTATCTGGCTTTTCTCGGTGGCTTTATCCTTCTGATAGCGCACAATGAAAACGGTGTTGCCCGAGTATTTACTCTCATTGTCCTTGTCAGTTGTAACGATACCTTTGCCTACATTTTCGGCGTTCTATTTGGCCGCCACCCACTAGCACCGCACATTAGTCCGAAGAAAACTTGGGAAGGTTTGGTCGGGGCGATCATCGGTACAACAGTCGGTGCCTCCTTGGTAGTTCAATATTCACTTCACAAGTCTTGGTGGATTGGCGCACTGATTGGTCTCATGGCTGTTATCACCGCCACTTGTGGCGACTTGATTGAATCAGCAGTAAAGCGAGATTTATCAATTAAGGATATGGGTTCGATTCTGCCAGGTCACGGTGGAGTTTTAGATCGGATAGATTCAATTCTCTTCACCGCTCCCGCAGTGTGGTTTGTCCTCGAACTAATAAAGCACTTCAACCTTCGATAGAGAAGATAAACTATAAATAATGGATGAAATAAAACTAGTTTTTGACGAGCCTAAACAGCGCGTTAAACCACCCAAACATTTTGCAGATCTAGCGCCAGAGGAGCGCAAGGTGCTGGCGACCGAACTTGGAATCCCTGCTTATCGGGCCAATCAAATGTCAGTGCATTTCTTCAATCACTACAACGATGATCCAGATACTTGGACAGATATTCCAAAAGATTTGCGTGAGACGCTTGCGACTAACTTTATTCCAAAGCTAATTACCCTCGTTAAGAGCGTAACCACCGATTCTGGAAAAACTCGCAAGGATCTATGGCGGTTGCACGATGGTGTGCTCGTTGAGAGTGTGTTGATGCGCTATTCCGATCGCACAACCGTTTGTATTTCCTCGCAAGCTGGTTGTGGAATGAACTGTCCGTTCTGCGCTACCGGGCAGGCTGGGTTAACTCGAAATTTAACCGCCGGTGAAATTACTGCCCAAGTTGTAGCCGCTGCTCGAATTTGCGCAACAGGAGAACTTCCTGGTGGCGAGACCAGACTCTCAAATGTTGTCTTTATGGGTATGGGTGAACCAATGGCCAATTACAACGCAGTGATGCGTTCGATTAGAAATATCACCACACCACAACCAGATGGCCTTGGGATCAGTGCTCGTTCGGTGACTCTTTCAACTGTTGGTTTGGTAAATGGAATTGAAAAATTGATTGAAGAGGGTATTCCAGTAACTCTCGCAGTTTCGCTGCATACTCCTGATGATGAGTTACGAGATACCTTGGTGCCGATTAACTCACGCTGGAAAGTTAAAGAAGTTTTAGCCGCGGCCGATAAATATGAGGCCCGCACTGGTCGCCGTTACTCAATCGAATACGCACTGATCCGCGATATAAATGATCAAGCTTGGCGCGCCGATCTCTTGGGTAGGTTGTTAAAGAATCGAAATGCCCACGTCAATCTAATTCCGCTTAACCCAACACCAGGTTCCAAGTGGACTGCCTCGCGCCCCAGCGATGAAGCCGAATTTGTTCGAACTTTGGAGAGTTACGGGGTTCCGGTAACTGTTCGGGATACCAGAGGTCGGGAAATTGATGGTGCGTGTGGTCAATTGGCCGCCGCCGAGATAACCTCTGAGGTATGAAACAACTAACTAACTTTATTGACGGCAAGGCCATTGCCTCTAAATCTGGCGCAACATCTGAACTTATTAATCCAGCGACTGGTGCGGTTTATGCAACAGCACCGATTTCAAACGCAGCGGATGTTGATCATGCAATGACCGCAGCCAAAAACGCATTTGTTGGTTGGCGTGATTCGACTCCGTCAGAGCGCCAACGTGCATTGTTAAAGATTGCAGATGCCTTGGAATCACGCGCAGATGAATTAATCGCAATCGAATGCGAAAATACCGGAAAACCAATATCCATTACGACTTCCGAAGAAATTCCACCAACACTTGATCACCTTCGCTTCTTCGCAGGTGCTGCTAGAAATCTTGAAGGAAAATCTGCTGGCGAATATATGCGGGGAATGACTTCATTTATTCGCAGAGAGCCGATCGGTATTTGCGGCCAAGTAACACCTTGGAATTATCCGATGATGATGGCCGTTTGGAAGTGGGCGCCAGCAATTGCAGCAGGAAATACTGTTGTGCTTAAGCCAAGTGATACCACGCCTGCCTCAACTCTTTTTATGGCAGAAGTTATGTCAGAGTTCTTGCCAAATGGTGTGTTTAACGTTGTCTGCGGTGATCGGGAGAGTGGACGAGCACTTGTTGAACATCCAATTCCATCAATGGTTTCAATCACTGGTTCAGTCCGAGCAGGTATCGAAGTTGCAAAATCTGCTGCCACTGATGTTAAGCGAGTTCACCTGGAACTTGGCGGCAAAGCACCAGTAGTGGTCTTTGCAGATGCAGATCTCGCTGCTGCTGCGCAAGCGATTGCACTTGCTGGATACTTTAACGCGGGACAGGATTGCACTGCAGCGACTCGTGTGATTGTCCAAGAGGCCGCTTATGACGAATTTGTTTCACTTCTTGCCAAGGAAGCCAAAGAGAACATAGCAACTGGCTCGCCTACGGAAGATGTTTTATATGGTGCGTTAAACAATGCCAATCAGCTAGCAAGAGTCCAAGGCTTTATAGAAAGAGCTCCTGACCATGCCCAAATCCTTGCTGGCGGTACGACGGTAGATCGCGCCGGATACTTCTTTAACCCAACTGTCGTTGCAAACCTTCGTCAAGATGATGAAATGGTTCAGAATGAAATTTTCGGACCAGTAATCACGGTTCAAAAGTTCACAGACGAAGCACAGGCTGTTGCTTACGCAAACGGCGTCTCTTATGGCCTAGCTTCAAGCGTTTGGACTACCAATCACGGTTGCGCCATGCGTATGGCTAGGGCATTTGATTTTGGTTGCGTCTGGATTAATACTCATATTCCAATGGTGGCAGAGATGCCTCATGGTGGATTTAAGCGTTCTGGCTATGGAAAAGACTTATCAAGTTATGGTTTTGAGGATTACACTCGCATTAAGCACGTAATGACAAACCTAAACGCATAATCTATTTGCTCTACGGAAATTCTTAACAGGAAGAAGCAGATAAATGACTGAGAATATAGATCAATCTATTCCACCAGATCTTGCTGGATTTAACTCCGCTCAAATCTCGCGCCGAGCACTATTGGCGGGAGCAGGTGGCGCAACAGCAATATCGCTCTTCGGTACCTCAGGAATTGAAAGTGCAAGTGCGGCAAATGCAACAGTTCGCTGGGCAAACTGGTCGCTTTATTTAGATTATGACAACAAGAGTAAAAAATATCCAACGCTCGTAGATTTTACGAAGAAGACCGGCATTCCAGTTAAATATATGGAAGCTATTGATGACAATGACACCTTCACTGCGAAGGTAACGCCACAACTAAAATTAAAGAAAGATATTGGATATGACATTGTCGTTCCAACCGAATGGATGGCGGCGCGCTGGATTAATTCTGGCTTCGTCCAAAAGTTTGATGACGCAGCCGTTCCTAATAAGAAGAATGTTCTGCCGTTTTTACTTAATCGACCACTAGATCCAGGGCGTCATTATTCACTTCCTTGGGCTGGCATCATTGCCGGAATTGCTTGGAATAAGAAGAAGTTGCCCGCAGGTATTAATTCAATCGAAGATAAAACTCACCCAGAGCGCGGACTCTTCTCCAACCCCGCACTAAAGGGAAAGATTGAAGTTCTATCGGAAATGCGCGACACCATTGGGCTAATCATGATGTGGCAAGGTGTTGATATTTCTAAGCCGTTCACGCAAGATAAGTTTGACAATGCACTTAACTATCTGCAGAAGAAGATTAAAGATGGCTGGATCCGACAGATCAAAGGTCAAAGCTATGCCGAAGATATGATCAGCGGGGACGCGGTTGCAGTTATCGGATGGTCTGGTGATATTAACCAACTTAATTTGCAGAACCAGAATCAATTCGGGTTTGCAATCCCAGAATCTGGTGGCACATTTTCCACCGACAATATGATGATTCCTTCGACTTCAACTAACAAGGCGGGAGCCGAAGCGGTAATCAATTATTACTACGATCCCGTCGTTGCAGCCCGAGTTGCTAATTACATCAACTATGTCTGTCCGGTATCTGGCGCTAAAGAGGCAATGGCAAAGATTTCACCAGCGCAGGCCAAGAACCCGCTTATTTTTCCGGATGATGCAATGTGGAAGAACTTGAAGGTTTTCCGGGATCTCACAGCCGCCGAACAGATTAAGTTTTCTACTTCATTCCAGAAAGCAAGTGGTAATGCGTAGTGACTGACGCATCTACTTCAGCTCATGGCGATGTAATTCTTTCGCATCTAACTAAGTCCTTTGGTGATTTCGTTGCAGTGGACGATCTTTCATTAGTAATTCCAGAAGGCTCTTTCTTTGCTCTTTTAGGTCCATCGGGCTGCGGTAAAACAACGACTCTTCGGATGATCGCCGGTCTTGAAGAACCTACGAGCGGGACGATAAACATCGGCAAGACGGACATTACTTATCAAAAACCATACCAACGGCCAGTCAATACCGTATTCCAAAATTATGCACTCTTCCCACATCTTTCGATCTTTGAAAATATTGCCTTCGGTTTGCGTCGTCGTGGAATAAAGGATGTGAAAGAGCAGGTCGATAAGGTTTTAAATTTAGTTGAATTACCGCACCTAGCAGAACGCAAACCAAATCAATTATCTGGCGGCCAACAACAACGTATTGCACTTGCGCGCGCAATCGTTAATCGGCCAGCATTATTACTTCTTGATGAGCCACTTGGCGCCCTTGATTTAAAGCTTCGGCGCCAGATGCAAATCGAGCTGAAGTGGATTCAGACAGAAGTTGGCCTCACATTTGTTCACGTTACTCATGATCAGGAAGAAGCCATGACAATGGCGGACACCATCGCGGTGATGAATGAAGGACAGATTGAACAGATGGGCTCGCCTGCGGATTTATATGACAATCCCGAAACGGCATTCGTTGCAAACTTTCTAGGGCAGTCCAATTTAATTAAAGGTTTAATTGAATCCTCAGATGGCGGCTCAAATATTGTGAGTATTTTCGGCCACAAAATTTCTATGCCTAAATCTAGAAGTCATGCAGAAGATGCTTCGGTTCTTGTCGGAGTGCGACCAGAGAAATTCCGGATTCAACCAGCAGGTACGCAAATGTCTGGAAACATTTTAAATGGTGGGGTAATCAGCGACGTTTCCTATATTGGAGTAAGTACCCAGTACCAAGTTGAGATGCCATGGAAACAAGAGTTGATGGTATTCGAGCAGAATGATGATGGTGTTCCACCACTTAGCAAAGGTGATGCGGTAACTCTCTCCTGGGAACCAATTTTCACTTTCGGATTGGATGGAAAAGAAGATGCTAGCGCGGGCTCTGAAGCGCATCCGGATGAAGATTAGTTATGGCTTTGGTCAAGGCCCGGCTTAACCGCAAGAGACTCTGGCCCTATATTTTGCTGGCACCAGGTTTGATTTGGTTGATGGCATTTTTTGTAACGCCGATCTATCAATTGTTAACTACCTCGACCCAAACACCTGGCGTAAATATTGGCGACTACATTCAAACCTATCGATTCGCAAATTTCATTGATGCGATCGTTGGCGCTCGGGCTCAGTTCTTAAGATCTTTTGAGTATGCCTTCATCGCCACCGCACTTGGGTTATTGATCTCTTATCCACTCGCGTATGCAATTGCATTTAAATCTGGGCGTTGGAAGAACACACTTCTTGTGTTGGTCGTGGCGCCTTTCTTTACATCGTTCTTACTTCGGACCGTGGCCTGGCAACAAATTCTTGGTGAACAAGGTCTAGTTATTAAGGTATTGCGCGGTGTTCATTTACTGGGCGCCACCGGACATTTAACCGCAACACCCTTTGCGGTCGTGGCAGGACTTACTTACAACTTCCTGCCCTTTATGACGTTGCCGCTTTATGCCAGCTTAGAACGAATCGATCCAAGAACCATGGAAGCCTCCGGAGATTTATATGCGAACGCTTTCACAACATTTCGCAAAGTTACCCTGCCCCTATCAATGCCAGGTGTCGTCGCAGGAACTCTTTTAACATTCATACCCGCCGCCGGTGATTACATAAATGCCGAACTGCTTGGTAATCCCAGTACAAAGATGATTGGCAATGTTATTGATGCTAGATACCTTCAAATAGTTGACTACCCAGGAGCCGCTGCGCTCTCCTTTATTCTGATGGTAACAATTTTAGTGATGGTCATGCTCTACATTCGCAAAGCTGGCACCGAGGAACTCCTTTGAAAACAGCGACCAGGTGGTTTTCTAGAAACCTAATTCGTATTTATGCGGTTCTTGGATTTACCTATCTATTCATTCCGGTTCTTTATACCTTTGTTTTCTCATTTAACAACTCGACCAAGAGCAACTTAGTTTGGCGAGGTTTCACCTTTAACAATTGGCGCAATCCTTGCGGAGCTCCTGATGTCTGCAACGCGCTGGGGAATTCACTTAAGATCGGGCTGTTATCCACCGCAATTGCAACACTACTCGGTACCTTGATTGCATTTGCAATCGGGCGATATGCATTCAAAGGGCGCTCACTAGTTAATATGTTGATATTCCTGCCAATGGCAACGCCGGAAATTGTTATGGGCGCCTCGTTACTTACGATGTTTCTTAATTTTGGAATAAACCCAGGGTTTGCAACCATTGTTATCGCGCACGTAATGTTCTGTATCTCCTTTGTTGTAGTAACAGTAAAGGCACGCATCGCTAGCCTGGATCCCAGGCTTGAACAAGCAGCGATGGATTTATATGCCGATGAGCGTGAAACTTTCCGTCGGGTGACCTTGCCACTTTTAGCACCGGGAATCGCGGGAGCTGCGCTCCTGGCATTTAGCCTTTCCTTTGATGATTTCATTATTACCAATTTCAATTCTGGAAATGTAAACACCTTTCCAAAATTTGTTTATATTTCGGCACAACGTGGGCTACCTCCGCAGGCAAATGTGATCGGAGCATCCATGTTCATAATTGCTTTGGGCGTAGTTCTGCTTGGTCAGTTCGTGGGACGTCGTAGAAATGGCGCAATTTAAACTAGAGTTCAGTAAGGTTCGGTTATGGCAAATCACGGAAACATGTATGGCCCGGACTTCACATTCCTTGGGATCCCACGTTGTGATTTAGCAAAGCCAGAAACTTTCAAAGGCGCAGATGTTGTAATAATTGGCGCACCAATTGATAGCGGTACAAGTCATCGCTCTGGTGCAAAGCATGGGCCACAAGCAATTCGCGGTGGCGACTATTTGCCACATGATGCCGAGCGACCACATCTTTCAATGCGAGTCGACGCCCTAAAAGAGTTAAAGATTTTTGATGCTGGAGATCTACTTATGCCTGGTGGCGATTTGACTGCCTCACTTGCACTTCTTGCTGATGCCACAGAAATAATTTCTAGAGCAGGTGCAATTGCGGTTGTGCTTGGGGGAGACCATTCGATTGCTTCAGCAGATGTTGCTGGTATTGCAAATCACCGTGGTCTTGGCAAAATTTCTATGATTCACTTCGATGCGCATGCTGATACAGCTGAGTCACAATTTGGCGCACTGGTTGGCCACGGAACTCCGATGCGCAGATTGATTGAAACTGGCGCCGTACGGGGAGACCGATTCTTACAACTTGGTTTGCGTGGTTATTGGCCAGATGATGTAACTTTGAAATGGATGCGCGATCAAGGGATGCGCTCCTATGAAATGACTGAAATACATCACCGAGGAATGAAAGAGGTTCTCGACGAATCTTTCGCCACACTTACCGATGGCTGCGATGGCGTTTTTCTCTCAGTCGATATCGATGTTGTAGATCCAGGTATGGCTCCGGGCACTGGAACTCCAGAACCTGGCGGCATGACTAGTCGCGAGTTATTAGAAGCGGTCCGCCGAATCTGCTTGGAACTTCCGATTGTTGGAATGGATATCGTTGAAGTTGCGCCGGCCTACGACAGCGCAGACATAACTGCAATTTTGGCTAACCGGGTTGTCCTTGAAGCTTTGAGTGCAATTACTTTGCGCAAAAAAGGCGGAACTTATTCACCTACGCGCAATTTGCTAGACCGTTAACTCTATTTAAGAGATTGAAGCAAATGCCTGGTCGATTATGCCAAGTGCTTCATTCAAAAGGTTCTCGGGTATTACTAGCGGTGGAAGAAGTCTGATCACATTTCCGTAAGTTCCGGCGCTGAGAATAAGAACGCCATTTTGCTGGCAGAACTTAATAATTGCGCCAACCGCTTCCGCATTTGGTTCATCAGTTCCTGGCTTTACTAATTCAAATGCTTGCATTGCACCGCGACCACGAACCTCGCCAATGATTGAATATTTCTTAGCCATAGCGTTCATTGCATCGGTCATAATCTTGCCGATTTGGTTAGCCCGGGCCACCAAATTCTCTTCTTCAATTGTTGCGATAGCACCGAGGGCAGCTGCGCAGGCAACTGGATTTCCACCAAATGTTCCACCCAAGCCACTTGCATGGACCGAGTCCAACATTTCAGCGCGCCCAGTTACGCCAGCAAGCGGGAAGCCACCGGCGATACCTTTCGCTGTTACAACTAAATCTGCGTCAACATTCTCATCTTCTATCGCAAACATATTTCCAGTACGACCAAAACCGGTTTGAACTTCATCGGCAACAAAGACAATGCCATTTGCTTTAGCAAAGTTTGCTAGCCCAGGTAGGAATCCTTTTGGTGGAACGATAAAACCGCCCTCACCTTGGATAGGTTCAATAACAATTGCGGCGACGTTTTTTGCGCCAATTTCTTTCTCTATTTTATGGGTAACAATATCTAGCGCTTGCTCAGTAACTTTTGTGCGCTCGCCAGTCCATCGGAATGGATAAGCCATTGGCATCCGATAAATCTCGCCAGCAAATGGACCGAAACCTTCTTTGTATGGCATGTTCTTCGCGGTCATACCCATCGTGAGGTTTGTTCGACCGTGGTAGCCATGCTCAAAGACAATAACTGCTTGGCGCTTGGTGTAGGCACGCGCAATCTTTACGGCATTTTCAACTGCTTCGGCGCCAGAGTTAAGTAGTACCGATTTCTTTTTATGTGTTCCAGGAGTCAATCGATTTAGTGCTTCGCAAACTTCGATATAGCCAAGGTATGGCGCAATCATGAAACAGGTATGAGTAAAGGCTTGTACTTGTTCAATAACATTCTTAACTACGCGATCTGCGCTATTTCCTACGCTAACAACTGCGATACCCGCACCCATATCAATAATTGAATTTCCATCAATATCAACAATTACACCACCACCAGCTTGTGTAACAACGACTGGAATTGCCATTCCCAAGGAAGCCGAAACTGCTTCACTTCGCCGTTTGATAATTTCCTGGGATTTTGGACCAGGAATTGCTGTGACTAAGCGACGTTCCTGCGGGATATGTGGGCCGGTATTCATATTCACAGTCTAGCCGAGGCGTCAGCGCACCTCGGTATTCCATAAGATAGGCGCATGCGCGAAATTGTGATTCTTGGATCCACCGGATCCATTGGTGTCCAAGCGCTGGAAATAGTGGCAGCCAATCAAGACAAATTTCGGGTTGTTGGACTATCGGCAGGGTCAGGAAACCTGCAATTGCTATTTGAGCAAGCGAAGAAGTTTTCAGTACCAATTGTTGGCACAACTGCTGAGAAAAAAATGTATGAGGGCTACGAGGGTTACGAGGGTATTGCCGGCGAACTTCAAGTAATTGATGGCGCAAACGCTTCAAGTGAAATCGCGACTATTCCTTGCGACATAGTTTTAAATGGCATCACTGGTTCGATTGGGCTTGGGCCAACCCTTGCAGCGTTAGGCGTGGGAAATAAAGTAGCACTTGCAAATAAAGAATCACTGGTTGCTGGTGGCGACTTAGTAATGGCATTTGGTAGCGACCGAATAATTCCAGTTGATTCGGAACACTCTGCTTTGTATCAATGTTTTTTAAGTGGGAAGCGCTCTGAAGTTAAACAAGTAATTCTTACGGCAAGTGGTGGCCCATTCCGCGATCTGGCAGATTTGAGCGGTGTAACTGTTGCCCAGGCGCTCGCACATCCAACTTGGAGTATGGGGCCAGTGGTAACCATTAACTCAGCAACGCTGATGAATAAGGCGCTCGAAATTATTGAAGCTCATCACCTTTTCGATCTGCCGTATTCGGCGATCTCTGCGGTGATTCATCCGCAATCCGTAATTCACTCAATGGTGGAATTCATTGATGGTTCGACAATTGCGCAGGCATCACCGCCAAATATGAAGGGGCCGATTGCTTATGCAATTGCGGATGGCCACCGAGTCGCAAAGGCGACACCACCACTTGACTGGAATAGCAAACATACTTGGGATTTTGCGCCGCTAGATAGCGCTAAGTTCCCGGCTGTTGATTTGGCCAGACGATGCGGCGAATTAGGTGGCGGTCTGCCAGCAATATTTAATGCAAGCAATGAAGTTGCAGTTGCAGCATTCTTTGCCGGCGAAATTTCCTTCACGCAGATTGTAGATATTGTGGAGGAGAGTGTTCAAAAATTAGGATCCCAGTCACCGATCACCATCCGAGATATTTCTGATGTCACCGCGATAGAGAATGATGCGCGCAATCAGGCAAGGCTATTAGTTCAGGAGCGCAGATGAGTTTTCTAGGTGTAGCAGGGGTAATTGCTTTCGTTGTGGCTTTGCTTTTCTCAGTTATGGTTCATGAGGCTGGTCACTTTTTAACGGCACGTCGCTTTGATATGAAAGTTACCGAATTTTTCTTAGGTTTTGGCAAGCGCATCTGGTCATTCACTCGCGGTGAAACCGAATTTGGCATCAAGGCAATTCCAGCCGGTGGCTACTGTCGAATCGTTGGGATGTCTGTCAATGAAGAGATGGAAGAAAGTGATCGCGGCCGGGCATTCTATTTAGCATCCGCACCAAAGCGGTTAATCGTTTTAGGCGCCGGTTCTTTCCTACACTTTGTGTTGGGCTTCTTAATATTGGTATTACTACTCGCAGGTGTTGGAACAACGGCTATTTCAAACAAGGTCGGAGAAGTAGTTCCGTGCATCATCTCGAATTCGACAGGTGCAGCTGATGCAAAATGTGCGCCCGATGCACCGCCATCACCAGCAAAGGCCGCGGGGCTAATGGTGGGGGATGAGATCACTGCAATCAACGGGGCACCAATTAAAGATTGGTCTACTGCTGTTAAAAAGATTCGCAATTCACCTAACCAAG